>CAKZVK010000155.1 GCA_937921825.1 uncultured Saprospiraceae bacterium
AACTAAAGAAAAAAATCTAGCACTTCAGTTAGAGAAGAGCTGGAATGACAAATTGTTTGTAGATTTCTATGGGAGCACCTTTAATGCAGAACTAGGTATCCTGAGAGGATCTCATATCGGAAATCTAACGGACCTAGAATCTGCTCTTTCTAGAGAGGTGCCGTTTTTTACGGAGCCTGAATTCAGTCAAGCTATAGAAGCGCCTAGGCAGGCCGTCGATCATCATTTGCTCAAGCTGAAAGCAAAATATTTTTTCGAAGAGCATAAGAATATCGAACTGGTGCTCGCAGGCCAGCTCAATAACAGGCAGGAATATGACGTCCGTAGGGGAGGATTATCTGAAAGGCCTGCCTTGAATCTAAGACAGTATAGTTATACAACGGAACTAAAGTATACAACCTCGATTGCCTCTAAGTGGAGAACGAAGCTGGGCAACCAAAATAACTTTGTCAATAATTTTAATATCGCTGGGACAGGGGTACTGCCTTTAATACCTGATTATTTTGCAGCTCGATCTGGCTGGTTTTTGCTCCTCAGTAAAGAAGCAGATAAGCTAAATACTCAGGTAGGCGCTAACTACCAATATGAACATCAGCGAGTAGCCGTCCTGTCTCGAACTCAGCCTGTAGAGGTCATTAGATATACGAATAACTTTCATAATGCTAATGCCATGTTTGGGCTGGAGTATAAGCTCTCAGATATACAGAGACTTGTCTTGAATACGGGCTTGGCTATGCGTAATCCTGCTATCAATGAATTATATAGTAATGGACTGCATCAAGGCGTCAGTGGTATAGAAGAAGGAGACATCAGTCTAGAAACTGAAAGAGCTCTTAAAACGACTCTCGAATACAAGATCATCAAAGGCTCTAAACTGTCTGTGAGTACACTGGCTTACTATCAGAGCTTTCAAAACTATATCCTGCTGAGTCCTCAAGAAGAATTAAGACTAACTATCAGGGGGGCTTTTCCAGTATTCCAGTATGAGCAGACGGCTGCAGAGATTTATGGGTTAGATATTTCTTCGCAGTTTTCATTAGGAGAGTTCGCCGTGGCGAAGATTAATTATAGTTATATCCGAGGGAATGATAGAACGAAGCAGCTCCCTTTGATTAATATTCCTACCTCGACTTTATTCGGAGGGTTGACCTACAGTATTGGCAATACCTTGAATCTATCGAAGCTAACTTTTGATGGCACAGAAATAGAAGCTGAAGTGAAATATGTTACGAGCCAAGATGGTAGGGTAGAAGCTTTGGATTTTGTGGCTCCACCAGATTCTTATTATCTATTGGGCTTTAGATTTTCTAGTAATCTTATTCTTCCTAAGAATAGATTGAGATTCTACATGAGTGCTAATAATCTCTTGAACGTAAAGTATAGAGACTATCTGAATAGGCAGCGTTATTTTGCTGATGCTGCTGGTAGAAGTATTGTAGCGGGATTGATTCTTAAATTCTAGGGTATCCTAGATTTCGCCTCTTTCTGCTAGATAGTAGATTACGCAGAAAACAACAGCGCCAGAAAGACCCATAAATCCGAGAGTAGATAACATGCTAGTTCGTTTAGTTAGTTTATTTATATGCCTTGAAAGCTACCCAATTCTTAGAAATCAAACTCTATAGTATCTCCAGGACTTAACTTTCCAGAATTTTTGGAAGGCTTCTTCTTGGTCTTTGCTTTAGATTTTGATGTTTTATTAGCTGCGGCAGGCTTCTTTTTAGTCGCTTTTGCAGCTGTTTTTTTCTTAAGAGCAGCCTTCGCTTTCGGAGCTGCCTGCTTAGGTGTCGCTTTTGTAGCTTTCTTTTGACGTGCTTTTGGCTTAGAAGTCTCTATTTCGTCAGTAATTATTTCTACATCTGGGTCAGTATGCTGTCCTGCATCCTCTATTTTGAGGATTTTGTAGTCTCCGAGTTTGTTTCCTAGGGCTTTCCAGCCTTTGATATCCACGAATTCTGATAGTTCTAGGACTTCTTCCTTTTTAGCGCGATCCTTTTTATAGGAGTATCTCACTACTGGATTCTCATCTAGAGTGACATAGTAAAGCTTAGATCCACTGCCCTCAGTGATGAATTTAAAGGCTTGGTCTAGTGTATTGGTTTCGATTTGGAATCTTTTGACCATAGTCCAACCCTTTTCTCCTGCATAGTAGACACAAGTGATGACTGTATCATCAGTCAATTTAGCCATATCCAATAAACTGGTCGGGTCGTACTTTTTGTTTTGATCTAACTCAGTGAGCTTATAGGTTCCATTCTTGTAGACAGAAACCAAATAATCCCCAGTATCAAACTTGCCGATGAATTTGCCTCTTTCTTCTTGATTCAGTCTACCGCTGATCTTATCTATCCATAACTTGATAGCGCCTAGGGTAGAGCTGCCCACTTCTAGCTGGGTAACTTTTCTGATAGGGTATTTAGTAACAATGTTTCCTTTAGAACCTCTGCCCTTGATATCTAACTCAGCGAAGTCAAATTCAAATTTCTTCTTATGGGCCTTACATGCCGCAGTCAATTGGATTTCTACAGTCTCTGTTTCACCATTTGGTTGGACACTGAAGTAATAGACTTTGTTACCCTTGGCGGCTGTCGTAAGATCGTATTCTTTATCTCTAGTGATACCAGATACATTGAATCTCTTTCCGAGAGCCTTGCCTGTTTTAGCATCTAGATAGATCATGTTGTAGGTGGTCCGTTCATCTCCTTTCTTCCACACATCTGCATGCAAGACATTCTTTCCGACGAAGACCTTGTCACCAATCTTGACCACTTTCATAGTCCCCTGCTTAGTGAAAGCAATGATGTTATCTATATCAGAACATTCCGTAATGAACTCTTCTTTTTTGAGACCAGTCCCAAGGAAACCCTCTTTTCTATTGAGATAGAGCTTCGCATTTTTAGCTACAACCCTTACTGCCTTTATTGTTTCAAAGGTCGCTATCTCTGTTTTTCGTTCTCTTCCTTTGCCATACTTAGCAAGAATATCCTCGAAGTAAGCAACAGCAAACTCTGTCAAGTGCTTAAGATCATGCTTCACTTGGTTGAGCTCATCTATAATCGCTTTGAGTTGCTCCTCAGTTTTGAACTTGTTGTACTTGGATATTTTCTTGATTCTGATTTCAGACAGTCTCACTAGATCTTCATGAGTGATGCCTCTATTGAGCTTGATTCTCTTGTCTGCTTTCTTAGCTTTTTCCTTAGGAACACGGACATATTTCTTGAGACCTTTTTCTATGAGTTTGAGGGCTTGCTCATAAGATTCTGCTTCCTCTATATCTCTATAGATTCTGTTTTCTATAAAGATCTTTTCTAGACTGACATTATGCCATTTCTCTTCTAGTTCCTTCTTTTTGATCTCTAGCTCTAGCTTCAGTAGTTGCTTTGTATTCTCTGTAGACATCTTGAGCAACTCCTCTACACCTAGGAAGTGCGGCTTCTTATCTATGATGACTACGGCATTAGGAGAGATAGAGACTTCACAGTTTGTAAAAGCATACAAGGCATCCATCGTCACATCAGGAGATACACCAGATTGCAATTCTAGTATGATTTCTACATCTGCAGCGGTATTGTCTGTGATCTTTTTTATTTGGATCTTGCCTTTTTCATTCGCTTTTAGGATGCTATCGATCAGAGAATGTGTTGTGACACCATAGGGCAACTCAGTAATAGCGATGGTCTTTTTGTCTCTGAGTTCTAGCTTGGCTCTGACCTTTACCTTGCCACCTCTCTTGCCAGAGTTATATTCTCTGACATCTATGAGTCCACCAGTAGGAAAGTCAGGGTAGATCTTGACTCTCTTGTCTTGGAGCACCTTGATAGAGGCCTTGACGATTTCTATGAAATTATGAGGTAAGATCTTTGTCGCCAGTCCCACAGCGATTCCTTCTACTCCTTGCGCAAGGATCATTGGGAACTTCATCGGTAGTGAGATCGGCTCCTTATTTCTACCATCATAAGACAGTTGCCAGTCAGTAGTCTGTGGATTGAAAGCCACATGATTTGCGAACTTGGTCAGTCTTGCTTCTATATATCTCGAAGCAGCAGCAGAATCTCCAGTTCTATAATCCCCCCAGTTTCCTTGGGTATCTATGAGTAAATCTTTCTGTCCTAGATTGACCAGGGCCGCACCTATGGCTGCATCTCCATGTGGGTGAAATTGCATCGTCTGACCGATGACATTGGCCACCTTATGGAATCTGCCATCATCTATCCGCTTCATACTGTGGAGCAAACGTCTCTGCACTGGTTTCAATCCATCCTCTATAGCTGGTACCGCTCTTTCTAAGATTACATAAGAAGCATAATCCAAAAAGTACTCCTTATACATGCCCGCTAATGGGTGGTCTTTCCCTCCTTTCTGACTGATGTCAATCTTTCTGACCTTACTCATATAAAATTATTAGATAATGTTTATGGCGCTGATTATCATGCAAAGATAGGGTATAATGCCAATTGTCTAGCTATATAACTGAGTGAATAATCTAGTGGAGGACCCACAATCTGCTTTCTCAATTATCAGTGCCTGTGCCTCTTCAGAATATTTTAACGGAAATGCTGGAATTTATTTAGATTTGGAAAGTGTTATGATGATAACTTACTAAACTAAAACGTAGAATATGAAAAACGATAATAAATGTACTTGCAACTGTGAGCCTTGTAAATCAGGAGACTGTAAATCTTGTACTTGCGAGAAATGTGCTTGCAGCAACTGCGGTTGCTAGTTGTAGTAACAATAGAATAAATAAAGGCCCTTGTATCACTGATGCAAGGGTTTTTTTATTGCCAAATTCTTCCACCAGGCGTAGGCTGGAGTT
>CAKZVK010000156.1 GCA_937921825.1 uncultured Saprospiraceae bacterium
ATACTGCCTTTGCCACCTACAGTATTTATTTTATGTCACAGTTCTTTATTAAAATCTTGCTTCCCAATTATCGCCATTATTTCTACATCATCATTGATTAGGCGATAGTAAATAGTATCTGAACCACATGGACATCTTCTATATCCATCTCTTATATGATCAGCTGCTTCGAACGAATATGGATTATTTGCGATTCTATTAAAATAGGTAAAGAGTTCGTTGAAATATTTATCAGCCTGTCTTGTTCTAAATCTATTGACACCAATATGATGAATTCTAATTATGTCTTCTATAGTGCTGTTACTTAACTTGTAATTAGGTATAAACATTTTAGAAGGTGTAACCGACTATCAATCCTAGATTTGTAATGGATTTGATATTCTCAATATTGAGATCCTCTATAGCCAAGGTGCTAAAGTCGAAATCTGGTTTTGAATAGAAAAAATTTGTGCCTACAAACCACTTGTTCATCTTGTACTCAATTCTAAGATTACAACCTAGGTTAAAAATTGTTCTGGTAAATACTACTCCTCCAGATAAGTCTGGATAAGTGTAGCTAATATCTGGTGTTCTGTATTTGCCAGCTGTAATTAGAGTTTTAAATTTGAGATTTTTAACTGGAGCTAGCACTAAGCCCGCTTCTATTGCTAAGTAAGTCCAAGAGCCTTCTTTAAATATAGAAGTGTTTTTTGTTATTGGGTTTTCTCCTAGAATGACTCCAGAAGAAATGCCATAGTTTCCACCAAGGAATTTGTCCCAAGTGGCCTGTAGTTGATAGCCTAGTTGGGCTGAGTTGTAACTTGTACTAGCATGCGAACCTATAGGAGTTGCTAGACCAGCTCCAATTGAAAACTGACTAAAGCCAGAGGTGGCTATAAAGGTAGCGCCTAAGATTAAGACTAGTTTGAGTTTCATAACTTTGTTTTCTGTAAGTTGTCTTGAGTTCACATTAGTTCCTTATGGCTAAGGTGTTGCATACGATAATTAACTGATTAGGGTTTGTTGATATTGTCTTCTCCAACTAATCCTACGTCCTTCTGAACTGCTTTTATAATATAATAGCTGCAATGAATCAAGATTGTAGCAACGCCACCTATAATCCAAAATGTGAGAATTGTGCCTAGATATTCTGAACCACAACGAGCCTCATTTATATTTGAGCTAGGAAAAAAGAACTGAGGAAAAATAAAGAGGTGACTGAGAAGCAATAGTAAGAAAGCGAAAGTCCTTACCTTTTTTAAATTGTACTTTTCTGCGAATAAGTAAAAAGCTAATTGGCATAAAGCTATTGATACAATGAAGGCTACAATTGAATACGTGAGATTTAGATTATCCACTTCTTGTCCTTTTGTCTGCTGCTATGGGCATGCCGAAATGCAACAGCTCTAGTTTACTTTTTCTCCTGCCGTAGTATTTTCTCCATCTTACGACCTTTGGCTAGTTCATCGATGAGCTTTTCCATTTGTCTACATAGCTTATAGGTTTTAAACTCCTCCTCGATTTCTTCGATTCTATAGCCACAGACGACGCCTTTGATCATATGTGCATTACGATGTATTTTTGCTTTTTTGAAGAAGGTTTCAAAATTGACTTTGCCTTCTATTTGTGCTTGTAGTGTCTCTATTTAATCTTGACTTCGATTCTTTAAGTATTTCCGCCTTGTTCATTTTAGTAAATCCACTTTGTTCAGCTTTTTCTAATTTACGATTGATCCAATCAATTTGAACTTGCTGTTTTCTAGCTTGTCGAATTAAGTCATTAACTAATTCACTTTTACTGGAATACTCTTGGTTTGCCACCATTTCTTTTAGCCATTCATCATTTGGAGTGGTAAATGTGATACTTTGTTTGTTCATTTTTACAAGATGTTTGTTTGGTGTAAATATGCATCACATATGAATCTTGTACATGCTGAAGATATTGCTTAGCTCAAAAGGTAGGTAGTGAACGGACGGATGCATCTGGAGATGCGACGAAGGAGCGATTTCCTGATTATAGCATGTTATAAGTCGGCTTTCCATCTTCATTTGACAACTTATCAATCAAAGCTTCATTTACGTATTGGTTTAATGTTTTGCCTTCCAAAGTTGCGTTTTCAAAAAGTTTAGAATGTAATTCAGGATTTAATCGAATGTTGAATGATCCTTTAAATGATTTGAATACTTCTTTTCCAGTTTCTTTACATAAATCCAAGGAGTCTTCAACTGCCTCCATAAAGGCTTTTTTCAGCTTAGTCACTGTTTCAGCCTCAAAAGTCATTAAGTCATTTATTCCTTCTATTTTACCGAAGAAAACATCATCTGTATTAGAGAAATGTACGGTCCCTGTAAAGTCTTTGTATTTCAATTTATCAGTCATATTAAACCTTGTTTTTTATTCAGTCGCAATATTTTTACCCTTACTGATTTATAACGGATCGGCTGTATCTGGAGTCGTGACGAAGGAACGATTCCCTGATCACAGCTTGTTACATGCAGTACTTCATTTACGCAGCTTCTTTGCTACTTTTTAGTTTGTATTCTCGACTAAATGCAGTTTGTTGCATATTAAATCTATCACTCAATTTTGTTATCATCTTTTTACTTATGTTACGTTTGTAATTCAATATTTCAGTGATTAGTTGTCTTGACACATTTAATTGTCTGGCGAGTTCTGCTTTTGTAAGATTGTTTTCAATCATTAAATATTCAAGAATTTCCACTGGATTCATATCTTCTTTTGTTCCAATAGATTCAATGAGACGGTTGTCATAGTCTTCAATCAGTAATTCTAACAAGTCTAATTCTTCTGCATATTTGTCAGAATTTTTCATGGTTAGTTTTTCATATATATTGCAGTATTCATTGTACTGTTCTATACTATAAATTCTTTTATACTTCATAATTAATCTATTTAAATATGTCTACTTTGCATGAATCAACTTTATCATATTCAGAATGGGTTCCCACGAATTTTACAAATATAATTGTGTTTGTAGCTTTGAATAAATAACCACAAATCATTCTATACTTGTTGTTTCCAACATTAAAAACTATTCTACTTTGCTTTAATTTTGGACAAGTGATTAAATCACTATTCTGAAATGATAAGACTAAATCTTGAGGATTTTTACAATTCTCTGCAAACTTTAGTCTTCTCCTAAAGTCTTCAAATGCTTTAAGCATCATCTTATCTTTCTTACAAGTCAACAAGACATTTGACCACTTTATTATTCTGATTTTCACACGATAAAGATAGCTAATCTTGCTTAAATTGTCAACATTATGTGAACTTTGTTCGTATTGCATGTAACTCCCTATACACCAACTAATATACCATTCTAAGTCTGCATTCTCTCGCCTCAAAATGAACACTAGCCCCTATTCTTCTATTTAATACATATGAAACCCATAATTCTTATTGCAGGTGGATCTGGCCTTATAGGATCTAGATTAGTAGAGTATCTCTCAGATGAATATGAATTCTATATTCTATCCAGATCCAAGAAAGAAAATAAACCTGGTGTCAAGTACTTTGTCTGGAATACTGATAAGGGAGAGATGGACCTAGAGGCCTTTAAAGATGTCACTGCGGTGATCAATCTGGCAGGTGCAGGTATAGCGGATAAGAGATGGACGGCACATAGAAAGAAGCAACTAGTCTCGAGTCGGGTGGATAGTGTAGCGACACTATTGCGAGCGATGGAAGAAGCTGGAATGAAACGACCGCTCTATATCGGAGCATCAGCTATTGGGTACTATGGGGACACAGGTAGTACTAAAGTGATAGAATCTGATAAAGGGGGAACGGGCTTTCTTGCCAAGGTCACTCAAGAGTGGGAGGAGGCGCATGAGCGGATCTATCCTTACTTTGATAGATCAGTTCTGCTGAGGATAGGAATAGTGCTATCTAAGAAGGGCGGAGCTCTCAAGGAAATGATAAAACCAGCTAACCTAGGGGTATATGGGTACTTCGGTAATGGGTCTGCCTACTATAGCTGGATACATATCGATGATATCTGCAAGATGATTGCTAGTGCATTGAAGGAGGAGTCGTATTCAGGGGTCTATAATGCGACGGCACCTGAGCCTATCACTATAAAAGAATTAATCGTCGCCTTGAAAAAAGCTAAAGGTGCAATAGGTATCGTCTTACCAGTACCTGAACTAGCACTAAAGTTAGTCCTCGGAGAAATGACACAGATGCTTACGGATAGCATGCGAGTACTGCCTCAGAGAATGCTCTCAGAAGGCTACAACTTTATTCATGATGAGCCAATAGCAGCGATTAAGGATATCCTAGAAAAAAAGATCTAGTCTTCGAAGACCTCTATGTTTTTTTTCGCCATGATCAAGTCGGTAAACTTGCCTTTGAATCTAGTGGCCTTGACTAGGTGATTGTCTATCCAGTGGTAGTTGCCACCACGGGGCTTACCCATCAGCATCCCATGATACTTAAAGCCATGCTTATCTAGCCATGCTTCAGTGACTGTTCTATGCTCCTCTGTCCTAGAGGTAAAGAAGGTGATAATATGGCCTTCGTCATACCACTTATTAAGGATCTCTAAGGCATCTGGATAGACCTCGGCTGTAACCATTCGCTCAGGTTGCTCATTAGGGATGTCATCACAGATGGTGCCATCTATATCTATGAGATAGTTTTTTACATCTTCTGGCAGGACTGGACTGAGTGCATTGCCGTGCTTATCTTTTAGTTCGTTTAGATCTGTACTCATAATCAAAGAAGGAGGCTTGCTGCTCCGATTTTATATTTAGAAATTAATGTAGTGTTCTGGATTTACTGCATTGCCATTTTTCCATAGTTCGAAATGGACATGTGGTCCACTGGTAAGGATACCTGTATTACCTATTATGGCGATGGCTTCTCCTGCTTTTACTTTCTGGCCTATCTTTTTGAGTAGGACAGAATTATGTTTGTATACAGAAATTATATTATTGGTATGTTGGATGCTGATGGTGTTCCCCGTTTTTATGGAGTGATCAGAGGTGACAACTACACCATCCATCACACTTTTGACAGGGCTATCTTCTTGGCCGACTATATCTACACCAAAGTGTTTGTTATTAAGATCAAACTTTGCACTGATCTCTCCCTTAAGCGGTGCTGAAAAATAGAAGTGATCTAAGGCTACGTTTTCGGAGTCCTCCGTCTCTGCTGTAAGTGTACCCATGAGGCTGGCAGCAGCTGGTGTTTCCCCATCACTCTTTAATGGCGAGGGGTTGAGCATGTTCTTAAGGCCATTGGTATAGAC
>CAKZVK010000157.1 GCA_937921825.1 uncultured Saprospiraceae bacterium
AATGTCCCCTGGCTAGAAATGGATATAAGCTCTAACGATAGAGTAGAATGTGGGCTATCTAATACCAATGAAATCGAGCCTACCCATCAATCTGTTCTAAAAGTCTACCCTAATCCTACCAAAGATCTCTTGCACATAGCTTATACACCTAGCAAGTTGGGTGATAGCGTAAACTTTATGTTGGTGGATATAGGTGGTCGATCGTTTGATTTAGTTTCCACTGAAATTGGGGAAGGAAAATATACTACTGACGTTCAACATCTGCCACCAGGGCTCTATACTCTGAAAGTGAAAACTAAGGCTGAAGCCGTATATGAGAAAGTATTGATTCTAAGATAGTGTATCACTTCTCAGCGAGCACTACTTTTCTGAACTTCATAAAATAGTCTACGAAAGAAATAACAGTCAGTGCTAGCGAGACATAAATGATGAGCATGTACTGATCAAAATTAATCAGTAGCGCAATGAAGCCTGCAAAAAGTACAGCCGTCTTATACTTGCCTAACCAACTGGCTTTGATCTCTACTTTATTATAACTGGTATAGATACGCATGCCCATGACTAAGATCTCCCTGTAGAGAATAACAAAGGTGACCCAACATGGAATCTTATCTGCTACTGTGAAGACCAGTAAAGCAGACAATACAAATAACTTATCCGCAGTAAAATCATGAATGGCCCCGAGGTAGCTCGTCTTCTTTTCCAGTCTTGCGACATACCCATCTAGAAAATCTGTCCCTGCAGCGATAATCACAGTGACTAGTAGAAAAATCCCTTTATGCTCCCAGCTAGATAGATAGACCAAGGTCAGAGGCGTAAAGACGACTCTCAGAAAACTAATAAACTGTGCCAGGTGTAAATGCTTCACGGTGCCAAGATAAAATAATACTAAAGCAAAGTGTTCGGAAAATGCCATTTTTACTAGCTTTTTGGGCTATGAGCAGCCATTATGTCAGAAATGATGAAATGGCACTTGATTTGACTACCATAGCTTGTTGATACACTAACTAATAATTCATAAGACATATGGAAAAAGGACAAATCTCAGTAACGGCGGATAATATATTTCCGATTATCAAGAAGTTCTTGTACTCAGATCAGGAGATCTTCTTACGAGAGCTAATATCTAATGCTACTGATGCGACGACTAAAATTCAAACTTTAGCTTCGAAAGGAGAATTTAAGGGAGATCTAGGGGATCTGACTATAGATATCATCCTAGATGAAAAGAAGAAAACGCTGACGATCAGAGATAGAGGGATAGGTATGACAGAGTCTGAGGTCAAGAAATATCTTAACGAGGTCGCCTTTTCTTCTGCAGATTCATTTCTAAAAAAGTACAAAGATGAGGCGAATATCATCGGACACTTCGGCTTAGGTTTCTATTCCGCTTTCATGGTTGCAGACAAAGTAGATGTAATCACGAAGTCCTACAAAAAATCAAAGCCCGTAAAATGGTCATGTAAAGGAGACCCTAAGTTTCAGTTGTCAGAAGCAGAGAGAGATTTTAGAGGGACAGATATCGTTCTGCATGTCTCGGATGACAGCACAGAATTCTTACAAAAGAGTAGGATACAGTCACTCTTAGATAAGTATTCTAAGTTTCTACCGTTCCCGATTAGATTCGGCACCAAGACCAGAACAGAATGGGAGGGTGAAGGCGAGGACAGAAAGTCCACGGAAGTCGTAGAAGACAACATAGTCAATAATACAGATCCACTTTGGAAAAAGAAGCCTAATAAACTCAAAGAGGCAGATTATAAGGACTTCTACAGAGAGCTCTATCCTATGAGTCAGGAGCCACTCTTCTGGATACACTTGAATATAGATTTTCCATTTAATCTGACTGGGGTATTATATTTCCCTAAGTTGAATAACTCTCTAGAGATACAGAAAAATAAAATTCAGCTTTATAGTAATCAGGTTTATGTCACAGATGATGTGAAAGAGATCGTACCTGAGTTCTTGTTGTTACTTCATGGTGTCATCGATTCTCCAGATATTCCATTGAATGTCTCTAGGTCGTACCTACAGAGTGACAGTAATGTGAGAAAGATCACATCGTATATTACTAAGAAGGTAGCTGATAAATTAAAGTCACTGTACAAGAAAGACAAAGAAGGCTTTGAAGCGAAGTGGGATGATGTAGGGACTTTCGTCAAATACGGAATGCTCTCAGACGAAAAGTTCTTTGATAAAGCCAAGAACTTCTGCCTGGTCAAGCATACAGATGGGACCTTCCAGACTTTTGATGAGCATGTAGAATCTGCTAAGGCGGCTCAGACAGATAAGCATGACCGTACAGTTATCTTATATGCTAATAATGATAAAGAACAGCATTCTTATATAGAATCTGCAAAAGCGTATGGCTATCAAGTACTCCTCATGAATAATGTGATAGATAATCACTTCATGCAACATATGGAACACAAAGGGGAGAACCTCACCTTTGTACGTGTAGATTCGGATACGGTAGATAAGTTAGTACAGAAAGATGAAGAGAAAGCTTCTGTGCTTTCTGAGAAGCAAGAAGAAAAAGTAAAGACACTATTTACAGAATCAATTGGGGACCTTAAAGGTGGACAAATAGAATTGCGACCACTTTCTCCAGATGATCACCCGGTATTGATTACCAGACCAGAGTTCATGAGAAGAATGATGGAGATGCAAAGAATGCAAGGTATGGGTGCTATGGGTGATATGCCAGATAGCCATAATGTCGTGATCAATTCTAATCACCCTCTAGTAGTAGATAAGCTTCTGGGTAAGATGGCGAATGATAAGAAAGATCGTTTTGCCAAGTATCTCTACAACCTTGCGCGCCTAAACCAAAACATGCTGAAAGGGGAAGAGCTGAGTGATTTTATTAAGACAAGTATAGAGTTTTTGAAGTAGGAGAATAAGAGCTGATAATATAAATGCCAGGCCATGCGGTCTGGCATTTTTTTGTTAGATATACTGGGTGATTTTAAATTGTAAAGAGAATTGCTTGCTGTATCAATTATTGGTACATTTATGAGATGTTAGTCAAAATTCTTGATAGGCATGGTGCGGAATTTTCGGGTAGTATAGTTGAAGCTCAGAAAAGTGAACTTAAGAAAGTTAAAAATTGGAACTTTCAATGGTCTAAACTTTTTGACAATCATTCTTGGATATTTAAGCTTGTTTGCAAAAGTGAGATAATAGGACTAATCAAGATTAAGTGGGAAAATCCTGATCATTTTGTATTAGCTAATATTGAATTATCACCAGATAATATAGGCTCAAATGGTACTTACAAGAATGCCACGGAAATACTAATTGCTTATTCAGCTTTACTAAGTTTCAAATTAAATAAAGGACCTTACAAAGGTTTTTGGCATTTACCAGTAAAGGGAATCTTATAAAGCATTATGCTAAAAAGTATAACGCTGAACTAGTGTACAGAGAACGAATGATAATAAGTCCTACTAACTGCAAAAAGCTAATTAGGGCAAATCTAAAATTAGAAATATGAACAATTACTTTGATCACATACTTGGTGAGCAAGATCCAAAATTAGACTTAGAAGCTCAAGAAGCTGTAAAAAACTATATCCTTAATCATAGTGAAAATCAGTCTGAAGATGTGAAAATGGAGACTATGAAATTTGGTCTTCAAATTGAAATGGTAGAGTATCTAAATAGAAAAGAAAAAGGCAAATTTATTCCGACAGGTGAATTTCTTAATAGACTGTTGGGAATCTATAAAATCTCGAAAAAAAGATTTGCTGAATATATAGAGTTGGAAAGAACGAATTTGCAAGCAATACTTAAAGGAGATCGTAAATTTAATAGTCTTCTCGCTAATAAGGTTGAGCAAATCTTTCAGATACCTACAATGCTTTGGCTTCAAATTGAAACTAAAAATGACCTTTCCAAATTTTATAAATCGAAAAAATATAAATCTAAGTACAGCCTGAAGAAACTAAGGTACGAGAGCAAAAGCTAAGTATCATATCTCTACGTTTCCCAACGATATAATTCAATTATTCATTAGGTCAGAAAGTTGATTGACTATTTAAGACCTAGTACCCTCTAGTCATTGCATCCGGTCTTCGTGGATCAGAAGCTCCATGAAATTGACCATCTTTTATCATAATGGATTGTGTACTACCCATGGCCGCTCGTTGCTTAAGCGTATGTCCTTTCTTTTCTAGTGCCTTTCTTGTATCTGGGCTAAAGTACTTTTCGTGGAAGAGAATATCTGGATACCATTGGTGATGTATTCTCGGGGCATGAGTAGCTTCTGCGATATTCATGCCGTGGTCTATCACATTGAGTATCATCTGTAAGACGGTGGTAATAATTCGACTACCGCCGGGGCTACCTGTCACTAATAAGGGTTGCTCATCTTTTAGAACAATGGTCGGTGTCATAGAGCTGAGAGGACGTTTTCTAGCTTCTACGGCATTCGCTTCTCCACCTATGAGGCCGTAAGCATTTGCAGAACCAGGCTTAGCCGAGAAATCTCCCATTTCATTATTGAGCAGTATTCCTGTACCTTCTGCTACTAGACCTGTTCCGAAGCTAAAGTTTAAGGTATAGGTATTTGAAACTGCATTGCCGTATTTATCCACTACAGAAAAGTGGGTAGTTTCTTCACTTTCATAAGCTGAAGGTTGTCCTGGTTTGACAGCATCGGAATCAGTTGCTTTCGTCCTATCTATTTTTTTTCTTAGGTCTGTCGCATAATCTTTGGAGGTTAGACCTTCTACAGGCACTGGCCAGAAGGCAGGATCTCCTAGATGTTCGCTTCTGTCTGCATAAGCATATCTCATGGCTTCTGTCATCAGGTGAATGGTTTCTGCACTGTTGTGTTCTGACTCAGTCAAGTTGTAGCCTTCTAGAATATTTAGCATTTGTATGACGTGGACACCTCCAGAGCTCGGTGGAGGCATAGAGGCAATCTGGTGACCTCGGTAAGTTCCCAATGCGGCCTCTGTCTCAGTGACCTTATATTTTTTGAGATCTTTTCTAGTCATGATCCCTCCGTGCTTTTGTATGTCAGCAATAAGTTTATCGGCAAGTGGTCCTTTATAGAATCCCTTGGTGCCTTTTTTGCTGATCTGTCTCAAGCTCCAAGCAAGATCCGTTTGTTTTAGAATATCTCCTGCTTCGTAGTATGTTTCGCCTTTGAAAAATATCTTTTTTGCTTCAGCGCTTTTCTTGAGGCGTTGTTCATATTTATTTAGTACTGCGGCTAAGTCATGCGTAACAGGAAATCCTTCTTCAGCTAATACTATCGCAGGTGCTATGACGGTTGCGATATCCATGGTTCCATAATTTTCTAAAGCATGTAGCATACCAGCGACAGTGCCTGGGACTCCTACTGCATGATAACTTTGATTGAATTTTTCGTTGTCCACTTCTCCTGCATCTGTTAGGTACATATCTCTATGTGCAGCCTTCGGGGCCATCTCTCTATAGTTAATAGCTGTCGTTTTTTTGGACTTTGCTTCGTGCAGCAACATGAAACCTCCACCACCTAAGTTGCCCGCTCTAGGTAAGACTACGGCTAGCGCAAAGCCAACCCCAACAGCGGCATCTATAGCATTACCTCCTTCTTTTAGTAGATCTAGACCTACCTGCGTAGCCAGGTGATGCTGACTGGCGACCATCCCGTTATCAGCAATTATGGGATGGTGTATAGACTCTGAGGAGTAAATAGCAGCTTGAGCTATGAGGCATTGAAAACTACTGGAAAGAATCAGGCTTACTGTTATTAGGCTCTGTAATAATATTGATATGACTTTCATGATTCTGCTAGCTTTTATGCTCTGTATAGAATAAGGGTAAGATAGTAATAGTCAGGATCTTATAGAAATTACTATTGTTTATGGTTTTGAGGTTGCGCAGATTTCTTTTTTGAGGTTTCCCGCAGATTTCGGAGATTTCTTTTTTGAGGTTTCCCGCAGATCTCGCTGATTTTCGCTGATTTCTTCTTATGCTTCCCAAAGACTTAAGGGAATTACTTTATGATATATTGAAGATGGTGGTTCTGACTCTTTTTGATATTGTTTCGTCTTCTTCCTCTTGTTCTAATAGGAGTTCTTGACTGCGGCTATCTTCGAATACTTCTTTTAGATTTCTGATGCGACCTAGAGGGATATCATTCTTTATTGCTAGTTTGATTAGAGAGTCTGCTTCTATCTTGCCGATATGTTTTTCTAATAACTTATTTAGAGTAGATCGATTGATGACTCTGTTTTTATTGGTAGTGTAGAGTGGATCAGTTGCTAGTTCCTCACAAGAAAGTAGGTTGCAAAGTTTATTGAATTGTTTGTCATTGCCTATGGCTAACATTATAGCCTGTCCATCTTTGGTATTGTGTATATCTCCGTATGGGGCAATATTGGGATGTTGAGATCCTTTTCTTTGCGGCACTATTCCTAGATTCAGATAGTTGCTGGCTTGATTAGCTAGGGAAGCCACTGCAGCATCATAGAGTGATACAGAAACTTTAGCGCCTTTGCCAGATTTGTATTTATTGATTAGTGCAACGAGGAGGCCTTCTTTGAGCTGATGCGCAGCAAGTATATCTATGAGGGCGACAGGCATTTTGGTAGCAGGCCCCTCTGCTTGACCGTTCATATACATCCAGCCTGTCTCTGCTTGTATCATAGCGTCGAAGCCGGGTCTATTGTCACCGTCGCCATATGCAGATATCTCCCCATAGATGATGGAGGGATTGGTTTGCTTTATGGTCTTATAGTCCATGCCTAGTTTCTGAGCACTAGCGGATCTAAAATTGGAAATAACTATATCTGCAGTTTTGATAAGTTCTAAAACCTCTGCCTTGTCTGCCTCATTTTTGAGATTGACGAATTTTATTTCTTTGTTCCAGTTGACAGAATGGTAGTAGGCAGAAGTATTGGAAGTAGGATCTTCCATTGGATGCTTCCACGAGCGAGTGACATCTCCGCCTGTCGTTTTGTTTTCTATCTTGATGACTTTAGCTCCTAGCTCTGCGAAAAACAAACCTACTGCAGGTCCAGCTAAGACTGAGGACAGTTCTATGATGGTGAGGTCTTCAAAAGGTTTTTCTTGCCAAGCTGTCGTCATTGAAATATTAAGTTTGATATTGTGGCTGAAAGATAGTAGTTCTCCAATACAACTAGATTGATTTTGTAGCTTCTCACCAAATATTTAATTAAACTTGTATTCGCACAAGAATAATCTATATGACACCAATTCTAAATTTCTTCTTAGCACTTATCTTCTGTTCTCTATTTAGCTGTAAGAATGCGGATAATGCCACTGTAATCCCTAAAGAACCTATAGCTGTACAAGAAGCAAAAATACCAAAAACTGTTACCCCGAAAACTAAGAAACAAACCACTCCCCTGACAGCGACCTTTCCTTTTGATGTAGAGCTTAAAGACGTGAAAGGTAAAATTCATAAGTCATCAGAAGTTTTCAAGAAGAATGGTAAGCCCACTGTCTTGATGTTTTGGCTGACAACTTGCGGTCCTTGTCATATGAAACTTAATGCGATAAAGCCTTTGTATCCTCAATGGAAGGAAGAAGCAGATTTTAACGTTTATGCCATATCAGGGGACTTTGATAGAAATTTCCCAAAGTTTGTGACACAGACTAAGAGTAAGAACTGGGAATGGGAAACCTATAATGATGTTAATAGATCCTTTAGAGAAATTCTACCGGGTAAACTTAATGGCTATCCTCAGACCTTCATCTTTGATAAGGATGGAAAGCTTGTTTATCAAGACAAGCGATATAGGCCAGGCGATGAGCATAAACTCTTTAAGAAGATAAAAGAGATCTGTAACTCTTAAATATACCCTTCCGTACAATAATAACTTCTAGTCTTCTCGTTTTGCTTAGTAGAACCAACTTCCTAAGCTAATGTCCCGTTCAAAGAGTGCACTGCTCTCAGTATCTCTATTTATTCTACTTGTACACTTTTTTTATTATCCGAAATGGAGTAAAAAGAAGGTCGAGGCTACTTTATCATGGGACGTATCGGGTTACTATATGTACCTACCTGCTATTTTTATTTACAAGGATATCAAACAGTGCACCTTTCTAGATAGTATTGTGTCCCAATACAAGCCTACATTCTCTATACAACAGGCCTACCTGCATGAGCCCTCTGGTAATTATGTTATGAAGTATTCTATGGGACAAGCTGTTTTATTGTCTCCTGCATTTTTTGTCGCACATCTATGGGCATGTATAAGTGATCGTTATCCACCAGATGGATTCTCATTACCCTATCAGTTGGTAATCTCTATGTGGTCATTGATGATGGCTTTGATTGGGCTCATTTTTCTTAGGCTTAATCTATTAGAGTATTTTGAGGAGACTTCGGTGGGCTTGACTTTGTTAGGCTTAGTCTTGGGCTCTAATTACCTGAACTATTCTGCTATTGATGGTGCGATGACGCATAACAGCCTATTCACACTATATGCAATTTTGGTTTATGCTACCATCCATTTTTATAAGCAGCCTAGCTATCTCAAAGCTGTAGTGATAGGTCTAGTAATAGGACTGATGACCCTGACCCGACCTACAGAACTGGTGTCTTGCTTGATTCCACTCTTATGGGGTATGCGCTTTAGACTCTCTGATCTGAAGAGACATGCTTTGTTCATGATGGAGCATAAGAGGAAGTATGCTTTGGCAGTGCTTACTACAGTACTGGTCGGTTCTATGCAAGTAGCATATTGGTATGTTGTGACAGGAGATCTCTTTGTCTATTCTTATAAGGATCAAGGATTCAGTTGGTTAGATCCACATCTCACTGAGGGCTTATTTAGTTTTAAGTGTGGCTGGTTGCTCTATACACCTATTATGGCTTTTGCTCTTGTGGGTTGTCTTTTCTTATTCCGAACTAAGAAGTTGGCGGCGTTTCCTATTTTAGTATTTCTAACGGCATTTATCTACCTGACTTTTGCTTGGGATATCTGGTGGTATGGCGGTTCCTTAGGTCAGAGAGCGATGGTGCAGTCCTATGCTATTCTGGCTTTTCCCTTAGGTGCTTTTATGTCATTTTTAGTCCGAGCTCGTGCCTTGGTAAAATGGCTCACTATAATGTTGATGATATTTTGCTCGTATGTGAATTTATGGTTTACCCATCAAGCGCATAAAGGAGGGCTCCACAAGGGTGCACAAACGACTAAGGCTTATTTTCTCAATACTTTCTTGACCTACAAGCATAATCCAGAGCATCTGAAATTATTAGATGGAATATCGGAGTTGTATGACGGGGATGCTAAGGAAGCACATACTATTCTAAGAGATACTCTGTATAAGAAACATCTTGATCACCATAACAGCTCGGCAGAAATGCTGATTCCCTCTGAGGATAATTGGCAAAAGTATGCATGGATCAGAGTCAGTGCAGATTTTGAAGTCGATAAGAAGGAGTGGTCTACTTGGAAGATGACCCATTTTACCTTCAGTCTTAAAAATGAGGGCGGCGTAGTAAAGCACGGCTACTATAGAGTACAGCGTTACCTAGAAGAGAATAAACCCCAAAGGCTTTTTCTTGATATCAGAATTCCAGATCAAAAGGCTGATCTTTTGACTGTCGGATTTGATAATAGTAGAAGTATGAAAGAGGTCACGGTGAGTAATTTAGTGGTAGAGCTTTTCGGTGATTAATTTATTTCATTCAACTATAAATTTGAAAATTAGTTGTTTTAATAACTTACTCAATTATTTACTCTAATGATCTATCGAAGCCAGATGTTGCCTGGCAGAATATATTTAATTCATGAGCGATTGGCCAGAGCGGGAGAAGCAAAATGGATTAGATGGTTTTCTGAAACGAAGTGGAAGAAAAATTCCTTCAGGCAACTAGCGTTTTGGTTCCTTTTTGGCAATGAAAAAGGAACAAATGTTATTATTAGTTTAAATTTTTTTCAATCACTATCAAGGTTAGATAGTAGTACTTAAGAAACAAAAGATCAGATTCCCACATTCCTTATATCTTGCACACATGCTAGAATCTAAAACCGAGCTGACTGCGAACTTCACAGAATACCTGACAGTCTTTCCAAATGAAAATAAGAGGCAAGAGCCTTTTGAGTCTTTCCTAGATCGCAATCTCAGTGAAGCGCTATATACACGTAAGAATTTTGATGGCCACATTACAGCCAGTGCCTTTATACTAGATTCAGCATTAGAGAACATGCTGCTGATACATCATAAGTTTCTAGATAAGTGGTTGCAGCCAGGTGGACATGTAGATGCCACTGATGAATCTATCATGGCTGCTGCCTATAGAGAGATGGAGGAGGAGACAGGTATTACTGCAGAGGAAGTGCAGCTGCATCAGCTTGATTCCTATAAAGGTCCCTTTGACATAGATTCCCATGCTATTCCTGCCAATGATAAGAAGTCAGAAGCTGGACATGTACACCATGATTTCAGATATCTATTCAGCTACACAGGTGAGAAAAATATAGTCATCGATAAGAATGAATCTCTAGCATTCAGGTGGTTCTCCTTAGAGGAGTTGGCTACCAATGAAATATTTCAATTGGTGGTGGCTAAGATTATGGATTATAAAGCACAATAGTATTTACTTTGCGGGATGCGAGTACATCTTATATCTCTTATCCTCAGTGTCCTAGTTCTAATAGTTATACAATCGGCAGTCAGTCAAGAAAGAGACTTTAGTGGTTTTGAGATGGCGCTAGATCAAGATCACTATGCAGACTTTCTCCGTACAGGAAATAATATAGGAAGGAATTACTCTATTGGTTTTAGGCTTACAGCCTATGGCTACGAAATGGACAATGATAAGTTAGGCTTGCCTTTCTTACGGAAGCATATAGACGAATTTCTTGTCAAGCCTTATCTCCGTGGGATTTCATTTAGGCATGAAAGAGAGCTCCATGATTTTACTTTCATTGCTAATGCTTTTATGCCAGGGCACATCGCAGATGATACTGAGGTGTATGATATTGAAGTTGCATTGGGTTATGATCATTATCAAGACAGACCCTTTTCTTCATTTACAGGTTTCCGATCTACGAAGCGATTTGAAGGCAATAAGTTATTTGCTAAGTCAGCTCGTAAGATGGACTTTGCTGTCACCTCTAGTTTCAGTTTTGGATTTAGTGGTTTTGGAATAGCACAGGCACTTCAGAATTTTTTCCATGGCAACTCTTACTTCGGTACTGAAAGGCCCATTCCTAATCTATGGAAAAGAGATGAAACTAAGGCGTATCCTGGTGGACAAGTATTGGGCTGGGGCTTCCCGATGTTCTTATATACCTTGACTGCTGAGGCTGTCGTCTGGAAACCCATAAAAACTTTCCAATTTCAGTTGAGACCAGACTTCAATCTAGGCTACTATACTAATTTTGGTTTAGGCTTCGATGTCGGTAAGGTCATGAAAGGGGAAAAGTTTATCGATAATCTCGGTTATACAGATACTAATAATGCGAGTATACTTTCTGTCGGGAATGGCTACTTTGCCTATTCACTAGTTGCTGGAGGTACTGCACGCGTAGTACTTTATAATGCACATGTCAATGGACTATATGGATTGAGTAAGGGCCACTATATTACCTTCGAGGATACCCGCCATGTTGTACTAGAAGGTTATGTAGGAGCCAAAGTTCAGATTCTTAACTGGGTAGAATTTATGGTTTCCGTGACTACTAGAACTCCTGAAATAAAATCTACCAACCCTCAAGAACTCCACCACTGGGCGACCATGTCTATGAAGGTGTTGTTGAATGCTTATAATTAAGAATAGTTTGGTTCTAATAAAAAAGCAGATGCCATTTCTGACATCTGCTGTAGATTTTCGAAAGTCTGTTTCTTTTATCTTGCTATAGTAATTAATCTCTGACCTTCTTGTCCTTGAGTATTGGATAGCTTGAGTAAGTAGAGTCCATCATTGAGATCCGATATATCTAACCTTGCTTGAGCTTGGATTTCTTTCTCTAGGATGACCCTTCCAGAAATATCAACAACTTGTGCACTAGCAGCTTGCCATTTCGCTGCATCTAGTTCTATATTAATCCAATCTTGAGCGGGATTTGGCGCCACAGTAAATTGTGGATCTGCCAAAGCAGTAGTACTCGAGATACCATCATCTATAGTATGGATAGTTTTATTGGTCCATATAGGATCATTGAAATCAAAGAAGATAGCGGCTTCGTTTTCTATCAAGATATCATTCGCTAGATCTGGTACTTGCTGGATAGAGTAATTGATAAAACCATTACTGCCCTGTAAGTTGACATTGCTGTCTGGTAGCATGATGTTATCAAATCTGAAGGTAACTTTTCTGCCATCATTGATGTCTACAGAATAGTCATGACTGGACTGGCCAGGGATGAAAGTCGCTAAGTCTACATTGTCAGAAATCACATCTTCTATGACGATATTAAAGGCAGTATCTGTTCCTGTATTTTGGAATCTGATCTGGTATTGAATTTCTTCATTGGGTAGTATTCTATAGTTGTCTTCGTCGCCAAGAGGGAAGGCCCGCTTGTCATTAGGATCATAGGCGCCGATAATTTCATCGCAGACTTCTGATGAGCCAATATCTTTGGTATCGCAAGAAAATATAGGGCCATAATTTACCGAATAGCATTGAAGGTCACCAAGCTCAGATTCGCAATCTATTTCTACTGTGATCTTAATCTTACCACAAGCCCACATATCTACAGTTCCTAATTCATACCGTAATACATTGCCAGAGACAGAGCTAGGCATAGGGTCTGAAGACTGAAATACCATAAAGTTATCTAGTGTCACCTCTACGAAGCCTTCTTCTAGTGCGGCTGTCCCGATATTGCAATAGTCCACATAGACATAGGAGTCAAAGCATCTTCTGAGGAATGGTGCAGAAATTTCCGCTTCCAATAGTGGACAATCTTCTATCGCCTGGAGTGGAAAGTAAATATTTTCGTCTTGGTCCTCCGAGAGAATAGTCACAGACTGGGGGTTGCTGCATGCCGACCATAATCTATTAGGTGGACATACTTCTAAGTTGTAGTCACCTATTCCAGCCAGGAATCTAACCTTTCCAGCCTCATCGCTAAATCTTGTGAAGTTGCTATTAGGAGTAGTGACATTCATTTTTACCCGTGGCATTATAACATCATCAGCACTCTGAATACAGTCACCATCTAAGTCATTAAATAGGGTAGAGCTAATACTTGCGACTTCGAAATTGGTACCACAAAACTGGAAGAAGGTTTCTGCTATAATTTCTGCAGTTTCAAATTGTCCATAAGAAAGTTCATCATTTTCAAAGTCAGAATGCAAACTGCCATCTGGACAGATCATTCTTATAGTAGGAAACCACTGTATATCGTAAAGTTCATTAAATGATTGATCTGCAAGAATCTTAGGGTAATTTATTGCAGACATGAGATCATAGCCCCCTTGGCTACCATTGAGCACATCTACTGTGTTGCTGTAAGGATCAATAAATAAGAGTACAGCATCTCCTGAGGTCGTAAATTCAGAATGGAATTCTTGCATGGCACCTGTGGACATAAATACAGAGTCCCATGGATTCCATTGAGCGCCTACATGAAGCATTACAGTTTTACCTTGGTCCAGATAGTCAGCGTAAAGGTTGTGTTCTACGCCATCAGTATCAGTCAAGGTGAAATCTGGTGCTGTCTGAGAGTAAAGAAAAGTAGATAAGAAAGTTAGAATTGCTAATGTAAAGAGTTTCATAAGTGTTGTGTTTCTATATGGTATATACCAGAGTGATTGATTACGTTGCTTAAGATATAAAATTTAGACCATTTTGTTTCTAGTGTAATCTTGATGCCAGTTCTGTAAGGTCTCTATTTTTTGCTCTAAGGTTTCAGCAGAACAGATTAAGTCAGGGAGTTTATTATTGGTGAAGCTATTGAATCTAATTAGATTCTGATTACCTTTTTCTGCCTCGTGCTCTAGAGGGGCTTGGTCATGGCCATACCGCAAATATTGATAGGCAAATACTATGAGGTATAAAATTAATGAGCCATATCTCTCTGTATGGTGCAGATGTCCGACCTCATGAGCCGACAGCTTTATCCAAGTGTAAATATTGTCAGCATAGGCTGCTCTGCCATATCGTTCCTCGCTATTAGAGAAGAAGTTTTCTGTAAAGGTGATGCTCTGCCAGTTTTTATTACCAAGAGTAATCGCTCCCCCTCCTTTGTATGCAGAATAGAAAGGGATGTATCGTACTCTTGATCTAGAGTAAATCTTCACATTTCTGATTCTACTCCTGGGAACCTCGGTCATTAAATGTAGTAACTCCACCATGATATCAGAGTACTTGTACGCCGCTTTCCTTTCTGTAACAGGAACGAGAAGATGCTTACTTAGAAGTGTATCTTTCATGGTGCAGCTAGCTGGTTAGAAACAACTGACTTATAATAGTATCCGCTATAAGACGACCTTCTCTGGTCAGTGTAATTGTTTCTTTTGTCTCATGGATCTGATTTGTCTCTATAAGCTGAGAGAGTTCTGCGGCTAATTGTGTAGACCATTCTGGGTACAGTCGATCGAGCTGTGATTTGTTACAACCCCAAATAGTCCGTAATCCTGTCATGATATATTCATTAAAAACATCTTCTTTACTGAGTATTTCTGTTGTAGCAGGAATGCTGTCTTTTTCTAAAGCCTCTAGATACTTTGCATTATGAGCAATATTCCATTGCCTGAGACCACTCTTGTAGGAATGTGCCGCTGGCCCTATACCTAGATAGGGGACTTGCTTCCAGTAGTTGGTATTGTGGCGAGAATATTTTTGCTGTTTAGCATAATTAGAAATTTCATAATGCTCATAACCACAATCTGCCAAGAAGGCACTGGTCATTTTAAACTGTTCCGCACCTAAAGCAGAGTCCAAGGCTTTTTCTTTTCCTTTGGCGATGACATGTTGTAGAGCGGTACCTTTTTCTACTGTAAGGCTATAGGCTGAGATATGTAGTACGCCATAGGCCGTAGCCTGCTCCAGATTTTCAAGCCACATCTGCGGAGTGGTAGTATTACTACCGAAGATGAGGTCTATAGAAATATTATCGAAGCCTATCGACTGTGCATCATGTATACAGTCTTTAGCCTGTTGGACATTATGCGATCTATTCATCCAGACGAGATCTTGCTCATGGAAAGATTGTATGCCTATACTCAATCGATTGATGCCTATGGATTTAAGACTAGCAAGTTTGTCTGACGTGAGGTCATCGGGATTGGCTTCAAGGGTTATTTCTGGATGCTCAGATATACTGTAATTTTGAATTATGGTCTTCAGGATCTGTTGTATCTCTGTCGTAGAGAGTATAGAAGGCGTCCCTCCTCCGAAGTAGATTGTTTCTATTTTTGCAGCACCTAAGAATTCTTTTTGCAGTTTAATTTCCTTGATTAAGGCCTTTACGATGTCGTTCTGCAAGTTTAGTGTCGTAGAAAAGTGGAAATTGCAATAATGGCAAGCTTTTTTACAGAAGGGAATATGTATATAAATACCAGCCATGTACGTTTATCTTTGAATGCAGATGCACAAATTTATTCTATTGTTTCGTATTAAAGTGATTTTGCTTGTAATGGTCTGTGTGCCGATACATATACAGGCGCAGCAATACGCTAAGGTGCATTTAGTGCAAACCTGTAATACTGCCCCTGCTTTTCAGGATAGTGTAGTGCATAACTCTGAGGGATTGCCCATCAAAGAGTTCATGAGTCCGGTAATAGATAAATTGATTTCAGAGGATAGGCTAGAGGCTTCCATAGACTCTTTAGTTGCAGATAGTATCGCTCAGGCCATGCTCGCCTATATCCATGTCGGTCCCAAGTATAGTTTTGATCAGATTAGCTTAGATAGTGTCAGTACAGATTTGCTAAAGCGATTGGATATAAAGAATCCTAGAACCACAGCAGAGTTTGTAAAAACCAGAAATCAACTTTCTGAATATTATGGAGACAATGGTTATCCATTCGCTAGAATTCTTCTAGATAGTCTGAAGATGGTAGATGGGGACATTGCTGGAATGCTGAGAATAGAAGAGGGGAATGAAATCATCATGGATAGTTTGGTACTCAATGGAGATATACAGATCAGGCAGGGCTTTCTGAGAAACTATCTAGACATTCATAAAGGCGAACCCTATAACCATACGAAGGTACAGGCTGTCAAACGACAACTAGATCGCTTACGATTTCTAAAGACTACAGAAGAACCTCAGTTATCTTTCATCTACGATTATGCGTCACTTAATTTGTTTCTCAAAGCAAAGAACACCAGTCGATTTGATCTACTCTTTGGAGTTATCCCTACTGATAATATTATGGGACGGCAGTTGTTCTTATCTCTAGATTTTACTGCGGAGCTGCTTAATAAGCTTGGCTATGGTGAGTATATCTTTCTGAACTTCGAACGCTTGCGTCCAGAGCAGCAGAAATTAGATATCAAGTTTAACTATCCTTATCTTTTAGATACACCGTTTGGAATAGATGTAAGTTTCGAGATATTCAGACTGGCCCTAGATTACCAAACCGTCAAATCAAATTTAGGAGTTCAGTACCAACTCAATAGCACTGACCATATCAAAGTCGCTTGGAATTATGAAGGGTCTAAAATTGTACAGGTAGATACGAACCTTATATTGACTACGCGTATGCTGCCAGAAGATCTAAGTGTTGTGCAGTCTGGACTATCCATAGAGGCCCTTATTTCTAAACTAGATTATAGATTTAATCCACGTAGAGGATATGCCCTTAGGTTAGGTGCAGTAGGTGGGCAGAGAAAAATATTGATAGACCCTGGTATTGTTTCACTCAGTAATTCTGATGTCGATTTTCAAAGTCTCTATGATGAATTGGATTTAGTTGCTCCTCGGTATGAAGTCACGACAGACTTTAGCTACTTCAGACCTATAGCAAGACGAGGGACAATTATGGCACAGTTTAGAGGAGGCTGGCGATATACGCCGAGTGGTGATTTGTTACGAAATGAGAAATTTCAGATAGGGGGGAACAAGTTACTCAGAGGATTTGATGAAGCTTCGATATTTACTTCTTACTATGCACTGTCGACCTTCGAGTATCGTTTGCTCTTATCAGAGAATTCTTATTTCAGTGCGCCCTTTATCGACATTGGCTACATAGAGCTGGAGGGCGATGACCAATTGGCTATAGGGATAGGAGCAGGCCTTGTTGCAGAAACCAAAGTGGGTATGTTTAACTTTTCTGTAGCCGTCGGCCGTAATGATAATCAGTCTTTTGATTTCAGCAAACCGAAAGCCCATTTTGGGTTTATTTCGTTGTTCTAGATAAAAAAAAGAGACCAAAGATTTTCTTCGGTCTCTTTTATGGTTTCTTAGGATTATATGAATCAGACTATTAAGTCTTCTTTAGAATAATTTTTTGTTGACTGAAATCATAAGCTTTCTCGATCATCTCAGTGTAGTTTGTCCATTCAGAGGCAGGTGCATTAGCTTTTTTGTATACTTTTTTTGTCTCTATGGTTAGCTTGTTTCCGTTTTGTGTAGCGACTGAACTGAAGCTGGCATTAGGATTGTCAATGTTTACATTTATTGACTCTAGACCATGTGCTGTCATTCCTTCAGGTAGGTTAATCGTTACTCTATTTTCAATTGTCTTGGGAAAGTTGAAAAAGATTTCTTTTGTTCTTTCTGTTAGCTGATCTTCTTCCAGCTCAAGTTGTTTGCCTATTAGTTCTCCTATATTAAATATAAGATTAGGTCCTGCTTTTTTAATGTGTTCAGAAGTTACAAAGTTGTAAGAAGCTTTTAGTACAGGTTCTTCTGACGTAGTGCCATACTGTAGTACTTTGTAATTTGTCACAGTATCAGCATTGTATTCTTTTGCCACCCATGATTGAATAGTCTTTATCTTAGAGTCAGCATAAGTTTCTATTCTGTCATTGAATTTACTGACTAGGTTTTCTCCCATTCCACCTAAACGATAATCATCGAATCCTTCCTGTTCGAATGCTTTTGTATTTCTCTGGAGATAAATGTCACCATATTTCATTGCATCTTTTTTTCCATACGGGGTATGGAAAAGTAACATCCTGTTATAGATACTCTTGTACATCCCAGAAAAACTTACCACTTCAGCGATTTCGAGATTGTGTTTTTCGTCAATATTTATTTCCTTTACTGTTAAGCTAGTATTATTATCTGCGGTGCTGTATGGGATTTCTATTTTTTTAAAATCCTCTTTTTTTACAGATTTTTTTCTTGGAATTCTATACCCAACAGCTCCTTGTACAATCTTGTATTCTTCCCCAGGAAGACTATAATTATCAACTGACCAATAGTAGGTATCTGTTAGTGGAACATATACGCCATAAGTTATTTCACTGTCTACGACGACTTGATCAGGGTTGCCGTAATGCTTCGGAACTACAGCCGCATACTCTGCATCAATATCGAAATCTTTTAAGGCATTGGCGAAAATATTTGTAAACCCAAATCGAGAAAGCTTGTAGAATTCATGCGACATTTCTATAACTGCTCCTGCTTCATAAGACATTCTTTGTGCCCTTTCTCCTTTCATCATAGCTTCTACATAGTAGTATCGTAAAGCGTTATAAATTTTGTTTACTCTTTGTTCTTTTGGAAGCTTGAAGAATTTCTCACTTCTTCCATATCTATAACATCTTTCATTTATAGTTTCTGCATAGTCAGGAAACTTTCCTATATTGTTTTTTATAGCGGTTTCTAGATCTAGACCTTTCTGTATTTTTTCATCACTCTTATATCCGAAACTGGTAGGAATGGCCATGAACTTTATAAGAGGGTCGGTTAGATTTGGATACGAATAAGACTCATATTTTTTAGTAGCTCTTTCTTTGTCCTGCATAACATATCTCTTCACTATTTTTTTCTTTCTTCCACTGTTATCTATTCCTCCATTAGGATCTTCCTTAATAGCTGGAGCACCATTAAAGGTGTCATAATAAAATTGCCAACTCTTTTCTACATCGAATACTATCTCTTGTGAGACAACAGGGTAAGAATACTCAAGCGAAGAAATAACTTCTATGATGCCTGTGTATTCTTGGGTAAAGACTTTAAAGAAGTCGATAATGTCACCAACCTCAAGATTTGGGATAGCTATTTTGTAGTATTGATCATGATGGTAGTTGTCTGTATACAAGTCGGGCACTTTTGATTCTACTTTTTTAGCATTATCTGTGTCTATTTTTTTTGTTGTCCCGTCAGGCTTTATGAGACGAATTCCTATTGCCTCAGAGGGTTGAAAGTAAAATTCTGTAAGGGTATTTAACTCTGACTTGTCTTGAATTAAAATCCTTTTTCTAGTAATACCCTTGGTGCCATTATATCCATTATCAGAATATCTTTGAAATGAAAGATGGACCTTTTGGCAAAGGACTACTAGTGATTCATCTTTGAATTTTTCTGGTGCTTCGAAAACATCAAATTGCTTTTCGTATTCGCCAAATACTTCATTGTAGTATTTTAAGTTTGTTTCTGCTACTTCCTTGTCAGATTGACTAAAAATTAATTGAGGAAGTAGAACACAAATTAGAAGTAGGTTTCTCATTATGATTTTTTGTTTATGATGATTATTTGATCAGAATAAAACTTGTTGAGCGCTTTTATGGCTTTATTCCAGTCTTCAAATTCATCTGGGTTAATAATTGGGGTTTTAATCTTTATGGTTTTGTTATAAATAATAGTATTTCCTTGTTGATTGTATGATAGGTCAAATTCGTATTTCTCTGTTGCTACTTTTACAGGTTCAGGCATATAACTAATGGATGCACCTTCTGGAATATTTAATTCTGTAAGGGCCTCAAGAAAATATGTCTTATTCATAGAAACAGGTCTTTTCCTATTCTTTTGTATCGTGTAATTTTGATAAGTGTTGTCGAACTCTAGACTTAAATACATCTCATCAGCTAGTTTTGTGATTTGATTTTTAAGTTCAATTGAGTAATCATGTGTGAATTTTCTATCCCTATTTAGATCTACAGTTTCTCCGAGTTTGATGGATAAGTTTTTATCATCATTAGTGATATAATTGGTTAGTGCATCTTGCCTGTCAGAGTTTTTATAGTAGTGCATAAAATTGAATAACCAGGTTTTTCTAGTACCAGTCACTTGCATATTGCCAGTACCTAATAGCTTATCATCTTCTATATCAAGATGGTAATGATATGTTTCCTTGTTGAGACTAAGATCCGCCACCGGTACTTCTTTCAGCAAAAAATTATCTCCGTCTTCTATCATCACTTCTTTGCCTTCTATTCTGTACGCATAGGTTCTGAGATCAGAATATTTTTCTGTAGCATCTAGAAAAATTTCTTTGCCGTCTAGGAATACAGTACATATCATGTGATTATCTACCATAAGAGATGGTGTCGCATACGAATAGGGTAGGTCTTTAGTGCCAAGCCAAGTTAGACGTGCATCTAACCCTGCCAAAACAAGTAAGTTCTTTGTGAGATTGGCCATCCCCTTACAGTCACCATATTTATTGGCATATACTTCTTGACAGGTTTGTGGTTTGAAACCCATGATTCCATCTTCATAGGCTAAGTAGCGTATATTATCTTGTACCCAGTAGAAAATAGTTTTGATCTTGTCTGTATCACTATCTGATTCTTTGACGAGTTTATTTACTAGGTCATTTAACTCCTCTGGTTTGTTTTCGTCTCCATTTGTTAGTGAATTATACCAGTTGTATAAGTCTGACGTTTCTTGCATCAGGCGCACTTCTTTTCCATTGTTTGAAAAAGATCTAGGAATTATAACTAGATGGGGTCTTGATAGACTGACAGAAGGTTCGTTTTTATAGATTACAAGTGGATCTAGTAATGTTTCTTTATAGTTGTATATTTTGGTGCCGCCTTTTTTTACGATGTCACTTGTGATGTTGGAGTTCTCAAAATTCCATTTGAATATTCCTGCATCCATCCATTCCGGCACCTCTATGGTTACGTTACTTTCTAGTACTTTGTATGCATCGCCAAAGAAAATTTTATTCAGAAATTTTATGTCATCGAATACGACTTCGTATATGAAGGTGACTACTTCACCTTTCTCATCAAAAACATGATCAAAGTAACAGACTTTAGTGTCGGAACTAAAGATCCCATCTATATCATAATCAGAAAGAACGATATCCTGGTCCCATAAACCTTTTCCAATCTTGTATTGTAGATTGGTGATTCTGCTGAAGTCATTTGCAAAGATTGAGTTAGCATAAGTATTATTGAGATTGGAATTCAATTGTACTTCTAATTCTGTAGAGAGCTTTGCTTTCATGACATTGTCGTCATCGATAAAGAACTCTACTTTTTGAGACTTCTGGTTTATGGTAAAAGATTCTCTTTTCTTGTTTTCATTGTTTGCAGTTAATGCTTGAGTGAATAGAAATGTTAGCATTAATATCAGTGTATAATTCTTCATTGCTATGATTAGGGAAGTGATCTAATTATTTATAAATAATGTGCTGTAGTAGCTAAGTGAAACTGTTATGCTGATTCTGTCCATTATGTCGTAAGGTTTGTATATTGCTCAGCCCTAAATCTAGAAAGCTGAAAAGGGACTGGTCTATATCTATGTTTCCATATGCTGCGTAGGTTACAATGCTTTTGTACTGATTATTATAAATTGAATAATCCTGTCTTTGAGCGACAGTTTGTGCGGAATTCCACAAGCACAGAAGTGATGAAGTCGTCTTTCGACCCATAGTAATTATTTTCTTAGGTTTTGCTTCAGCCTCTGGGGGGAAGTGACTGTTTATTTTCCATTCAAGAAAACAATTACAATACCAAGGCCCTGATATGTTAGGCTTTGATGTTTTTTAAGCCCATACAATTGGTAGGAATGACAAGTGTCTTACAAAATAAATAGACCAAATAGCTCATTGTCAGCTCTGGGTGCAATAGAATTGTAGCACTCTGACAGTACTTTAACCGTTAGATAGGGGATAAAGTATTGCAGGTATTCTTCCTTATTACCGCCGAATGGTCTATTACCGTTTGGCACTAGTGGATGTTGGAACCATAGGCCTACGAGCTTGCCACGTGGTGCAAGCAGCTGCGACATCTTCTTGGCGTATTTGCTTCTATTTTCTGGGGTAGGTTCGAATGAACAAAAGAAGGTTTGCTCTATGATAAGGTCATAGGTGCCGGTATGCTCAAAGAAATCTTCTTGCAAGATTTGACTAGTCGGAAAGTCAGGTACTCTCTTTTTTAAGGCCTCTAGGGGTTTAGCAGATATATCTAGCACATATACCTTGGGGAAGCCAGCATCGAAAAGATATTCCGCTTCATAGGCATTTCCAGCACCAGGGATTAGAATTTTTATATCCTTGTTTTCTAACTGATCTACGTAGGCCTTTATAGGAGTAGAAGGATAGCCGATATCCCAGCCCGTCCTATTTTCCTCGTACCTACTGGTCCAATATTCTTGCAGTTCTTTTTCTTTCATTATGTAAGAAGGACCGAAATTTTACTTTTTGATTATAAAATTTACGCCATCATCTATAGGTAGTATGATGTTCTCTACACGATCATCTGCTATGATTTTTTTATTGAAGGCATCTAAGCCTTGACCTAATTTATCGTTATCAGGGTGGCCGACTTTTCCTTTCCATAGTACATTGTCAGCAAGGATGACCCCGCCTTTTCTAAGCTTAGGAAAGAGGAGGTCAAAATATTTTGAATATTGCCTTTTGGCCGCATCTACAAATACTAAATCCAGTTCTACTTCCAGATCAGCAATTATGTCACCTGCGTCACCTAGCAGATGTTTAATATGGCCGGACTCAGGCGCTTCAGAGAATACTGTCTGAGCAAGTTCATAGTGTTTAGGATCTTTCTCTATAGTGTAGATGATACCATCCTTGGCCAGACCTTCTCTGAGACAGAGAGCACCATAGCCTGTAAACGTCCCTATTTCTAATATTACTTTAGGACGGATGATCATAGACATCATCTGTAAGTACTTGCCGAGGTACTGACCAGAGGCCATAATATATTGTCCCGTAGCTTCTGTAGCTGATTCTAGGGCTTCAGTGATGAAAGCAGGTTTGCTAGAATGTTCTTCGCAATAGGCTTGGAGGACGGGATCAGTAATGTGTGGGAACTCTTCTTTATGCTTCGTCATTTGCTCTTTGGTTTTTAAGTTTTTTCAGAATAGGATGTGAAAGGACTATCAGCATTATGAACACCATTCCGAGATAAAAAGTTGGACTCATTTCCTTATGCTCTTTGAGAATTATGATTGCTAGTAGTATTCCATATACAGGTTCTAGATTGATGACTAGATTGGCATCAAAGGCAGACACATATCTAAGTGCCTTCATACTTATTACAAAAGCTAAGGTCGTACAGGCCAGGGCAAGGATGATGAGATAGATCCAATCATCCCCTTGAGGCATTATGCTGATGCCTGCGTTATACACGAAAGGCATCAATAGAGAGATGAATATGAAGGCACTAGACATTTCCAGAAAGCTGATCTGATAAGCATCTGCTTTATCGACAAGCTTTTTATTGAGAGTAGCAAAGAGTGCTGCAAGAAAGGCAGATAATAATCCTACCCATAGTCCTTTTAGTAATGTGAATTCTATGTCAGCTGCAATCAGTAGCATGGGGGGTATGATAAGTATTCCTAATATGAATTCCAACCACTGAAATTTCTTGCCAGTAATCAAGGGTTCTATCATGGAGGTATATAAAGAAGTGGTGGCCATAGCAGCCAGAGCGATGGAGGCATTAGCATACTTAATGGCGCCATAGAAAGTAATCCAGTGTATGGCTACTATAATGCCTACTCCTAGAAAAGCTAGGATCGAATGACGTGGTAGTTGCAAGAGAGACTTTCCAAACTTAATAAAGAACAATAAGCTAGCACTTGTAATCATCACTCGCCACCAGACGAGACTTACTGCTGAGATACTAATGAGGTCTCCTAGTATAGCTGTAAGACCATACAGCAGTACAGCAAAATGTAATTGTAGATAGGCAATTTTAGATTGATTCATACTTGCTACTCTTACTTAAAGAGACTACTAGATGACGTTTAGTGATGGCAAGTTTAGCAAATGAAAGGCATTATTAAACTTAAAGCTAGAAAATGATTGAACAAGTAAGCTATATTTAGGTTTTATCATACATTTGGATATCTAAACCACCCTTTTTATGACCCTTAATATCGGAGATACTGCACCGACCTTTGTTTTGAAGGATTCTGCTATGCAAGATGTCGACCTTACATCCTACAAAGGCAAGAATGTTGTCTTGCTCTTTTTTCCGCTCGCATTTACTGGTGTATGTACAACTGAACTTTGTCAGACCCGCGATGATATTTCAAAATTCAATAATGTGAATGCTGAAGTACTGGCGATATCTGTAGATTCCCCATTTACATTGGCAAAATTCAAAGAAGAGAATAAGCTTAATTTTCCATTGCTATCTGATTTTAATAAGGATGTTAGTCGTGCTTATCATGCTCTGTATGAGGAGTTTGTAGCAGGCATGAAGGGAGTTTCCAAGAGAGCCGCATTTGTACTGGATAAGACAGGTACAATAAAATATGCGGAGGTATTGGAAAATGCAGGGAATTTACCCAACTTTGAAGCAGTCCATGCTGCTTTAGCTCAACTTAATTAAACAACCTTAATAGTTACCTAATGGCAAATAAATCTAATCTATCTGTAGAAGAAGTAAATGAAGTGATGCAAGTAGAAGAGACAGCTACAGAACTCTTACAAGCCCAACTTATAGTATATAATGATGACTTTAACACCTTTGATTGGGTAATCCAATGCTTCATGGAGGTCTGTAGTCACACTTTCGAGCAATCTGAACAACTTTCACTGATCGTACATTACAAAGGAAAAGCAATTGTCAAAACAGGTAACTTTGACAGCCTTAAGCCTATGAAAGATGCTCTTGTAGAAAGAGGACTTTCTGCAGTGATCGATAATATGGTCATAAGATAGCCTTATGGCATTCTTTCTACCCGAAGAGGTAGATTTCTTTCCACATCCTTTTAGCTCTGACGAAGATGGACTCCTAGCAATGGGTAGTCGGCTCAGTGTAGATACCATGCTACTGGCTTATCAGTTTGGTATTTTCCCTTGGACAAGTGAGGGGCAAGCGTTATTGTGGTGGTATACCCATCCTCGCTGTGTTTTGTATCCAGATAATATCAAGATTTCTAAGAGTATGAGACCCTATCTCAATGGAAGCAAGTTTCGTTGGACGATAGATACAGCCTTTGATCGCGTCCTTGAGAACTGTAAGCAGCAGAAAAGAAGGGGACAAGAGGGTACATGGATATTTCCTGAATTACAAGCTGTCTTTCACAACTTACATGAGCTAGGCTATGCCCATTCTATAGAGGTCTGGCGAGAGGATGAACTGGTAGGTGGTCTATATGGCATGGCCCTAGGGAAGATCTTTTTTGGAGAGTCTATGTTTGCCAAGGTGAGTAATGCTTCAAAATTTGGATTCATCAAGTTAGTACAATACCTCTCTGCTAGAGGTTACCATATGATAGACTGCCAGCAGCAGACGGAGCACCTCATGAGTATGGGCGCAGAAATGATCTCAAGTGAATTATTTTTTAGCAAGTTGAAAAAGAATATTTTAGCCACAGCTAATCCCTCTAAGTGGAACAAAGCAACAGCAGATGATAGCCTATAAAAGATATATACTAGACAATGGCCTGACCGTCGTCTTACATCAAGACAGGAGTACTCCCTTGGTCACTGTAAATGTGCTCTATAAGGTAGGATCTAAAAATGAACATCCTGAGCAGACGGGCTTTGCACATTTGTTTGAGCATCTCATGTTTGGGGGGTCAGAGAATGTGGCAGATTATGATACACCTATACAGAATGCGGGAGGAGATAATAATGCCTTTACAAATTCTGACTTGACTAATTTTTATAATGTATTGCCTGCTGAAAACCTTGGTGTTGCACTATGGCTAGAATCAGATCGAATGCTAAAATTGGATTTCAACCAGAACAGTTTGGATGTCCAAAAGAAGGTAGTCGTAGAAGAATTTAAAGAGACTAGTATCAATCAACCCTACGGCGATTTATGGCATCAGTTATCTGACTTAGCGTACAAAGATCATCCTTACAGGTGGCCGACTATTGGATTAGTCCCAGAGCATATAGAAGAGGCTCAGCTATCAGATGTAGAGACTTTTTTCTATAATTTTTACAAGCCTAATAATGCCGTGCTTGTACTCTCTGGAAATTTTGAAATAGAAGAGACTAAAGCTGAAATAGAAAAGTGGTTTGGCAGTATACCCTCTGGTAAAATTTTCAAAGCCTCTATTCCTCAGGAGGATATACAGCAAGATTTTAGAAATAGAACACTAACCCGTCCTGTACCGTCTAATGCCCTATATATGGCCTTTCATATGTGCAGTAGAGACCATGAAGATTTTATTGCTTATGATATGCTTTCTGATGTATTGAGTGGTGGCCGATCTTCTCGCCTATATATAAATCTGCTGAAAGGTTCTGGTCTATTCAGCAGCATAGACGCTTATATTTCTGGCACTTTCGATCCTGGGTTATTTATAGTAGAAGCCAAACTGCTGGATGGGGCTGATATGGAAAAAGCTAAATTGCTCATCTGGGCAGAATTACAAAAACTCAAAGAAGAACTGGTCCAGGAAGAAGAACTCCAAAAAATAAAGAATAGCATGTTGAGTTCTGTGGCTTTTTCTGAAGTCAGTATAACCCATAAGGCGATTAATCTTGCCTACTACGAAATGCTAGGAGATATCGATAGGATAAATAAGCAAGAAGAAGAAATCGATAGTGTCAAAGTAGAAGACCTCAAGAGAGTAGCCAATGAGATCTTGCATGAGCATAATTGCTCAGAGGTTATTTATATCAAGGAGTAAGCGGGTCTAACGGCTGAAGGAAGCTTGATTTTCCTACCAATTCTAATCTTTTAGAGGTTCTAATCCTCTGGTTATTAAGGAAGTATTAAAGTACTGAATAAGGCAGGAGCATGAATTACCTTTATGGGTCCTTAGAAATAGATTTACCAGAGATAACATGAAAATGATAAGACCCTTACTGATATTACTTGCAAGTATTCCTTTTATTCTTTCAGCACAGGTAGATAATTATTCTTCCGGCCTTAATGGCCAAAAGATGGACTGGCTACTCTATTACCTACAGGAACATTACGTAGAGAAAGTAAATAATGATAGTCTGACGGACTTGGCTATAAAGCGTATAGTGCAGGAGCTAGATCCGTACTCTTCTTACCAGACTAAGGAGGAAGCCGAAGAGCAACAGAATAGTGATAAAGGATATTCTGGTAAAGCGGCAGGTTTTAACTTCTATATGCTGAGAGATACCGCAATTGTTACCTACGTAAGTGGTGATGGTCCAGCTGCTGAGGCAGGACTTATCAGAGGCGATCAGATTATAGAAATGGCTGGTCAGTCTATCATTGGAGATAAGCTGCAAGCTCTAAGAGATGTTATAAATGATAAGGAAGCAGAAGACATAAACTTAACTATCCTCAGAAGTGGAAGTACTAAGAAGATAAGCTATACCAAAGACCTTATCCCATGGAAAAGTATCACGGCAGGATACATGCTGACTGACAGAGTCGGCTATATCAAGTTAGGCAAGTTTACCCTTAAGACGATGGAGGAGTTTGTACCTACACTGAATTATCTCAGGTCATTAGGTATGCAAGAGTTGGTGATAGATCTCAGAGGAAACTCTGGTGGTGTACTGTCTCAAGCTTTGGAGCTGGCTAATCAATTCCTCCAGGAAGGTCAGCTGATATATTATGAAGAAGGTCTTAATAGAGAGTACAAAGAATATAAAGCCGATGGTAAAGGGGGATGGATAAGAGGAAAAGTAGTACTCATCCAAGATGCCTATACGGCCTCAGCTAGCGAAATATTTATCGGGGCATTACAGGACTGGGATAGAGCAGTGGTGCTAGGAGTCTCTACTTTCGGTAAGGGCCTGATACAGCAGTCTTATAAGCTAGGAGACGGCTCTAATATCCGACTAACGGTAGGAAAGTATTGTACACCGAGTGGCCGCTATCTTCAGAGAGCAGAAGGTGTCAATAATAATGATTGGATGACGCCATACAAGCAAGAACTCTCGGCTAATGCACTGACTTCAAAATTATCTGTGACTGAGAATCTCAAAGGAAAATCTAAATCGGGAAGATACCTTGTAACAGGTCCTGGAGGAATAGTCCCAGATGTCTACTATGAATGGATAGATAATCAAGATTGGACCTTATTCAATGACCTTAATAACAATGGTCATATGTATCATTTCACCACAGAATACGTGTACAAGCACAGAGAAGAAATGATGGGAGAATACAAAAGTGTTCCTCAGTTCAATGATGATAGAATAAGAGAAGCATTTATGCTCAAGGACCTAAGAAATTACTTGGAGTCACAGAATCTTAGTTATGAGTTGCCGAAAAACTTTCCTGATAATATCATCTATCAGATCAAAGCTTGGATAGCTTCTCAGTTATGGCATGATAATGCTTTTCATGAGATGGATAACATGGATGACAGAATAATATGGAGAGCGAGAGAAATCAATGAAGGCCGTGTCCATGATATGTTAGGAATAACTTATTAATTGATAATTCCAACTGCCAGCTCTACCCATATGAGTACAAGTATGGTAAGTGCTAGGAAGTAAAAGAGGTATCTCTTAGATCTAGTCATTGAAGATCTGCGAGACCAATTGTAGGCCATACAAGCTACAAAAAGCAAGAAGCCTGCTATCGAAAAATCTCCAAGTCCCCACTTGACTTCTTCTGTAACTTGCATAGCAAAAAGAGGTATGCAAAGGAATGTTGCAATAAGCCCCAGTTGCTTCAGAGTAACCATCCTAAGTGATAATTCTCCATTCTCCATTCTCCATTATCCATTATCCATTGTCAATTATAAATTATCATTTATCACCAAGTCTTTTAAAGTATTCATCCATACCCGGCTGATTTATTTTAAAACCTTCTTCCGCCTTGGCTTTGTCGGCAATTTTTCTGACATCACTTAAGAGTTTTTTTGCGTCATAGATTATGCCATCTTTGATGGTGTACTTGACACCACCGACTCTTACGATTTCATTATCATCGGTGAGTTTGATAGCACCAGTGCCATAGAGTACTTTTAGATTGACCAGAGGATTTTCTTCTATTACTATGAGGTCTGCTCTTTTGCCTACTTCTATACTCCCTATCTCATCATCCATGCCTAGGGCCTCTGCACCAGATAGAGAGGCAGATCTAATAATTTCTAGAGGATGAAAGCCTGCTTCTCTGAGCAATTCTAGTTCTCTTATAAAACCAAAACCATAGAGCTTATAGATAAATCCTGAGTCAGATCCTGCTGTTACTCGGCCTCCTTGGTTTTTATATTCATTGATGAAGGTCATCCAGAGTTTGTAGTTGTCTCTCCAGTCCACCTCTTGCTCTGTACCCCAAAAGTGCCAGTAAGAACCGTGAGATATTTTACTAGGAAGAAAGAAACGCCATAGACTAGGGAGAGTATATATTTCGTGCCATTCTTCTCTACGAGCTCTATGGAGGTCTCTGCTGGCTTCATAAATATTGAAGGTCGGATCTATAGTAAAATCAAGGTCTATGAGTTCTTGCATGACGGCTTTCCATTTTTCAGAGTAGGGTGGTGCGGCTTGCTTCCAGAGTCTCCCCGCTTCTTGGAATCTATGCTGCTCGTTTTGGTAGTTATAGTCTAGCGGGTAGTCTTGTAAGGTTTTGTCGTGGAAGAGTGCCTCAGGTAATCCATACCAATGTTCCATCGTCGTCAGACCAGCTTCTGCAGAATGTAAGACATTCCACCTCCCGACATCCATTTGTGCATGATGACAGGCAGAACGTAGACCCAGCTTTTTATTTTCTCTTAGAGCAGCATCAAAAATCTTAGGCGAGAGTCCAAAAAACTTGATGCCATCAGCACCTTTCCGCGCATTATTCTGCACCCAAGTTCTGGCTTGCTCAGGTGTAGATATGGGATCTTCACTTCCTTGTCCAAATACTGTATAGGCTTGGATTCTTGGCGCTGTAATTTTGTTGGAGGCACTGAGCTCTTTATGTTCTAGCGTCCAATCTAGACCGTTACCGCAGGACGGTTCTCTTATCGTCGTGATGCCATGACCCAACCATAGCTTGAATACGTATTCTGCAGTCGTTCCCTGCGAGTCACCTCCTATGTGACCATGCATGTCTACGAAGCCAGGTAAGACATACATGCCCTCTGCTGATATTTCGTGGCCCCCTGCTTTAAGTTTTGGTCGTCTTGTAGAATCTATTTCTACACCGGGGTATCCGACTTTTTTGATATTGGTGATGATATTATTTTCTACTATAATATCCACTGGTCCAGTAGGAGGGGCTCCAGTACTATTGATAAGAGTGGCACCTCTGATGATAAGCTGCGAGAAGGGGCCTTCTCCTTCATTTATCTGTGGTGCGGATTCTATCTGAGCAGAGAGTACCGAACTCAATAATAGGAATGTAATCAAGATGTATTTCATATGCTGGACCTTCATTTCTTACAAGGTACATAGAAAACAAAAAAAGACCATCCACATTGGACGGTCTTTTGTTAAAGAACCGAAAAGCTTTCTTCCCGGTCAATACACCTTTTCATCTTTATACTCCGCCGTTAAGCTTGTCTTGCATTTCTTTGAGTGCATCCCAGTTTCCTGCTGCAGCTAGTTTTGCTTGTGCTGGCCAGCTGCCTGGATTATGCATTTGGTACCTTGGACCTGCTGCCTCTAGAATAGCTCTGAGCTGTTCTGGAGTACTAGCCGCCATCTGTGCAAAAGTTGTAACACCTCCATCCACAAGGATCTGAGACAACTTAGGTCCGATACCTTCTATTTTCTTTAGATCATCAGGCTTAGCTGGTGCAGCAGGTGCTGCTGGTACTGGGGTAGGTGTCGTCTCCTTCTTGACTCTTCTTCTGTCTACCTCCTTAGCCTCACTATCCATCGTCGTTCTAGAAGTTTCTACAGCTTCTCCTCTTGTCTTCTTCATAGTCTGGGCCATCATAGCTTGTAGCTGGGCCATATCTATTTCCTGTATGACTTCTACTTCTTTGATGATTTCTACTGGTACTTCCTTGATGACTTCCACTTCTACTTCTACTTCTCTGATTACTTCTACAGGTACCTCCTTGATGACCTCTACTTCCTTAATGACCTCTACCTCTTTGATCACCTCTACAGGTACTTCTTTTATCACCTCTTTGATGACCTCTTTTTCTACGATTCTTTCTACAGGTACTTCTTTAGTTACCTCCACTTCTTTGATCACTTCTACTTCTTTAGCAACTGCTACTTCTTTGGTTACCTGCACCTCACGGATTACTTCTACAGGTACTTCTTTGATCACCTCTATTTCTTTGATAATTTCTACAGGTACTTCTTTGACTACCTCTACAGTTACTTCTTTGATCACCTCTATTTCTTTGATGACTTCTACTTCTTTTGGTACAGTAACCTCCTTGATGACTTCTACTTCTTTGATCACTTCCACCTCTTTGATCACCTCTACGGGTACTTCTTTGATCACCTCTACTTCTTTTATTACTTCCACTTCTTTGATCACCTCTACTGGTACCTCTTTTACCACTTCCACCTCTTTGATCTTTTCTACAGGTACTTCTTTAATTACTTCCACTTCTTTTACCACTTCTGTGATGCCAGCTGCAGTCCTTTCGTCAAGTAATTTTTTGGTCGTAAAAAATTTAGAATCTAAAGCTTTGTACTTTATGATTTCATCTTCATTTCTTGCCTTGAGGCTTTCTATTTCTAATTTCTGATTGGATATAGTTCTGTCAAAAGAGCTAGTATCTATCTTCTTGGAGTTTCCAGCTAACCAACCTAGCAGTCCAGCTATCGAGGTTAATATAAGAGGTAGAGTGAAACACATGATTTATAAATTTTAGGTGTTTTATTTAATAATTAGTGGTCGATTAGTTTTATTGAGCTCCTAATGTGGCTATAGCCCCTCTGGAGATTGTTTTGGTGTCTTTGTTGTAACAAGCATTTTCTGTCACCTGAGACCCCAATCTAACTTGATCAGCATTTATACCAAACTCTTCTACTACCCATGCCTTTATCGTATTGGCTCTTGCAAGGCCTATATTTTCTTCTTCAGATTGATTTTTTTCCTTTTCAAAGTATAAACCTTCAAATAGAACAGTCATTTCAGGATTGTCATTGAGATAATCCGAAACCTTAGTTAGTGCAGCTTCTAATGCTGATGAAGGTTCTTGTTTGAACTCATGCTGATTAGGTGAAAACATAAAATTTGCTGCTGAAATGACTTCGAAGTCACCAGATGTAAAGGTTAGCGTTCTGTCGCATCCTCCTTTAGAAGGCGCTGCACCTATAGCTGATGCTGAAGGTTTGTTTTTCTTATCAGATGGACAAAAGGTATTTTTCGCGTAGTACGAACCTCCGATTATCCAGAGTAATAATGCTATTAGATAGAATGTACGCATTAGAATTTTTTTTTATTGAGTTAAAACTCTTGTGGTTGTAGAATTAGTTGTTGTGAATGTGTGCTTTACACATTATGTATTTTTTACATATGTATTATACCAATCATTGTACCAAACTCATTTAAGTATGAGCTTACCCTTAGTTAAATGAGAATTTTAACATTTGGAAGAATCCAAATAAGTAGAGATTTACAGTTTAAGTAACTGAATATGAGGTAGTTATGTAGCTAAACTCTTGAGAAGTATTTTTGTAGAACTGGCTACGTTAGTTCTTAATCTTACTGAATTTACCACTGTAGAGGCCCTCTTTTGAGGATATAAGGTAGAAATACGAGCCTTCAGGCAGCTCTCCAATGTCTAACTTTGAGGTATTTTTTACCCTTTTTTGCAGTTGACCAGCTTGACTGAGTATATCTATCTGCCAGTCCTCACTGCCTAGATCACTTATATCGAACTGGATAGAGTGGCTGGCAGGGTTAGGACTAAGGATAATAGGATTCTCTATGGCTACTTCCTTGGTATCTGTTTCGTCACGCAACAACTCTTCAAGAGGATAAGTCATGATTCCTCTACCAAATGAAGCTACTACTAGCTCATTATTGATAACGTTATACTCTAGGTCGAAGCAAGGAATGTTAGGCATATTGATACCGAGTCGCTCCCAAGATGCGCCATAATCGACGGAGGCATAGATGCCTCCATCTGTAGCAGCCATAAGTACTCGATCTTCTAGACCTGGTATTATGTAGAGATCATTTATCGCTATATTAGGTAGATCAGAGGCTATACTGGTCCAGGTATCGCCATTGTCATCAGATCTGAAAACCCTAGGTATGAATTCATTGAACTTATAACCTGTAAAGGTTACATAGACTCTATCAGGGAAATCTGGACTCGGTTTGACACTAGTAACATACCGATTAGGCAGCTCTTCTGATATCATAGTCCAATTAGCACCTCCATCTAGAGTGCGATGAACTAAGCCATTAGAAGTACCTACATAGATATGCCCTTGTACGAGTGGTGATTCATTGATGTCAGAGATAGAGGTACTGAGTTCAGTAGGATAGCCACCTTCTGTAAGATCCTGTGAGATAGGAAACCACTCTGGATCATAAGAATCTGTGGCTACATAGACGGCATCTGTCCCTGTATACAGCGTGAATCTATCATGTGGACTCATGATATATTGCATATCCCAATTCATTTCTCCGTCCAGACCACTAACTACTCTTTCCCAGTTTTGTCCATTATCTAGTGTCATTCTTATGCCTCCTCGTTGGGTTTGAGCAAACCAATGATCCGGATCTACAGGATCAAAAATGGGTTGGAATCCATCTCCTCCTACTATTCTAGGCCAGTCATTTATATTAAATTGATTACCTGCTGTGGTACCATTATCTTGAGCACCACCATAGTAGGTATTAGGCTCATGAGGATTATATCCGACTCTATAGAACTGGGTCGTAGGAATATTTTCTATATCAATCCAAGTAAAAGGATCTATTTTATTACTGCTGTATACACCTCCATCTGTAGCTAGGATGATGTCTCCAGAATCATTCATGTGTAGATCGTGCTTATCTGCATGGACTTCATAGGACCACCAAATAGGTGCTGCAAAATCCCAGAATCCTCCATTATCATTGGTCTCCCATAGATCTACACTAAGAATGTAGATGTGGTCTGGATCTACAGGGTCTACAGCCACTTTTCCAAAGTACCAACCAAAGCCAGCATAGGGCTCAAACTCTCTGAGCATAGCCGTCTCCACTTCTGTAAAGGTCATGCCATAATCAGTACTTCTATATAGCCCGCCAAAATCTGCATTAGTATCTACAGTTACTGCATATACGTTATTAGGGAAGTTTTTACAAATTGCAATACCCGTTTTGCCCATTATCGTATCAGGGATACCTACTGCACGATTCCAGTTCTCTCCAGAGTCTGTACTTACATAGATACCAGAACCTTCCCCAGAGATGAGACTCTCTTGTTCGCTTCTCACTCTATCCCAGGTAGATGCATACATGAGGTTAGTCCTTTCGGGATTGATTATGAAGTCAGTCACTCCGGTACTGTCACTGATATAAAATATCTTCTCCCATTCCTCTCCACCATCCATAGATCTATAGAGTCCTCTTGTTTCATTTCTTGTAAATGGTAAGCCTAAGCTAGCGGCATACAGAATATTAGAGTCCTCAGGATGGATGGTGACCTTGGGTATGATTTTCTGTTCTTCTAGCCCTATCTTATCCCAGCTCTCGCCCATGTCCGTACTTTTGTACAGACCATCTCCTATAAAAGCTCTACCCGGTAGATTGGGATCACCTGTACCGATATAGATAGTATTAGGATCTTTTTCATCCCAGGCAATATCTCCTATAGAATTAAATAGTTCTGTGTCAAAAACCGAAGTCCAATTCTGCCCTCCATCCAAGGTTCTCCATAGACCTCCACCAGCAAATCCTGCGAGCATAATATTCTCATCTTCTGGGTGAATGCCCAGAGTAGTCACACGAGCGCCAATATTACCAGGGCCTTGAATGGTCCAGGGTAAGTCAAACCCTGCACCTCTCTTTATAGCAAGATCTATATCTTCTTGTACTTCTTTTTTTCCTTGTTCATAAGCTGGGATATCTAGTTCCTTATCTGGAAAAGCCATCTCCAGAGCTCTGCCATAGTATGGGTAGGTTTTGTCCTTCTTTTCTTCCTGAGGACTATTCTGCACTACAGAATTATTCTGACAAGAGAATAAACTCACTAGAGATATAACAAAGAGCTGGAGAGTAGTTTTATACATGCTAGGTTATTAAGCTAGTAAGTTAATCCATTGCTGTAACTCTACAGTAGTGAGAATGTAATTTTGTTGTCTTTTATTTTTAGTTGTTTCTACCCACGACAAATGGAAGCTCAAGCTACTGCTCACGCCAGAGTCTTCAGAGAGGATTCTGACCTTTTCTAGAGAAGAGAGGGTAGAGGGTAGTGTAGTCTAAAGTTATTATTATAGTAGCTCTAATTCCTTCCCTTCCCAAGAGAACGGCTGGGGATGAGTTGTCCATTATGGCATAAAAAAAACAACCCCAGATTCCTCTGAGGTTGTTTTTCGAAGTGTGACTAATACTTCTTTCCTTAAATACTCTATCTTTTTTGTTATTTGAGAATTGACTAGATTCTCACCCTTTATTACTTTATAGTTACTTGAGTGAAGT
>CAKZVK010000158.1 GCA_937921825.1 uncultured Saprospiraceae bacterium
GTCTTCCTCATGTAAGGCCTTTCCATATACATAGGTCTCAAAACCATTGACTCTATCATCTGAGATTGCATTGGCATGAAGAGAGATAAAAAGGTCAGCGTCCAAGTCATTGGCCAGTTTGATTCTTTTTTCCAGCGCTAAAAAGCTGTCATCATCCCTAGTAAGAAAGACTTGTGCTAAAGGATATTGTTTCTGAATATCTTCTTTCAGCTTTTTGGCAAATTTGAGTACGAGATGTTTTTCTGATTTATTGGTAGTGGAGCAGCCATCGTCCTTACCTCCATGCCCGGGGTCTATAACTATGGTTACTGGACTATCTGAGAGAGGAGCACCTTGATTATTAGACCTAGGCTGAATACTTTGAAGATGGTTTTGCGTTATATATAGATCAGTGCAAGCCCCAAATGCAAGGAATCCTGAAAAAAGGAATAGAAATAAAAGGTAAATTTGCCTAATCAAAACCGTAAGTGTCTTAAAGTGAGCAATAAATATATTACAAAATTATATAATATGAACATTTGAGTTTTAGGTCCTTCATATTGATTTCTCTTTACCTTACCACCTTTCTACAGCAAGCCTATGCCTTAGACTTCATACACCTAGATCAGATACCTGATTCTATTTCTTCGACTATAGAGGCTATGCCTACTATAAACGCCGATGGGATGACCTCTGATACTCTACCTATCTCAGGCACTACCAAAGAAACTACAGTCAGATTTGCTGATAATGATCTGGAAGAGCAGATTATTTATGGCGCAGTAGATTCTCAGTGGTACGATAACAAGGAGAAGCTCATGTATCTCTATGGGGAGGCTTATGTCAATTACCAGGATAAGGAATTGCATGCTGATCTTATCATACTAGATATGGAGAACAAAATCGCAGAAGCAAAAATCTCTGAAGTCAAACGAAATTCTAAAAAACCCACCTTTAAGGATGGTGAAAAAGTCTATGAATACACTGGACTCAAATACAATTTCGAAACAGAAAAAGGCATCGTCTATGAAGCCATCACTAATGAAGGAGAGTTCAGAGTGCATGGAGAAAGAACAAAATATGTAAGTGGGGGAGATAACTTATACGGCAATAGCGATGTCGTCTATAATTCTAATTCTATAATCACTACATGTAATCATCCTGGTAAGCCCCATTTCGGATTCAAAGCTAAAAAGCTGAAGGTTGTCTCGGAAAAGGTAGCCGTCGCAGGTCCAGCAAATTTACAAATCGCAGGTATTCCTACACCACTATGGATACCCTTTGGATTTTTTCCATTGACTGATGCGACGACTTCAGGTCTTATCTTTCCTGAAGGTTATCAGTTCTATAATAAAGAATTAGGCTTTGGACTTTCTGGAATAGGTTGGTACTTCCCGATTAATGACTACGTACATACGCGATTGACTGCCGATGTCTATTCGAGAGGGACTTTTGCTATCTATTCTAATACAGACTACAAGAGGAAATATAAATATTCGGGTTCTGTCTCCTTATCCTATAATCGGTATATGCGAGAAGTACTAGATAGAGATAGGGGCTTGGTAAAAGAACCTGATCCAGGGTTTACGATTAGAGTCTCTCACAATCAAGATGCCAAAGCACATCCTTACCGCTCATTGGGAGGGTCTATAAATATTGTAGGTAATAACAATGTCCGTAGGCTGAATAATGATGCAGGGTCAGTACTAACGAGTCAGTATACATCTAATCTGACGTTTACCCATCAGATGCCGAGGACTCCATTTTCATTTAGAATGGGAATGAGCCACAACCAGAATACGAATAATAATATCATGAATTTCACTCTGCCAGATATTGCGCTGACAATGAAAACCATCTATCCACTAGAGAGAAAAAATACTGGTGGCAACAAGAAAAAGTGGTATGAGAAACTGGCACTAGGATATAACTCTAAGCTGAAGGTGCAGACCAGTACGACGGATACTACCTTGTTTACTCAAGAGACCATAAAGAACTCCAAGTCTGGAATGGCACATGATGTGAATCTCTCCTTATCCACTAGAATTCTGAAGTATTTTAACTTGGTTCCAAGTGCAACTTATCAGGAGGTTTGGATGCTGAACACAATAGAAAATTCTATTATTCCGTCTACACCATTTGCAGATATAGGGCCAACCTTACAAGATACGTTAGACTGGCAGGTAGATAGCTTGTTTCAGACTGTAGATTCTTTGCAAACGGAGATTCTAAGTTCTGGAGGGGCATACCGAAAGTATGGCGCAGGGGTGACTTTATCCACTCAGATATTTGGGACGAAGACTTTCTCTAGAGGCCCTCTTAGAGGCATCAGGCATTTAGTCAAACCAAGTATCACCTATGGCTTTGCGCCAGATCAGACTGACCAAATAGATACCCTGACTTATAATGATGGTAGGGAAAGAGTATTGCCCTATTCTCGATTTGATGATGGCCCTTTTGGTAGTCCCGGCTTTTCTGACCTGAGGTCACAGCTGAGCTATAATATTGGAAATGTTCTAGAAATAAAATACTTCTCACGTAAGGATTCTACAGAAAAGAAGTTTAAGATTTTTGATAATGTTACGGCAAGCGGAAACTATAATTGGGCTGCTGATAGTCTGAAGTACAGTCGGACTACCATACGGTCTACATCTAGGATCTTTGGAGGCATGACACAAATAAGTTCTACCTGGACATTAGATCCTTATCTAGAAGCAAACAATAAGAGGATTAATAGTACCGTGTGGTCTGATAGGAAAAAACTATTCAGACTAGAGAGCGGTAATATCAATGTCTCTACACGATTTACCTTTGGAAAGCTGAGGAAACTTTGGAACAAGAAAAAAGAGGAGAGTAGAGCAGAGGAGGCAGATGAAGGAGATGACGTCACCATGCATTCAGATTTATTCTCTGATGCTAATATGGCAAGAAATCAGCCTCTCAATAGAGATCCCCAAAACCCTGCTTTTGGAGATAATCACGATCACGATCATGGCCCTTTGGGCTCAGAAGAGGAAAAGAAATCTAAGTACAAATCCATCTATGACATCCTAGACAGATTATCACTAAGACATGATTTTAGGTGCGACTTTTCTAGTATCGATGGAGCGAACTCTTCTCGTGTATCTACTAATTCACTGTATCTAACGGGTTCCTTTGACCTCACTGATAATTGGTCCATTAACATAGGTAATATTGGTTATGACTTTGTCAGTAAAGGACCGACCTACAGTACCATCAGCTTTATCAGGAAATTGCATTGCTGGGATATGAATGTAACTTGGAGTCCTGTAGGTAGGGGCAATACTTATACCTTCTTCATTGGTGTAACTTCTAGCACTCTCAGCTTCCTTAAGTATAACTACGGACAGGATGGTAGAGATTTCTTCAATGGACTCTAGTCCACTCTGAATCCATCTTTTAGTTCCCTTCCTCTTAGTACTATTTTATAAGGATTTTTTTGTGGTTGGCATGGAGGCGTGACAGCTCTGCAATAGTCATCTTTTGCTACTCTTAAATCATATTGACCTGATCGAGTATATGTAGTATTTGTAGGACTAAGGTTAGTTGTAGGAAATATCGCTTGTTCAATTTTCTGAGGTATTGTTTGGACTTGTTTGATTGTAAGTCTAGTCCATGAGAGGCTGGTTGGGATAAGCAGTGTAATAGCAATCCACCTTAGCCGTATAAGAATTATTTTTTCAGTAAGGTAGTAGAGTGGTACTATCGACATTAGTAAGAGCCAAGCCCAGCCAAATCTGAGAGCAGGGAAGTTGAAAAACCAGAGTAGAAGGACAGTGGCTCCTATACCTACAAATAATTTTGAATGGAGACTTCCAGTTTTTTTCTTCACAAGAAAACACAGACAGCAGATTAGTGAACTAGGAATCATGAAAAGGGACAACCAGCCCAGCACTGTAGACTTTTGATACTCCAGCCAAGTAGGAAACCACTGACTTAGAGAAAGTGATTGCACTCCAGTTAATAAGTAGTCTAGTCTGATCTTTTGGATCTTGGCATATTCTTCTACGATTAGGTAGGAGGCTATGGTCATTTCCTTTGGCATCTCCCATTCGAAATCAAAGAAGTCAAAATAGTGCAATGGAAAGATGAGGTAGCCCGTCATGATCACATTTCTAATTAGCCAAGGCAGAAGGTAGACTGAGCATGCTAGAATGGCCAGAATAGTCTTTCTAGATAAAGCCTCTTTTTTTAATAATAGTAATCCAGGCCAGATCGCAAACATAATCGCAAAGGGCTTGACCGTAACTAAGAACATTATCAGTAGTAGATGGAAAATAAGAAAGTTAGTAGCTAAGTATTTTTTCTTTCTCAGTATGGAAGCACATATAACTATACCTGCCATAATAGCCAGATAATCTGTGTCCATAGAATCAATCAGAAACGAAAAGGGAAATATCATAGCACAAGCAAGAATGAGGTCGGAGAGAATATGCTCACTGGCTCCTTTGACTAACCTTATGAGTGCTCCCAGATAACAGTAGTTGAACCAGATGAATAACAGCCCATTCAATTCATAGATACCACCTGCATATAACTCAGTGCAACCAAAGACTGCATTCAACATGTGTAGTCCAGAATTAAAACCTGTACGAGCTATGAATAAAGCCGAGCCTGGAATAGCAGGGTAGTGTTCTATCCACCTGACTAGAGGCAAGTAATATCCCGCTTCATCTACATTTGCTGTTTCTGTGGACACTAGTAGTAGTGCCAATAAAGTGAGTATTGTAATTAAAGATCCTCTCGCAAGAGAGAGGTTGCTCCTTAAAGACAGCTCCGGCCTACAAAACAATATAATAAGTATGGGAAGAACCAGAAAGACACTAGAGATAGGCAAGAAGAGAGAATAAATATTTGCTAGGAGGTTTATACCACTTAAGCCTAGAAGAAAGTAGGTTATAGGATATTCTGAGTTCTCGTAGTCCTTAAAAAAGAGTAGTGAGACAAGCGACTTGCCTAACGAATAAGAAAGTAGACTAATGAATACCCACTGTAAGCTGATCAGTATCAAGCTACTTCAATTGACTACCGACGGCTGCCCACCAAGGATGTACTTCGAGTTCTAGTCTTCCAGCTTTGACTGCAGGATCTTGGGCTATGAGGTTTTGTACTTCTTCGATGGTCGGTACATTGAATATGAGGATACCTCGCATAATGCCATCATCGCCAAACGGTCCAGCTATATCAATTTTGCCTGCAGAAGCGAGCATTCCGATATGGTCCATATGTCCTTGTTGGATAAGGGCTGTCTCTTCATCTGAATGTGTTCTGTTAGGTCCTTGCTTCAAGAAAGCCATGAAATATTTTTTCATCACATAGCTGGTATCTGCTTCTTCCATCACAAAAGTTTCGAATCCAAGAGAATCTATCTGTAATGATTGCGCTAAAGTTTCTTGGCCAGTGAGGAGTAAAAGCACCAGAATAGCTAAGTATTTCATGGTTTTTAGCTGATTTTAAGAGAGATGAATAAATCGGGCTTAAATAGTTTAAAAAAGCTATCTTTGCAGCTGCTAAAATACGATTTACGTAATCCTTTTTGGTTAAAATAAAATAATGGCAGTATACCTAACAAAAGAAAAGAAAGAAGAAATCTTTCAACAGTACGGAGGAGATAAAAACAATTCAGGTTCTATCGAAGGACAAATCGCATTGTTTACCTACCGTATTCAGTCTCTTACCGATCATCTCAAAATCAACAGAAAAGATCACTCTTCAAGGAGAGCCCTTCTCACATTAGTTGGAAAAAGAAGAAGACTACTTAATTATCTAGCAAAAAAGGACATTGTTGGATATAGAGACATCATTGAGAAGCTAGAAATCAGAAAATCTTCTATCGAAGGTTCTGGAAACTACTAGGCTCAGTTATAGAAATGGTGAGATGGGAAAAAGTCATTAAATCTTACCAAAAGGTCCTAATACTTAAATTTTAAACTAGTAAACCTTATGGGTAAGCAAACACCTATTACTACCTCTTTTAATCTTCCTAATGGTGAGGAAGTAATTATAGAAACTGGAAAGTTAGCCACTCAAGCACATGGTTCTTGTGTAATCAAGATTGGCAAGACGATGTTATTCTGTTCTGTGGTATCGGCATTCGAACCAAGAGAAGGACAGAGCTTTTTTCCACTTTCTGTAGATTATCAAGAAAAATTTGCTGCCATAGGTAGAATACCTGGTAACTTCTTCAAGAGAGAAGCTAGATTATCAGATTACGAGATATTGACATCAAGATTAGTAGATAGAGCAATTAGACCTCTTTTCCCAGATGGGTATATGAATGATACTCAGGTTATAATTAACCTGATCTCAGCTGAGGAAGATAGACTGCCTGATGCTTACACTGCATTAGCTGCGTCTACTGCTTTATCTGTTTCTAATATTCCATGGGCTGGTCCTCTTTCAGAAGTAAGAGTGGCTAAGATCGATGGAGAATATGTTATTAATCCTTCTAGATCTGCCTTAGCAGAAGCTACACTTGATATTATAGTCGCTGCGACTATGGAGAATGTGATGATGGTAGAAGGTGAGATGAAGGAAGCTCAAGAAAAAGAACTCATAGATGCTATCAAAGTTGGACATGATGCGATTAAGGTTCAATGTCAGGCTCAGTTAGATCTAGCACAGAAGGTTGGAGATGCTGCTCTTATCAAAAGAGAAGTCGTCCTTCCTGAAGTAGATGAAGAGCTCAAAGAGTGGGTCAAGAAGCAATCTGTAGATGGCATACTAAAAGTAGCCAGAGCAGAACTAGACAAGAAAGCAAGAAAAGAAGGCCTTACTGCTGTAAAAGATGCAATGAAAGAGGCGCTCCTAGCGGATAAAGGAGAGGAGTATGCTGAGGAGAAGATGGGAGAAGCGAAAGAATACTTCGAAAAAATAAAGAAAGAGACCATAAGAAATATGGTCTTGGATGAGGGTAAGAGATTAGACGGAAGAGCTTTCGATAAAGTAAGACCAATATGGACAGAAGTAGATTACCTACCTTCTGCTCACGGTTCAGCTATATTCAATAGAGGAGAGACTCAATCATTGACCTCTTTGACTTTAGGGTCTAAGTTAGATCAGCAAATGATTGATACTGCTCTGAATCACTACTTCAGCAAATTTATACTACACTATAACTTCCCTGCACTTTCTGTTGGTGAAACAAAGCCAATGAGGGGACCAGGTAGAAGAGAGGTAGGACATGCCAATCTTGCCGCTAGAGCAATACAGCAAGTATTACCAGATGAGACACCATATACTATCAGACTAGTTTCTGATATATTAGAATCTAATGGTTCTTCTTCCATGGCTACTGTCTGTGCAGGTTCTCTTGCACTTATGGATGGTGGTGTTCCTATCAAAGCACCTGTGTCAGGTATCGCGATGGGTATGATTGCAGATGGAGAAAGAATGGCTATCCTTAGTGATATCCTCGGAGATGAGGATGCATTAGGAGATATGGACTTCAAAGTGACGGGTACTGAAAATGGTATCACGGCTTGTCAGATGGATATCAAAATAGATGGTCTTCCGTACTCTACTATGGAGAAGGCTCTAGATCAAGCAAAAGCTGGCAGAATTCATATCCTAGGAGAAATGGCGAAATCGCTTTCTGCTCCTAATCCAGATTATAAACCACATGCTCCTAGAATAGAGGAGATCATAATAGATAAGAGCTACATAGGTGCTGTCATCGGTCCTGGTGGAAAAGTCATCCAAGACATCCAAGCTAGAACTGGTACCACTATCAACATAGAAGAAAAAGATGATAAGGGCTATGTCTCTATCTCATCTACTGATGCTGATTCTCTTAATCAGGCTAAGTCTGAGATCTTAGAGATCGCTTTCGAACCTTCTGTAGGAGATGTATACGAAGCAAAAGTAGCCTCTGTTCAGTCTTATGGAGTCTTTGTAGACTTCAAAAGCAAGAGTGGTTTACTCCATGTCTCAGAGATTTCTCATTCTAGAATAAACGATGTCAGTGAAGTATTCAAAGTAGGTGATCCTGTCAAGGTGAAGCTTATAGGAATAGATCCTAAGACAGGGAAGTTTAGACTTTCTAGAAAAGTTTTATTACCAGATCCAAGAAAGGAGGAGCCTAAGGCGTAGTCTATCAGCCATATTCTCGCTTTAATGTAGTCATATATAATTATTTATATATTAAAAAAAAACTACATATATTCTTTTGATTCTTCTTTCGTTTACTATCTTTGAGGTGTAATACCACCTCCTAGTAGATCCTATCCCAAGTATCCTAATAACATTATTGGTAAATAAACTTACCATTTCTGAACTTATTTGGTGAGATACTTGTAGAAATAATACTGGTTTAATAAATTTTATGAGAACGCAATAAACGTCGGTCAAACCGTTTATTGTACAATACACATGGTTAATGAGACAATTAAAAATAACCAACAAGATTACGAGTCGTGAGAGTCTAGCTTTAGACAAATACTTAAACGACATTTCCAAAATTGAAATGCTTACTCCTCAGGACGAGGCAGATCTAGCAAGAAGAATCAGAGAAGGTGATGCATGGGCACTCGAAAGAATGACACAGGCCAACTTAAGATTCGTGGTATCTGTTGCTAAGCAATACCAAAACCAGGGACTTTCATTAAGTGATTTAATTAATGAGGGTAATGTAGGTCTGATGAAGGCCGCTAAGAGATTTGATGAAACTAAAGGTTTCAAATTCATCTCTTATGCTGTATGGTGGATCAGACAATCTATTCTACAATCAATCGTAGAATATTCAAGAATGGTAAGACTACCACTAAATAAAGTCAGCTCTTATTCTAAGGTGAATGAGGCTTATGTCTCATTTGTACAGGAATTCGAAAGAAACCCGACACATGAAGAGTTGGCAGAGCTTCTAGAAATGAAAGTTTCTGATATTGTAAATGTATTACAAGGAGGCGGAAGACACTTATCTATGGATGCTCCAGTAGGTGGAGAGGACGGAGATGCTTCTATGTTAGATCTATTCGTAGAGGCTGACCAGAAGACACCAGACCTTAACTTAATGAATGAGTCTCTTAAAGATGAAGTGAAGTTCGGACTGTCACTACTAAGCAGTAGAGAGATAGAAGTACTATCTTCTTACTATGGTCTAAATGGTCATAAGTCTTTAACTCTAGAGGAAATAGGAGAGCTGTACGGTTTGACTAGAGAAAGAGTGAGACAGATTAAAGAGAGAGCTCTTAGAAGACTAAGAAAATCAGTAAACAGAAATGCATTGAAATCCTACCTAGGATAAATGACTATACTGTTTATAGAAAACATATAAAACCTTTTATGGCTTACGACTAATACTTGTAAGCCATTTTTTTGTCCATAACTAACCTTACTGAGCATGGCGATTATATTTAGAACCTTCTTTTTCTTTACCATTATTGGTTTGTTTCTGCTGATGATATATAGCTATTTCGTCAGCTCCATATCTCGTAGCAGAGATCTTTATGAAGAGCATCTAGCTAAACTGAAAGAGCTTCTATCACCACTTAAGGACTCTTTGATACCTTATGATATTCATGAGGTGAAAATCCTTAATTGGAGGCCAGTGCCTCAGAAAACAAAAGGCGCAGTCCATAGAGGTTTTATCTCCACAATATTCCAAGAGCACCTTTTTGCATATGCCCATACTACAGAGCGAGGAGTAGATACACTAGTTGTATCCTCTGCCGCTGAAGATTATTCCTTCTTTACAGAAGAGGGAATTACTAAAGTTTTCTTATCAAATGATCAATTAGGAACCATTTCAGCGGATTACCAATTTATGGTGATGGATGGTGCGAAAGTCCTCAGTATCATAGAAGAGCATGATAATAACATGACTATCAATGATGGGAAAGGAGAAGAGCAGATAAAATTATATTTTGGAGATCAGAAATTTAATATGAGTGACAGATTGTTCAAGATGATAAATGATCATAAAAAGTTAAAAGATCCAACTCTAGTGGCATTCATTCTATTCTTAATGATTACAAAAAACAAAAATGATTAAGTACGTATTACTCTTTAGCCTATTCGCTTTTTCTAGTCTTCAAGCCCAATCAGATACCAGTGATCCTTTACAAGAGCCTACTATGGAGCAATCTATGGACGAGGCATTTGGTGAGATCTCTAAGTTTTTAGACACGATGGATATGAAGAATATTATGGGAATGGGCTTAGACTCCATGATGATGCAGGCCTTTAGTTTTGATGGAGAGAATATGCAAGGTCTTGGCGGCGCATTGGATTCCATAGGTCTATCTGAAATGTTCGGTGGTCAAGGTATTGGACAATTATTCGAGGGGATGGACATGAAGGAACTTGATCAGATGATGGAGCAAAGTATGCAGATGCTACAGGGTATAGACATGACAGAGATGCAAAAGATGATGGAAAGCATAGATATGTCTGAGCTCATGAAGATGTTTGAAGGGATGGATATCCAAGGGTTTGAGAATATAATGCCGCCTGCAGGTCCTAATGAGGCTCCTACTCAGAAGAAAGAAAAGCTGAAGAAAATCTAATTATTCTCTCAGTTAGTATATGAAATTCACTTGTTCTAGGCAATAATTGAACAGTTGACGTATGAATGTATTATTATTGTACGTAATAATATGTTCACATGAATGTTTTTGACTCCGCAAGATTAATTCTGTACCGCTGCCATGAGAAAGGCTTAGAAGTTTTACTCATCAAGCCTGATCTGAAAGAGGATGACTCTGTATGGAAGATTCCCAATGGATACTTTGACACAGCTAGTCTTGATGGTATCGAACTCAGCGAAGAAAAAGATGCTTCAGGATTTATCGTCAGGACAATAGCTGTAGAAGCCGACTGGCATGAAATCCCTTCTGTAAGAGGTATCATCAAGCATGACCTTAAGCGACTGAAGAAAAAAGTCAAGAATAAAGTCCTGCCTACCTTTGATAACTGTAACTATATCTCTGTCAAGGAAGCACTCAAAGAAGTACTACCAGATGAGTATCAAGCTCTCAAGGAGCTGAAAGATATTATCGTCGATCGAAATTTAATGAGATCTATCTAGACTTAGAGGCTCTTATGAGCGCCATCGCATAAGCCCATTTCTCTTCCTGTCTGCTTACATGTACAGAAATGCACATCCTTAGACTCTTCAGCTACGAATACAGTAGGACTGAAATCTGACCCTTTATGAGCACCATCACAGAACGGTTGATTAGAGCTTTCTCCGCAGGTACACCATGCGTATCTCTTACCTTCTTCTAGACTTACTTTTATAGGGCTCGTTCCTGCTACTTTTCCTTTTTTCATAACTGTTTTATTTTAAGATATATATGCAAGCTTCAGACCAAATTGATGAAAAATCAACAGGTGCAGACAGTAATTAGATTCTTGGGTCACTCTACCAAGTAATATCCTCGTCTGTAGTCGAAGTGTCTGTACCGGGTTCTTCTGAGCTAGTTTCTGCCTCTGGTGTAGAGTCTGGTTGTGGGTTATTTTCTGCTTCTAGAGCTTCTAAGCGCATTTTTTCTTCCCATTCCTGCTGTCTCTTTTCATAGAGCTCATAGTCAAAATCAGGCATCAGTTCAGTCTTCACATGATTCACCGTATCATTTAGATTACTCATGAACCTATTAAAATCTTCTTTATACAAAAAGATTTTGTGACGTTCGTAACCATTTCCATCAAACCTTTTAGTGCTTTCCGTGATGGTGATATAGTAGTCATCACCTTTGGTCTGTCTGACATCGAAAAAATAAGTTCTTCTCTTACCAGCTCTTACTTTAGAAGAGTAAACGCTTTCAAACTTCTTATCGTTTTCCACCTGTTTGTGCTTTTTTCGTAATAGTTGTTCTCAATATATGAAAGTATATCTAAACTTTTATTAAAAAAAATCAGCTTAACTATATATCTATTGCTGTTGATACTCCACTATCTGCTTATAATAACCCTCTTTATCGATTAAATCTTCATGTGTACCGATATGATTTAATGCACCTTGTTCTAATACTAGGATTTTGTCGAATGAGAGTAAGCTGGAGATTCTGTGGGTTATTATTATTGCTGTTTTTCCTTTTAGAGAGCTGTCAAGATGGCCTAGTATAAGTGCCTCAGTATTGGCATCTACGGCGGATAGACAATCATCTAATATAATTATATCTGGATCTTTAATTAAAGCTCTTGCGATGGATAGTCTTTGTTTTTGTCCACCTGAAAGTGTTACGCCACGTTCACCCACCATAGTCTTGAAGCCTTCAGCCAGATCTTCTATGTCCTTGTCTACGGCAGCTATTTGAGCAAACTTTTTTACTTCCTCCTCAGTAAAAGACTTTTTGCCAAATGCTATATTCTCACTTATAGTACTGGAAAAGAGAAAGATATTCTGCGGTACGTAGCCCAATCTCATTCTGAGATTATTGAGATTCATCTCTTTGATGTTCTGCCCATCTATCAGTATCTCTCCAGAGGAGACATCATAGAAGCGTAGGAGCAGCTCTGCTAGGGTAGACTTTCCAGAAGCTGTTCTTCCTACTATAGCGACTCTCTCTCCTTTGTTTATTTTGAAACTGACGTTATCCAAGGCAAGGATACCTGTATCTGGATAAGTAAAGGAGACATTCTTGAATTCAATAGTGCCTGCGAGATTGGAGAGTTCAGCCCCTTTATTCTGGATCGACGGTGTCTGGTTTAATATTTCATTTATCCTCGTCTGTGAAGCGGCAGCTTGCTGAATCAGACTGGCTATCCATCCTATAGAGGTGATAGGCCAGGTCAGCATATTGATGTAAATGATAAATTCTGCAATATTACCAGTAGTAATCTCACCAGCTATTACAAGTTTTCCTCCTATATATATTGTCAATAGAGTACTGATGCTTACAAGTAAAACCATGAGAGGAATAAATAAGGCTTGCACACGAGCCAGATTTAGAGCCTTATCTTTAAAGTCTTCACTCTGCTCATCAAAGTATTTTTTGAACTCGTCTTCTTTTGCGTAAGACTTGATTATCCTGATCCCTGAATAGACCTCCTGAGCAATACTGTTCAGCTTAGAGACTTGCTGCTGAATCAGTGTGCTCCTCTTATTGATAATCATACTCACATAATAGATGGATATAGAGAGTATCGGCAGAGGTAATAGAGCATACCAGCTCAGGGTGCTACTCACATGGAACATGGAGTAGATAATAAAAGTGAATAGGAAAGCCACTCTGATACCATACAGTATGGCTGGGCCTAGATACATTCTGACCTTGGATACATCTTCTGAGACCCTAGCCATCAGATCTCCCGTTTTGTTTCTTTTGTAGAAAGCAAGATCTAAGGTCTGATACTTCTCGTAGATATCCTTTCTAAGATCGTACTCTATGAGCCTAGACATCACTATGATGGTCTTCCTCATGCAGTACATAAAGAATCCAGAGAGCAGGCTCAGGCCTATAACTATCCCACCAAACTTTAGTACTTCTGTGCCGAGGAAATCTGAGAATCCTACGGAACTGTCCGCTGTGCTTATCTTTTTAGACTCATCTATGATGAAATTCAAGGAGTTTCTGATTACTGGAGGGATGAGAATACTGAAATAGACTGATAGACCTACAAAGAGGGTTCCAAGTCCGAGATGGAATTTGTAACGTAGTAGATACTTGTTTAGATACTTTAGGCTCTTCAAAATCTATAATAGAAGACAAAGGTAATATCTATTTTGTTTAGAGATAGGGTAGTAATTTATTATAAATAGAATCACTGATCACCTTGACATCTTTGAGTTGCTCAGGCTT
>CAKZVK010000159.1 GCA_937921825.1 uncultured Saprospiraceae bacterium
GATAAACTTAGGAGAAGAGGCCAAAGCTCTAGCTATCTCCGTTCTTCTTCTTTCTCCTCCTGACAAAGAATCTCCGATATTCTTTCTGACTTTTGCGAGACCAAACTCATCTATGAGCTCTTCTAGTTTCTCTTTTTGCTCCGTCTTGGATAAAGGCATCATCTCTAAGATGGCGGCGATATTATCCTCTACAGACAGCTTGCGGAAGACAGAAGGTTCTTGAGGTAGATAGCCGATACCTTTACGAGCTCTGCGGTACATCGCCAGACTGGTGATCTCTTCTCCATCTAGATAGACATGCCCTTCATCAGGTTTTACAAAACCGACAGTCATATAGAAAGTCGTCGTCTTTCCCGCACCATTAGGACCTAGTAAGCCGACTATCTCGCCCTGTCCGACTTCGATGCTGACCTGATCTACTACAGTCCTCAGACCGTATCTCTTGACAAGATTTGTTGCTTTAAGTACCATAAAATAATTCGGTTATGTCTATTGTCGCCTCTATATCCCACCCAGCCTTTAGTGCTTCCAAAGTTACTTGTTCTTTTAGTTCTGGCTTTCTTTTTTCTTTAAGATTTCCAGAAGTCCATCGACCATCCCCATTACTATCCTGGATCATGTCTATACTGTAGGTACCTGCTGGCATATTCGTGAACGAAATTTCTCCAGCCTCCATTACAGTCCGCTCTTCGACAATTTCACCATTCTTCATTAATGCGAGTAGGTAGCTGATAGAATCTGATTTCGACACTATCAGTTTTATAGACCCAAAAGTAGAAGGATCAGTCGTCGTCAGTCGCACTCTTAGGCTATCCCTATTTTCCTGACCATACCAATCGGTCACGGCTGCCGAATCCAGTTTTATCATATACTCACTGGCAGAACTGAGCTCACTGAGCAGCCATAGTGTTTTTGCTTCTGTACCATACTCAGAGATTTTATAGTTCTGGGAGGTATCACTAAGCGTTAGTTTTGAAGTGTCCACTTGTGCTAGGGGCTTTGTCCAAGGTAATCTAATCGTATCTGTTGCCGCAATGGTCAGCGCCGTAGCTTTACAGTCTAGAGGCAGTTCTTTGATAGACTTCTTGGCCTTTTTTACATATTCTACTTCTAGTACTTCATCATAAGAAAGTTCTAGTTGCAAGCTGTCTTCGTCGACTGCTGTATGCCAGAAATATATGGTATCATTTATAAGTTCTTGATAACTGACATATGAGTCAGAAAGCAATTCTACCTTTAGATCCTTTGGCTGTGGCTGATAGACTACTTTTATTAATCCTCCTTCTCTCTGTCGCGCTTCTACAAACTGTGGTGTATCCTCCTCATCAAATAGCTCTAGGGTCAAGCCTGATATTGGATTCAGTGCCTCACTTAGGATGAGCAGTGTATCTAGATATCCAATCTGCTCTTCTTGCATGTCATAAGTATAACTGACATTTTCATCTTTTAGAGCATATAACTGGAAAGTATCTGCTCGTAAGTTTTTTAATTCGAAAACACCATCCGAATCAGTCCGGGTGAGATAGGTCGGTCTTATTGTTGTAAAAGCCGTATCCGAAAGATTATCATGCAATAACACAATGATATCTGCTATCCCTTCTTGAGATTCAAAATCTATCACCTTTCCAGACATACTCAGTTCATCTATCTGATCGCCAGTAGAAAACAAAAAGGTATAATCCTCCAGTGCATTGCCTGCTGTCAGGTCTTTAATAGATTTTCCAAAATTTATCTGATAGGTCGTATTCTCTTTTAGTTCTTCCTTTTCATTGAATTCTACTATGACCTTCTTGCCTCGTTCAGTTACTTGGAGAGGATAACTCAGTGGTGGAGAGACAAATATTTCTTTGGTAGTATTAGATACAGTCACCCATTCATCAAAGGCCAGTTCTATCCTTCTATCCGAAAAGCGGGTCTGTGCATTAGGCGTAGATCCTTCAGATAGCACTGCAGGTGCTGTCTTATCATCATCACCACCCTCTGGACGACCGATGACGGCACAGGATAGGCCGATTAGTCCCAAGACTATATACACGAGTATTCTAAAATGCCACTGCTTCATCTGTACTACAATTAACGGATAAACAATACCCCTATTGTGATATCGTCTATTACGATGTCTGGATTAGTTTAAGGACAATCTAATTTGTTTGCCGAATCCTTCTTGAAATATTCTCATTACTGTTGAAAGTCTTATGTCAGAAGCATTGTTTTCTATCCTTGAAATGTAGCTTTTCGTAGTCCCGCATTTCTCAGCCAATTGTTCTTGTGTCAAGCCTTTTTCCGTTCTAAGTTGCTGAAGCATTACTCCAAGTTTAAAAGCTTCAAACCCAACTTCATATTCATCTCTATTCTTTTTCATTGAAATATTGACTTTTAATTCCTTGAACTTTCTCTAATTCTAATTTCAGTGATTTTGGGATTCTAACTCATCCTCACAAAGTTAGCTAATTAGTGAACAGATCTCAAATGTTTTTCTCTCATGGAAAGTTTAGTAGTGTTGATTGTCTTGATTTATTAGAGTTTTTGAGTAGAACATTTAAGATTTACTTATTTCATTAAGCTGAGTTCGCCTATCTATAGATCAATAGGTAATTAATCATTTGCCTCGCCGGCAGGCTTTCATCTTCAAGTCCAAAAAGTAATGCCTTACTTATTTATACAATCTAGGAACAATCCCTTTCAACATTCGCATTTTTAATTCCCACTTCATGTGGGTTTCTTATTTCTTGGGTGAAAATTCATGATAGTCTCTCGCAGGTACTTAGTATCTATATGGGTATAAATTTCTGTGGTGGTTATAGATTCATGTCCTAGCATATCCTGGACTGCTCTCAGATCTGCCCCGCCTTCTACCAGATGGGTCGCAAAAGAATGTCTAAAAGTATGGGGGCTTACTGTCTTATCTATACCCACCTTCGCCGCAAGGTCCTTGATAATATTGAAGACCATGACTCGAGAAAGTGACTTGCCTCTTCTATTTAGATACAGAAAATCTTCTTGGCCAGGTTGTATTTTTAGTTCATTACGGTAATGCTTCATGTAATAGAGGTTCTGCTTTATCGCTTCACTACCCATAGGTACTATCCGTTCTTTATCTCCCTTACCAGTAACCTTGATATATTCTACCTCGTGATAGAATTGAGAGATCTTTAAAGTAATCAGTTCGGAGACTCTCAATCCGCAAGCATAGAGGGTTTCTAACATCGCTCTATTGCGATGACCCTGAGGCTGACTAAGGTCTATGGCTTCGAGCATCATTGTGATCTCCTCAAAAGATAAGACTGCAGGAATTTTACGACCCAACTTAGGCCCTTGCAATAATCGCGTAGGATTATCATCTATCATATCCTCCAGCAGTAGAAATTTGTAGAAGGCCTTGATGCCTGATAAAATCCGCGCTTGTGTCCGTTCGCCTAGTCCTAGTTTATAAATGGAACTTATAAAATCCTGTATGTCATTGCGCTGCACCTCTAATGGACCAGTGTTCTCACCTCGTGCAGTAAGAAATTGTGCCAGCTTTCTAATGTCTCTAAGATAGGCTTCTATGGAGTTTTCGGAAAGTGCTCTCTCCAAAACTAAATATGCCTTAAAACCAGTAATTGCAGACTTCCAATCCATCATAGCAAAGGTACAGTGTTTTGGGGAGGAAGGTTTGGTGTTAATCTTGATCTATTAAATAAAGTGATGTCGCAGTTAAGATGCATAGCATGACCTTTTCCCTTTTTCTTCTAGACTGTAGCAGCGTGAAGTGGGGAACTTTTAACTCTTAACCTACTTTACTTTTAAATCATATTGCATCTGGGCTACAAGCCCAGACGAACATATTCCTTAACTATGAGTTGTATTTCTTCATCAGTAAGAAATGGTGTTCTGTATGATAAGCTGTAAATAACACAAACTCTCTGAAACTCATCCGACCGATAAGAGGATGTGGAATGATATATTTAGTGAGTGCCTTTTCTGAATGCTTGTTTATAATATTTTGCATGGCGGTTTTCTCTTCTTGGAACCATGATAAGATTCTTCCTTTGTCCTCATTGGATATATTGTCTGCTATGAATTCTTTGGGAGATTTGACGCCTGGCTTCTTTAGTGCTTTCTGATATTTAGTGACAACTTGGTCATAAGTCCTTTCCGGCCTATTCATCTTACCGAATTTATATCTGAGGAAGAGCTTTGGTAATTTCATTCCTTTGTTGATCGCCCGAGTAGTTTTACGGAGATGTTCTAGGTGCTCTCCATTGCTCCATTTGTCAGTTACCTTTTGCGTTGTAAATTCATGATCTGGCTGCTGCTCTAGCCACTGAGTCACTTTATCAAATTTCTCATCTAGTAGTTTTATCAATTCTTGTTTTTGCATCGCTTTATAATTTAGGTTACTTTTAGTAACTAGATATATAATTGTAAGTAAAGGTACATCAGCCGTCTTGCTTATACAAGAACTTACCTCATGAGAACTCAGTAACATGGCAGTAACTAAAGCGGAAAATAAAGAGCTGCAGCTCAAAAAAAAGATTAAAAAAATATACCTGCTCTCTCAGGAATGCTCGATGGATCACAACTGTCCTATCAAGGGGATCTTTGCTCCAGCCGTAGATAAGTGGAGTTTGTTCTGTCTCTATAATCTAGCCTACAACAAAGTCTTGCGCTTCAATAAACTCAAATCCTACATCCCTGGCATTTCATCCAGAATGCTTTCTGTGACTCTAAAAAAACTAGAGGAAGCCGGTATGGTAGATAGACAAATCTATGCAGAAGTCCCTCCTAAGGTAGAGTATCGACTTACCAAGTTCGGTCTCCAGCTATCAGAAAAACTGGTAGAACTAAATCTTTGGATCTGGAATGAACAGAAGAAGTAAGATGAAAATGCTGTAAACTTAAATTACAGGTGTAAAAATTACTATCTTAAGAACTGGACCAACTATAAGTTCAGTAGGACCTAATACAATAGAGCTAACCCAGGATATGAGTACTAAAAAGAAATACAAAATTAGCACAGGAAGAATGGACCCAAAAAAGCTAATCCGTGCGAATGGCTTGCTTCTAAAAGGTAGAGATGAAATCGAAAAATCTAGGACCACCATTTTAGATCCCTTTCCTAGTGGCTTTAAATTTGAATCTCTGTTAGTCGAAGCTGTTTCAAATAATCCAGACGATATCGAAACAGATATTCTGCCCGATCTATTCCCATGGATGCACAAGCAACCCTCGGCCTTTACGCTTTTGGTTCTGTCACCGAAATTCCAAACAGTTCTAGCTTCACTGAATACACATCATCACTCTCTTTTTGATACAGATCTATTATTGCTAAGAGGAACTGTGACTGGGCACAAAGTTTTACATATTACAGAATTACCCTTTTTAGATTATATAGATTTCACTCAGACTGTTGTACAGAATGGAGAAGTACAAAGGATGTTTTCTCCCGAAACCGTTATTAAAGAACCACAAAATGTTGATAGTTATGAACATTTACTTGAGGTTGCTAAAGGTAAAAACTGGCCCTGTTTTGATATAGTTGAGTTTCATGCCAAAGAAGCCTTTTGGCATGATGATTTCATGTTTCTAGCCAACCATGGGTTTTTGGTCAGTGAAAGATTTATCCATGAAATAGAAAAAGCCAATATCACAGGTATAGAATATAAGGAAGTCGATCTCAATCTGAGAGTTATACCTTTGAATTGAGTCTTCTAAAAAACTCTAGTTCTTCTTGCTGGCTATATACTCTCCTACTATCCTTTCTAGTGTCATCAGAGGAATTGATCCATTAGCTAAGATCAAATCGTGAAACTCTCGAATATCGAAATCTGCTCCCAATTTTTTTTCTGCTCTTGATCGGAGCTCTCGTATTTTTAGCTCTCCGATTTTATACGAAACCGCCTGGCCTGGCCAGCCTATATAGCGATCTATCTCAGTATTGATCTCGTGTATAGACAGTGCTGTATTCTCTGTCATAAAATTAATGGCCTCCTCTCTGGTCATTCCGAAATAATGCATCCCCGGATCTACCACTAACCTACAGGCTCGCCACATCTCATAGGTCAATCTTCCGAAGTCATCATATGGTGTCGTGTACATCCCTGCTTCTTTGCCTAGATACTCAGAATACAAACCCCACCCTTCCCCATAGGCGCTGAGATAATGTGTCGTACGGAACTTAGGGAGATCTTCTAGTTCCTTGGCAAGACTAATCTGTAAGTGGTGACCAGGTACAGCCTCATGCAAGGTAAGTGCTGCGAGTACATACGTTGGTCGAGCTGGTAGATTATAAGTATTCACCCAATACTGTCCACATCTACCATCTTTTTGTGAGCCTCCAGAATAGCGACCAGAAGTGTAGGTCGGTGCTATCTCCGCAGGAACAGGTTTGACGGTAAAGGGTAGGCGATAAAGTTTATTAAAATACCGTGGTAGTATTTCCTGTGCTTTCATCGATAACCAAGCTGCTTGGTTCAGCAGCTCTTGTCCAGTCTTAGCATAGAACTGTGGATCTTCTCTCAGGAATTTTAGAAAGTCGGCAAAGTCTCCTTTGAATTCTAGATCCTTAATGATAGCTTCCATCTCTGCTCTGATTCTTGCCACCTCTCTCTTACCCGTATCATACACCTCTTGTGGAGTCATATCTAGCGTTGTAAAATATTTGACCCGTTGCTCATAGAAGATCTTGCCATTCTTATTATTGCTGACACCTACTTGGTCATACGTTTTTGGGAGATACTCCTCCTCCAGGAAAGTTTCTAGTTTTTTCAACCAAGGGATCAGTTCTACTGTCAGTAATTTTTTGGCTTTTTGATTATAGTTCTCATCTATAGGTGCAGTCTCCAGAGGCTTCATCAGAAAAGCGGCATCAGTACTCACGGCATTACGCAAGACTTCTAGACAGTTATTCACGATGAGTTTGGGCATGACCTTATTTTGCTCCAGACCTAGTCGCAGCCATTTGATTTGATTGTCTATATAATTTTTCGTGTCCTCTAGCTTCATAAGATAATCACCTGCATCAGAAATATCTTCAAGTTGAAGGTTTCTCGTCTGATAGATCATATCTAGGATGAAGCCTCCCTCAGCATTGAGAGGAAACATATAGGCGCCGTATTGATAATACTCCAGTTTATCTTCGAGGATAAATTTCAGCATCTCATAATTAATCAAATCTTGTCCTGTCAGTAGAGCATTATCTACTTGCCTTAGTCTTCTTTTGAGATCCCCATAATGGAGATACTCTTCCTTGATCTGTACAGCACTATTTCCTGGCCAACTATTAGATTGCTGATCTCTGAGTTCCTTCAAATGAAACTCATAATCAGAGATTACATCATTAAGGTTTCTAACCTGACAGATAGCGATAGAGGACAATAAAGTGCAGAAAAATAAAATGGTACAAAACCTCATTCTTATTAGATTACTGGTGTAAAATGAAAATTAGTAAATATCTCGACGAATCTGTTATTCTTTTATCGTCGAATGATAGGGAGGTAGATAATTAGCACGTACCTTTGCCCACCGAAAAATTGTCACAGACGCATGAGCCTCAAATCAGAGATAGAAAAAAGAAAAACCTTTGGGATTATCTCCCACCCGGATGCTGGTAAGACGACTCTTACAGAAAAGCTCCTCCTCTTTGGGGGTGCCATACAAGTTGCTGGAGCCGTCAAGTCTAATAAGATAAAGAAGAGCGCAACTTCAGATTTCATGGAAATAGAGCGACAGAGAGGTATCTCAGTGGCAACTTCTGTGATGGCTTTTGAATATAGAAATAAGAAAATCAATATCCTAGATACCCCTGGTCACAAGGATTTTGCAGAAGACACCTATAGAACACTGACAGCCGTGGATAGCGCTATCGTGGTAATAGATGTAGCCAAAGGTGTGGAGGCCCAAACAGAAAAACTTGTAGGTGTCTGCCGAACACGGAATACTCCCATGATTGTCTTTATAAATAAAATGGATAGAGAAGGGCTAGATGGTTTTGACCTTCTGGATGAAATAGAGACCAAACTCGGAATGACGGCGACGCCTCTGACCTGGCCTATAGGAATGGGACAGCGATTCAAAGGTGTCTATAATATCTACAAAAAGAACATTAGACTCTTTGCTGCACACGGTAAGCAAACGGAAGATGACACCATAGAAATTTCTGATCTGTCAGACCCTAGTCTAGATGAGTTGGTCGGTGAAGCTGCTGCCAAGGAACTCAGGGAAGAAATAGATACCATTAATCAAATCTACCCTGCTCTAGATCAGCAGGCCTACGAAGAAGGAAAACTGAATCCGGTGTTCTTTGGTAGTGCGATCAATAACTTTGGGGTGAAAGAAATGCTTGATTGTTTTGTAGACATAGCACCACAACCATTACCTAGAGAGACAGAAGAACGTGTAATAGAACCCGACGAAAATAAATTTACAGGTTTTGTATTTAAGATACATGCCAACATGGATCCCAAGCATAGAGACAGGATAGCCTTTATGCGTATCTGCTCTGGCGTCTTTGCCAGGAATACAAACTACTTTCATGTCCGCCAGAAAAAGAAAATGAAATTTTCTAATCCGACCATGTTTATGGCCTCTAAGAAAAACATCGTAGAAGAAGCCTTTCCTGGTGATATCGTCGGTCTCTATGATTCTGGTAATTTTAAAATCGGTGATGCCCTTACTACTGGAGAGAAGCTCACTTTCAAAGGAATTCCTTCATTTTCTCCAGAACAGTTCCGGTATATCAATAATGCGGATCCTATGAAGTCCAAGCAGCTGAATAAAGGCATAGACCAGTTGATGGACGAAGGTGTCGCACAGGTCTTCACCAAGATGGATACTAATAGAAAAATTATCGGTACTGTAGGAGCCTTACAGTTTGACGTTATACAGTATAGGTTAGAACATGAATACGGCGCTAAATGTACTTATGAGCCAGTAGCAATGCATAAAGCATGCTGGGTGAGCACAGAAGATGACGCCGCTCTCTCCGAGTTGAAATCTAGAAGAAGAAAAAATCTTGCGATAGACAAAGATGAAAAGCTGGTCTATCTCGCAGAATCTGCATGGACACTAAAGATGGCAGAAGAGAATCATCCAGAGGTCAAGTTTTATACTAGTAGTGAGTTTTAGGCTAGGTATAACTCTTTCCACACTAGCATAAAAAATGGCTGCCACATTACTGTGACAGCCTCCCAAATTCATCGTTCTAAGTAAAACTTAGATCCGAAAACCAACATTACTTTCGTGGAAATTCTTTAGCCTATCAGGCTGCAATGGCTTGTTAGCTGATTGCAATCTTTCTAGGTTCTTTTTCTTTAGCCTCTTCCTTTTTCACTAATGAAATCTTTAGTACCCCATTTTCGTATGTGGCGTTGATATCTTCAGTGTTGATTGTCTCTGGAAGATGGAAGCTTCTAGTGAAAGAAGTATAGTTGAATTCTCTTCTTCTATACTTTGCATCATTCTCTGTCTCTTCGCTTTCGCTTTCATTTGAGACCTTTACGATGAGCTGATCCTTATCTACCTTAATATCAAAGTCCTCTTTAGAGAGACCTGGTGCGGCTAGTTCCACAGAAAAGGCATCATCCTTTTCTAGGATATTGACACTGGGTCTAGATAGTGAAAAATCACTTTTTACTAATTCGTTCATGCCTTTAGTGAAGAATTCATCTAAGACTGAAACAAAGGGATTCACAGCTACTGGTTTTTTAAATCTTCTGTAATTCATGCTATTCTATTTTTAGTTTTTGATAATCAGATTTACAGTATACCCTTATCAAGAGGTGTTCCATGCCGATTTTCATGCCATAAAGAGGGGTTTTAATTCAAAGTATATGTCATTATGGCACTTGATTTTATATTTGTGTGACTAATTGGCAGCATAGGGTTTGTTAGAAGTAATTGTCTTGTCCTGAACTAGGTGACCTAATTGTAGACTTAGGCCAGATTAAGATCGAGCTAAATTTCTTACCTATCATTAAAGTTATTAGTTCGCATTTTCCTCCGCTGGCGGTGGCTGGCGGTGGCTAGGGGGTGGACAAGACCGATCACCTAAGAACTACAAGACAACATAGAACATCCTACCTTATGTCTTGCCCACTCTGGTCGTTTGGCAAACCATTTTTCTTGCTCGGGATTGTCAGCGTAAGGAGTCTTTAGTAATTCATAGAGCTCATTAATTATAGTATAGTCACCTGCATTAGCCGCATCGATGGCAAGCTGAGCCATATAGTTTCTGAGGACGTATTTGGGATTAACGACATTCATACTTGTCTGGCGTTGAGTATCATTGCTTTGTTCTTGTTGTAGTTGTGCTTGGTATCTTAGGAGCCAGCTTCTCCACTTTTCTTTAAGCTCCTCTGTGTACTCTTCAGGTAGATAGATAGCGGGTAGGACTAGGGGTTCTAATTGGGTATCATCTGCTAGATCTGTAGTAGTACGCAGTTGCGAAAGCGTCCTAAAAAAGATAGTCATATCTGTCTCTGTGAGCTGCAGCTGTTGTACTAAGTCTGTAATAAGTTCATGAGCGACAGGATTCATATTCTTTAGCCCGAGCTTCTGAGACATCATTTGTAAATAATCGTTCGGGAACTGCTGCTGACAGTTATCTAAGATCTCTTGGAGTGGCTGTACCTCTTCTATGAGCGGCATGAGTGCCGAACCTAGTTGTGCTAGATTCCAAAGGGCTACATTGGGTTGCTGACCATATCGATAGCGGCGATTCTGACGGTCTGTCGTATTCGGTGTCCAATTGGGGTCATAGCCTTCTAGCCAGCCATAAGGACCATAATCTATCGTCAGGCCGAGGATAGATAAGTTATCTGTATTCATTACACCATGTACAAATCCCACTCGCTGCCAGTGAAGGACCATCTCCATTGTACGTGCACAGACAGTTCTAAAAAATTCTATGTACCCTGCTTTCGTACCTGCTTCCAAACTTGGAAAATAATGTCTAATCGTAAAATCCGTCAGAGCCTTCAGGGTCTCTTTATCCTTTCTACTCGTAAAAATCTGGAAGTTACCAAAGCGTATAAAAGAAGGAGCCGTCCGACAGACTACTGCGCCTTTTTCATAGGCAGAGTTACCATCATACATGACATCTCTGAGCACCTGATCACCTGTCAGCATTAGTGATAAAGATCTTGTGGTAGGCACCCCCAGATGATACATTGCTTCACTGCAGAGATGCTCTCTGACAGAAGATCGCAGTACTGCTAGACCATCTGCTGTCCTAGAATAAGGGGTCTCCCCTGCCCCTTTGAGTTGTAAAGCCCAGGTCTTTCCTCCTTGCTCTACTTCCATTAGATTGATCGCTCTACCATCTCCAAGCTGACCTGCCCAATGCCCAAATTGATGACCACCATAGCACATGGCATAAGGTGCTGTACCTTCTAGAACTTTCTGTCCAGAGAAAACTTGTAGAAACGCTTCGGAGGCGGTATCCTCTGCGCTTAGACCTAAGGTCTCAGCCATTTCTGGAGATACATGCAGTAATTGTGGGGCTGTCGGAATCCTAGGTGTTGCATAGGAAAAGCAAGCCTTATGGACTTGTCTTCTGGTATTATTTTGATCAGGATCAGCAGGTAATTCTTTGTTGAATTTGTCCTTAACCTTAAGCTTTGTAAGCATCTTTTCTATTTGTAATTCACTAATTCAAAAAAAATTCTCTCCGAGGCAACCTTTATTGTAAAATCTGCACATAGGCTAATGTAACCATCATTAAGATGGACTTATTCCTAAAATTTTAAAATCTATCCTGATCATGAAAATCTTAACAAAACTTATCACAGCCTTGTTTATATTCTGCAGTTTGAATCTGAGCTCTCAGACAATTGTAGATGTGGTCGTTAATAGTCCAGACCACAACACTTTAGAAGCCGCAGTCATTGCAGCAGATCTTGCAGGCACTCTTTCTGGACCTGGGCCTTTTACTTTATTTGCACCGACAGATGCCGCTTTTGCAGCCATAGATCCAGCAGTTATAGAAGCACTATTGGCTGATCCCTCTGGAGATCTTACAAAGATACTCACGCATCATGTGGTCAATGGTGTCGCCAATGGAGACAACATCTTCGATGGAATGCGTATCAGTAGCTTATTCGGTCAGAACTTAGAGTTCGACATCAATGGAGGTTCTATTACAATCAATGGAGCAAATGTCTCTGTTGCTAATATTGCCACAACTAACGGTGTAGTACATGTCATAGATGCAGTACTACTTCCAGAAATAAAAGCGTCTACAGTTGTAGATATCGTCGTGAATAGTTCTAACCACAATACACTAGAGACAGCTGTACTAGCAGCAGGACTTCAAGGAGCTCTGAGTGGACCTGGACCATTTACATTATTTGCACCGACAGATGCAGCCTTTGCCGCTATAGATCCAGCTGTACTGAATAGTTTATTAGCAGATCCGCAAGGCGCTTTGACTGAGGTATTAACTTATCATGCAGTGAATGGAGTTGCTGGTGCTGCTTCTCTATTTGATGGACAGAAGATGGGTACACTAAATGGAGAGAACCTCAACTTTATGATTAATGGTAATGGCGCCTTTGTCAATGATATCCGTATCAGTGTGACAGATATCAAAGCTGAGAATGGTGTCGTACATGTCATCGATGCCGTACTACTTCCAGGTTATGGGGTAACACCTACTCCAGCGACTGTATTGGATGTCGTCGCAAACAGTCCTGTGCATACGACTTTAGAGACGGCAGTACTTGCTGCTGGTCTAGAAGGGGCTCTTGCAGGTCCTGGACCCTTTACAGTATTTGCTCCTACAGATGCCGCTTTTGCAGCAGTAGATCCAGCTGTACTTAATAGTCTATTGGCTGATCCACAAGGCGCTTTGACTCAGGTACTACTCTACCATGTTATCTCAGGTGTAGCCTCTACTGGTAATATCTTTGATGGAATGGAACTAACGAGTCTGCAAGGCAGTCCACTGAATATTTCTCTGAATGCGAATGGCGCATTTATTAACGGTGCTAGAATATCCGTCACTGATATAAGAACTAATAATGGTGTTGTGCATGTCATCGATGCGGTACTAACTCCATGATCGGGCTTCATTCTTTGAAACCGACATACATTTCGAATGTCGATAATTTTGCAGGTTGAAAAAACCGCATCGGGCATAAAAAAAGGGGGTCTAATTTTAGACCCCCTTTCGTATTTCTTATACCGTTACAAATTTTAATTTGTACACTTTTCTCTCACGGTATTGTTGTCTTATTCTATCATAGATAATACCTGGTATCGGTAACATAGGATTGATTGCTGCTCTCTTAAGCAATTCTCTTTCTTCCTTAAGGACGATGAGTTCTGCTTCTCTTCTATCTGCTAGCAATTTCTTATAAGATACAGGATCATGTAGCTCTAAGTACCTTTCATAGTGATTCAATGGAATCTTGAGACTCATGTTACCACTGTTCTTTGGGAAGTAACCTGTTATGAACTGAGGGTTTAATGTATAGAGGATCTTGTAATCGACACCTAGCTCTTGGCTCAGTCTTCTAAGATTATGTCCCTTTCCATCACTGATAGTTGTATATGTCTTTAAATCTCTATCTACCTGACGTGGCTCTAAGTTATGTACATGATAGTATTGCATGAGATACATTGCTGCAATAATTCTAGGTACATATTTCTGAGTTTCTCTAGGAAGATATTTTCTTAGCTCCCAGTAATTTCTGCTACCAGATTTACGGATCGCCTTATTGACTCCACCAGGACCACAATTATAAGCCGCTATAGCTAAGGTCCAATCATCAAATCTATCGTACAACTTCGTCAAGTAATCTAAGGCCGCCTCAGTAGAAAGCTCTGCATCTTTTCTCTGATCGATATGCTTATTGACTTTAAGTCCCTGTATCTGCGCTGTAGACTTAATGAACTGCCATAGTCCTACAGCACCAGACTTTGATTCTGCTGTGATATCTAAATGCGATTCTACAACCGCAACATATTTTAATTCTTGTGGCAAATTCCTCTTAGCAATTTCTGCTTCGAAAAGTGGAAAGTATAAATCTACCTTCCCTAGTATCTTCTCACCAGCGACTCTATAGCTTACTGTGTATTCCTTGATACGCTTGCCTACTTCCTCTGTATAATGTACATCTATGACACTGGAGAGGTTATCTAATCTTTCTACGACGAGTTCTTTAGAAAACTTAGGCACTGAGTGCTTATGCACCTCAGCCGCTTCAGGACTGGTATGAGCTAGCCCCTTGGTAGGGCTCAGAATTGACAGATATGTAATTATTACTGCTTTTGCAGCAACAACTAATAATTTGTTCATGGATAATAATGTTTGCAATAAGTTGCTAAATCGGTTTCGGACTCAAAATTTGCTTTGGATTTTCTTCTAAACCCTTTATTTATATTCTCTTACACATTAAAATAATATTATATGTGTAAAACGGGAGCGCAAATGTAACCCTCTTTAATGATATTGTCAAGAACTACACATTAAGAAAAATTATAATGTGTAGTATACTCAATATCAATTATGATGCCAAGCTATATAGTTGATGACACCTATTCTAGAGAGACAGTAATGCCTGAGAAACGGCAAGTAGGTAGTTGTCTTGTTTTGAAGCTGTAATAAGTTGCATACTTAACGGAGCGGCGCCTTCTATATTATATACAGGGTAAGAAATAGCAGGAAGACCACAGAGATTAGCTAGTACCGTGCATCTGTCTGAGAGATAACTTTGGATAGGATCTTTTTGCTCCCCTATTGCTTTGGGTAGACTCGTCGTCACTGGCATGAGCAAAACATCATGACTAGCGAGGAGCTCATCTGTATGTTCTTTTATCAGGGTTCTGACTTGCTGAGCTTTTAGGAAATAGGCCTCATAGTAACCTTGACTCAGTACATAGGTGCCTAGCATGATTCTCTTCTTCACTTCAGATCCAAAGCCCTCTGCACGCGACTTCCATATCAGCTCCTTATAGTCATCTACATCTTCTGCTGATCTATGCCCATATCGGATACCGTCATATCTACTAAGGTTAGAAGAGGCTTCAGCACAGGCCAATATATAATACGTCGGTACATAGTAGTCTTCATACTTCAGGTCCACATCCACTAGCTCGTGACCCGCGGCTTTTAGTTTTACTATATACTCCCGCGCTCCTTGTCTGAGTTCTGCTTTCAATTCCGGATCATTCATGACCTTAGAAGAATAGGCAATTTTCAGCGTAGTAATTTCTTCCTTCTGTACAGCGTTAGGAATATCTATACTAGTGCTATCATACTCATCTCTGCCAGCTACAACAGTCAGCACCTTCGTTATATCTTCGGTATGTGGTGCAATGAAACCTATGACATCTAACGATGAACCATAGGCGATGAGTCCCCATCTGGATATGCTGCCGTAAGTAGCTTTATATCCTACCATACCGTTATAGGCGGCTGGCTGTCTAATAGAGCCTCCAGTATCACTACCAATGGCCACTAGACAAGTCCCTAGAGCTACGGAGACGGCTCCCCCACCCGAACTACCTCCAGAAACCTTTGTGGGATCGATAGCAGATTTTACAGGACCATAGTAGGACGTCTCATTGTAAGAACCCATACAGAATTCATCACAATTGGTCCGACCTATGATCATAGCATCGGCTTCTATGAGTCGCTCTACAATTGTAGCAGAATAAGGCGCTACAAAACCGTCTAGCATCTTAGAAGAAGCTGTAACCAAATGATCTTTATAGCAGAGATTATCTTTGATAGAAACGACAGCGCCAAAAAGTGGGCCCAGTTTGTCCTTGTTGTTTTTGATTTTTTCGTCTAGGGTTTGAGCTGCTATTTTAATCTCTTCTTCGAAGATTTCGACATAGGCATTGTGACTTTTGGTCTCAGCACATCTATCCAGATAAGAAGAGACTAAGTCTATCGCTGTGAGCTCCCCAGAAAGAAGTGCAGCTTGTATCTGAGCAAGACTAGTAATCTGCACCTTAGCTTTTTAGTTTATTCACTAGTGTCTCTAGATCTACCTCTGTCTGCTCACCACTAGACATATTCTTTAGAGTATAGACCTTTGCTTCCATTTCTTTAGAACCAATGAGCAAGACATAGGGTGCATGAATATCATCAGCGTATTTCATTTGCTTTTTCAACTTCACTGGTGCTGGGTAAAGATCTGAAGCAATGCCCTTCTTTCTTAGCTCTGAGAGCAATTGGAACCCATGTCTATGGCAGTCCTCATCAAAAGCCACTAGCAATAGATCAATATTCTTGGTTACACTTTCTGGAAAAAGTTTCAGCTCTTCCATGACGTCATAGATACGAGCGAATCCAAAGGAAATACCCACTCCAGAGACCCCTTTAAGGCCGAATACCCCTGTCAAATCATCATATCTTCCTCCTCCTCCTATACTACCTATCGCAACATCATTAGCAGCTACCTCGAAGATGCAGCCTGTATAATAACTGAGTCCTCTGGCAAGAGAGATATCAAATTTGAGGCTATTAGAGAGTGGTGTAGGATCTAAGTACTGGTGGAATGTTCTTAATTCCTCTATACCTTTTAGTCCCGTCTCACTGGTTCCTTCAAAGACCTTTTCCAGTTTGTCTAAGCTGTCTATTGCCAAGATATCTATCACTTTTCTAGCCGCGGCTTCTGGAATGTCTCTAGCCGTCATTTCAGCGACGACCTTCTCTTCTCCGATTTTATCCAGCTTATCCATAGAAATAGTCATCGCCATAAATTGGTCTGCGATGCCCTGGCTCTCAGCGATGCCGTAGAGTACTTTTCTATTATTGATCTTCAAGGTGACGGCTATTCCTAGGTCCGTATAGACCTTATCAAATAACTGTATCAGTTCTGCCTCATACATCAGACTATCAGAACCGACGACATCGGCATCACACTGATAGAACTCTCTATATCTTCCTTTCTGAGGTCGGTCAGCTCTCCATACTTGCTGTATCTGATACCGCTTAAAAGGAAAGCTGATATCATTCTGATGCATGGTGACAAATCTCGCAAAGGGTACGGTAAGGTCATAACGTAATCCTCTATCCGCTATACTGGAAACCAATTTAGCTGATTGTCCATCTGCGATGGCTTGTTGGTCTGCTTTCTTTAGAAAGTCTCCGTTATTGAGAATCTTGAATAGGAGTTTATCGCCTTCTTCTCCATATTTTCCAGTCAGGGTAGAGAGCTTTTCCATTACTGGTGTCTCTATAGGCACATAGCCATAAGTCTGGAAGGCCTGCTTAATGACAGAAAAAATATAGTTTCTCTTAGCGACTTGCTGAGGTAAGAAGTCTCGGGTACCCTTAGGTATAGATGGCTTCATAGGACTTATATAACGGCACTGAATTGTTTCAGAAAACGAACATCATTCTCAAACAACAAGCGGATATCACTAATATTAAAGTTCTGCATGGCTGTTCTTTCTATCCCTATACCAAAGGCATAACCGGTGTATTCTTCAGGATCGATATCACAGTTCTTAAGCACATTAGGATCTACCATTCCGCAGCCTAATACTTCTAGCCAGCCCGTACCTTTCGTTAGCTTTTTAGTCGCTGGTGTATCTGTACCGAGCCAGACATCCATCTCTGCAGAAGGTTCTGTAAAGGGGAAGTAACTAGGTCTCAAACGTATATCAGTATCTGGACCATACATTTCTCTTGCAAAGTAGAGAAGGGTCTGCTTCATATCTGCAAAGGATACATCCTTATCTATATACAGTCCTTCTATCTGGTGAAACTGACAGTGTGATCTAGCAGATATAGTTTCATTTCTATAGACTCTTCCTGGTGCGATAATTCTAATCGGTGGCTTCTGAGTGGTCATCACTCTCGCCTGAACGGAGGAAGTATGTGTCCGTAGCAGATTCGTCGTAGAGTCCTTCAGGTAGAAGGTGTCTTGCATATCTCTAGCCGGGTGATCTGCCGGCGTATTCATCGCCGTAAAGTTATGCCAGTCATCTTCGATCTCTCTTTCTTCTGCTACTACAAAACCTATCTTCTCGAAGATATCTATCATTCTATTCATCACTATAGAGATAGGATGTCGCGACCCTTGCTGTATAGGTGCTGCAGGCAGACTCAGGTCCATGTCCTTATATGCCGCTTCATCAGTAGAGGCTTCTAAGGCTTCCTTCCTAGCATTGAATTTTTCTTCAGCAGCCTGCTTGAGGCCATTCAGGGCTTGACCATATTCCTTCTTACGATCATTGGGGACAGATTTCATCTCACCGAAGAGCGGTTTGATAATATTCTTGGTACCCAAAAATCTGATACGGAAAGTCTCTAACTGCTCCTTATCTGTTGGTTCAGCGCCATTTATCTCTGATAATAGCTCTTGTATTTTATTAAATGCTTCCACAATCTTTCGCTACATATTTAGAAAGGACAAAGTTACGTTTTAGTTTTAACTCAATTCACTATTTTAGCCGCGATGCCCAGTATTACAAACAAAGAAACCGACTTTACCCGCCTAATCGACTTTTGGGTCTTATTGTATCTAATTGGTATCATCTGTTCTAAAGCCTTATTGGCTGTAGGAATGGTCGGTCTAAGTGGGACTGCACTCTGGCATTGGCTCTCCAATAAGAATCATGACCGCAGGGGATTGGCTATCTTTCTGATACCCAGCATCATCTTAGTGATCACTCTACTCTCTGGTCTCAATTCTGATAACAAGACGCTATGGCTGGAATTCGTACTCAAGAAACTGCCTTTTCTAGTTCTGCCGCTGGCATTTTTTAGCCTAAAGGACTACTTGGCCAAGCGGTACTATGATTATCTGGTAGGCTTTGTCTTCCTAATAGTGACTGTGTCCTTAGGTGTCCTAGGTAACTATATTATGAACTTCGAGGATCTGAATCAAGCGATAGGAAAGGGTAAATCAATTACAACTCCTATCGATCATACCGAATTCAGCATTTTCGTAGCCTTTGCAGCCTGTGTCAGTCTCTTTGTCTATATAGAACAGAAAAAGGTGTTTCGCATCGGTACTAGAGCTACTCAATTATTGGTTTCGATTTTTTTGATTTTGTTCTTACATATTCTGGCAGTGAGAAGTGGTCTGGCAGTCTTCTACGGCACCATCTTTCTCGTCGGAACTTATCACTTTATAAAGCAAAAGAAATATACCGCTCTCGCAGGACTTATAGCTGCTATCGTCTTAGTGCCTATGATAGCTATCAATACCATACCGAGTCTCAAGAAAAAGATAAGTTATGTCAACTGGGACCTTCGTCAGTACAAACTAGGGGAAGGCTTGAATTATTCAGATTCTGAAAGATTGTACTCTCTTAAGATAGGCCTAGACATATTCAATGATAACAAAATAGCAGGTATAGGTATAGGTGATATGCGAGCTGGCTGTGATGCTCGTTATCAAGAATATCTCGGAAAGAGTCTGCCACACTATCCACATAATCAATACCTTTTTGCACTAGCAGCAATGGGTATCTTGGGTTTTCTGTGTTACATGACAGCCTTGATCTGGCCACTGATCGCTCTACGCCGATATCTAGATCCTTATTTCTTATGCCTTCATAGTGTAGTGCTTATTTCTGCACTGGCAGAAAACACCATAGAGAGAACTTATAGTATCGGTTTCTATTTATTCTTTTTGTTGCTAGGAATAGCTTTTCTTTGCCGTCAATGGGAGCCACAGAAATAATCATCTCTTTAATTGGAGGATTCTTTGCCGGTATTATAAATGCTCTGGCAGGGTTTGGTTCTATTATAACCCTAGCGATCTACATGGATGTCATCGGTATCGCTGGTCATCTCGCTAATGCTACTAATCGGGTAAATGTACTAGCCAGTAGCTATGTTAGTGGTTACACCTTTTATAAAAATGGTAAACTTGATCTTACTGGTGGGAAGTGGATTATCACCATGGTTTTCCTAGGGTCTATGGTTGGTGTATTTATGGCGACGCAGATAGATGCTGCACAGTTTAAGCAAGCCTTCAAATATCTCTTAATTCCGATCTTCTTATTGCTCTTACTGAATCCTAAGCGATTCATAGAACCTGATCCTAACTCAGCAGTAAATTCTCCATGGAAAACAATGCCACTATATTTTCTCATTGGAATTTATGCAGGTTTTATTCAGGCGGGCTTTGGCGTACTCTTTTTGATGATTGCTGTCATTCTGTCTAAGTACGATCTTATCCGTGGGAATGGATTGAAAATAGCCATAGTGTCCATTTATACTACAGTGATTATAGTCATCTTCCAACTTAACGGTATGATCGTATGGAAAGCGGGCATAGCCTTGGCTATCGGTCAAGCTATGGGAGGATATGTTGCAGCTAAAAAGATGGTCAAAATGCAAGGCGCTAACAAATATGCCTACTGGCTACTTATCCTGATTGTAGGTGCTGTCATCATCAAAAATTTCGAACCTTGGACATGGTTTTTGTCTTAAACTAAAAAAAGGAAAAAGGCCAGAAGCCCTTCTCCACTAGTGTAAAGTATTTATCTACAGACGGGTCTACGTCTGTTATAATAAGCATATCTGTCCGCTCTCCTGTATCTGTAAATAAGATTATCGATGTCTGCCCTTAGCTCATTGAGTCTTCTTCTTTCTCGTCTAGAAAGATATCCATCTTCAAAGGCACATCTTTCTCTCTCTCTTAATAAACGGGTGAGCCGCTTTAATCTCTTTCTATCCGCCCGATTCATAATAGAGGCATAGTAACTATAATCTACTCCACGACCTCTAGTATTATAACTATAAGAATGGTGGGAACCTCTGTCATAATATCGATCATCATAATCTCCATAGCGATCTCCTCGAGGGCGATCTGGTTGTGCTTGTACAAGCATCAATGCTCCTACTAAGAACATCCCGCATAAAATTACTTTCGCATACATAACGTTCAATTTTCAATGTGGCTGATCGGTGTAGATCAGCTGTCCAATATGGACGGACTATTATATTCATGACTCCAAATATGTATGAAAGTTAAATTGCACCCAGTAGGGTTAACTTTAGTTTAACCAGCCATGGACTTAACATTTAAAATGTTAATATTGAAAGAGCGACCATTGGTTTCTTTAACATGTACTAACAACTTCTTAAATCATCTTAACAGCTATGCAAAAGTCCCTATCCTTTCTGGTTCTGCTCTTTATTTTCTCTAATGGCTATAGCCAAATAGAAAGTTATGACATCTCAGATTATCTCTTTCCAGATGTAAATAGAAAAGCCTTACAGCTTAATCCCTTTCTAGATTTTACCTCTTCTAACAGTCGCAATTTTATAGACTACGATGTATTTGATATTGGAACGGACATATTCGGGTCAGAACTTGACTATAATAGAAAGAGGCAACTGGATCTTTTTTATCAATTAAATCTGGGATATACTTCAGGTCAAAACCCACAAACGACCTTCAATTATCAAGACGAATTTTATGCTGCGGCTCAAGTGAATATAGCCAACAGGTTATTCCTTAAACCGAGACGCTTTTTTGAACTTGCTGGTGGTGGTCGTTTTGCCTTTGATCCTGACTACACATTCGCTGGTGAGAATAGAGATGAAGTAGACATTAATGTCAGCATAGCTCCAAAGATAGGATTCGGTAGGACAGAAATTATTACTGACGCCTGGCATGCCGTCACTATACTAGAAGAGCTACAAAAAGGCGGTGTCCTAGATAAAGAAATATCACATGAAGAAATTACGGCTTTAGCCGACGAGCTAAGAAGACTTAAGAATTATAGAAATGTGGACTTCCGGTTAGAAGACCTTTATGAATTAGAGTCTTTAGCTAGATACATGGTAGAAAACAAATTCTCTACACCAGAACAATATAAATTCTTTGCCCTGCTGAATGATGCTTATAGATTTGAGGCCTTCGAAAGAAGATTTCAAGGCACAACTTTCAAGGTGGGCTTGAATGCGAACCTGAGTTATTTTGACAATGATTTTATTACCAAACGAACACAGACTAGCAGAACTTATGGTTTAATCGCAGAATATGAAAATAGAAACGCCATCAATAATGACTGGCAGTTTGATCAAATATATGCTGTCCAAGCTGGTCGCCTTTATTTTAGCCCTATAGATACAGAGCAGTTTTTTGACGATTATTTTGTACAACTGAATGCCACTTTATCTCTGGGTTATTTTTTTAGTCAGAGAACGAATATTCGTATACCGTTATTTGCTTCTTATAGAAAACAAGACTCCTTAGAATCATACAATTATTCGATTAGTTTAAATCCTACCTTAGTCTACTATGTCTCACCGCAATTGAGATTTAGTGCCCGGGGCAGATTTAATTTAGCACAGACCTCAAATGTAAATGTAACCCTTATTGATTATCAGTTTGCTTCATTGTCGGCTGGTATGAGTTATTTCTTTTATTGATGGAGGGGGGGTAACTGATCTATGGACGTTCTTTGGGGAAGCTCAGTACAGGTCTTTTGAGAAGAGAAGTGAGTTATGGGCACCTACAAATAAACTTTGTTCTTGTAATAGGTAAGTATCATGCAAGCTGAGGATTAAAATCAAGAATTAAAATAAAAAAACTAAGCTGTAGTTAGAAAATCACAGAATGAGTGAAATAGTCATATATCAAGATTCAAATAGTCAAATCGAATTAAATGTTCAATTAGAAGGAGAGACAGTATGGTTAACTCAGAAACAAATGTCAGAATTATTTAATACTACTCCTCAGAATATAACGATGCACCTAAAATCAGTCTTCTCAGAGGGTGAATTAGATGAAATTTCAACTTGTAAGGATTTCTTACAAGTTCGTCAAGAAGGAAATAGAAAGGTCAAAAGGAACCAAAGACACTACAATTTAGATGCAATCATATCGGTTGGATATAGAGTCAAATCTGAAAGAGCAACACAATTTAGAATATGGGCAACATCTAAGCTAAGAGAACTTTTGGTTCAAGGCTATGTCGTTAATCAACAACGTCTCAAAGAAAAAGAACAGGAAGTAAAGGTTTTAAAATCAGGCATTCAAATATTAGGAAGAGCTATAGAACAAAAGGCTGAAGAAGAAGGCTATGTCTGGTTAGATACTTTCGCTAAGGGACTCGGTTTATTGGACCTTAGATCGTCGAGGTTTGTAAACCTCGATGCAGTACGCTTGAAATTAAAGAAGCAAAACTAACTATCAATATAGCCAGTTAAGTTTTCAAGTTTAATTACATCTACTGAAAGCTCGCCAGTACTATCCAAATAGCAACTTGCACTACTGTAAAGATAGTCTTCTGCTTTAGATACAAGACCTGCTCTAATCGGATTTTGATGAATGTAAGCTAATTTCTGATTTATCCATTTTGGTGAAACCAGTTCTATTGGGTAACCAGTTCAATTAAGCAGCACCTTGATTTTCTGGTCAGTATACATTTATCTTTATTAATATGAATTCTACGATAGAACAACCAACTATACCGGATTATTTAGCAGAAGAAACTCGAATTCTGCTAGACAAATTTGGAAAAGGAAGCCACAAACCTGGATCAGGTAGTGCTGCAGCATTCTCAGGAATGATATCAGCCAAACTTTTGTTGACCGTAATTAGTCTAACTATTGATGAAAAAAGAAAAGAAAAGTATCAATCTAATTGGCCTCGACTAATAGAAATAAGTGAGGATGTTAAAAACATTATTTTTCCTAAGCTATGTGAATTATTTCAAGAAGACTGTGAGGCTTTTAGCTTAGTCGTAAAAGAAAGAGAGAGAAGAGATGCAACTTCAGATGAACTTGAAAAGGCAATTATTCAGCGTAGTATTGACTCCTATATGGTAGACGCCATATCGATTCCATTTGAAATAGCTAACATTTGTACGGAATTGGCTAAGTACTCTCTTGAGGTATTTGACCTTGGGTGGAAAGCAGTCCGAGGAGATTCTGGAGTTGCAATAGAGAATGCCCTAGCAGCAATAGGAGGAAGCACTTTTGTAATTACTCTGAACCTTAGTCACATCTCAACTCTGAATGAATTTTCAGCAAATTCTAGAGTAGAATTACAAAGAATTGAATCTGAATTTGGTAAACTTAAGAAAGCTTTGGAGGTTCGACATCAAACTCTAAGAGATGAACTTTACTCAAGAGTTGATATACAAGATTCGATTTATTCAATTAAGGAAAATATTTCTTCTCAAGAACTCAATAACTACGATTACATTCAAAGAATCGTCAGAGATGTTCAGTTAGCCTTATCCAAGAATCACAATATAGGTTCAGAATCAACTCTGAAACAAAAGATTAAAATCCTTAATGCACGTAAAGTGCTAGCTCACTTGGGATACAAAGTAGCATATAGTAACAAAGTCGGTTCAGCATATGTCTCTAAAAAGTATAAAGAGATTGCAGGTGTTTGTGACAACAAGAACCAATTAGTAGCTATCTCCAAACTATATGAAAAAGAAATACAGAGGTTTACTTTAGCACATGAACTTGGTCACGCTTTACTCCACAGTGAAGAAACTATGTTTAGGGATATTCCATTAGATGGTGCTGACAACCAAGTGAGAGATATAATAGAGATTCAGGCAAACAAATTTGCCGCTTTCTTTTTGATGCCTAGTAAGTTGGTTACTGATGAATTCTATAGAAGATTTGGTCTGTCAGCTATTACTTCAGATATCTATAAATCATCTATGAATTTTTCTCCTCAAAGCCAGATTAAATTAAGAAAGATATCTCGACACTTCGCTTCTCTTGTGCAAGAGGAGTCCAAAGACTCAATAGCAAAATTGTTTGGTGTCTCTCATGAGGCAATGGCAATTAGACTAGAAGAACTTCAGTTAGTCGTTCAATAAAGGCAACTGATAACACAGTATGATAAGGGAATCGCTCCTTCGTCACGACTCCCGATATACTAATTCCGTTATCAATTTACCACGATCGCGATCACCATCGCTAATCATATACACCTCCAATTCATAATACATTCTCTTTAATCTGATCACCTTAGTTCGTCGAGGTTTGTAAACCTCGATGCAGTACGCTTGAAATGTAAAGAGTCAAAACTAACTATCAATATGGCCAGTTAAGTTTTCAAGTTCAATTACATCTACTGCACCAAAAGCCAACCCCGTGCACGTTAGCTACACAGAACTGTGTAATTTAGCTTCATAATTAAAAATGAGAAGCTAAGATGTCAGAGCGCAAACCCACTAAGTACGATGTAAGTTTTCAGAATGCTTACAATAAACTCAATACAGAACAGAAAGCTGCAGTAGATGCTATAGAGGGTCCCGTTATGGTTAATGCTGGACCAGGAACTGGTAAGACTCAGATACTTGCGACACGTATAGGCAAGATACTCCAGCAGCAAGATGTCTCTCCTCATAATATTCTTTGTCTGACCTACACAGACTCCGCGACCATTGCGATGCGGAATAGGTTGGTCCAGTTTATAGGGCCTACGGCACATCAGGTGCATATCTATACCTTTCATGGTTTCTGTAATCAAGTGATCCAAGAGAACCTGGACATCTTTGGAGGGTATCGCCAACTAGAGCCTATTACAGATCTCGAAAGTGTGGATGTGTTTAGAAAACTGATAGATGATCTCGATGATAATAATCCGCTGAAGCGCTTTAAATATGATAAGTACTATGAAGGCAAGCGTATGAAGCATCTCTTTCAGCTAATGAAGAAAGAGAACCTATCTGCAGATGAAATGAAAACAGCTACGCAGGCCTACCTAGATGATCTGCCGAATAGGGAAGAATACATTTACAAAAGAAAAACCACCGATAAGAAAACAGGAAAAGTCTATCAAAAGGGAGACGTCAAAGAAAAAGACATAAAAAAGAAAGAAGCCAGCTTCGGTGAATTACTTGCAGCTATAGAGGAGTTTAATAACTTCAACAAGGTCATGGACGATAGCTCTAGGTATGACTTCAATGATATGATCTTATGGGTGCTAGAACATTTCTCTAAAAATGAAGACCTCCTGACCAGGTATCAGGAACGCTATCACTACTTCCTTGTCGATGAATACCAAGATACCAATGGTGCTCAAAATGAATTACTAGATTTATTGATCTCTTATTGGGATAGCCCCAACGTATTCGTCGTGGGCGACGATGACCAAGCCATCTATAAGTTCCAAGGGGCTAACCTAGGCAACATTCTAGACTTCCAGAAAAAGTATAAGCCCTTCACTGTAATCTTAGAAAAGAACTATCGATCTAATCAGCTCATCCTCAACAAAGCAAAAGATCTAATTCAGTTCAATCAAGAACGAATGGTGGTGCAAGTGGAAGGCTTGTCAAAGGAACTAACTGCAGAGGGTAAGTATAAAGCGGATAAAACCTCACCTACTATACTAAGCTATTCTAAGATTTCTCATGAATATGCTGACCTGGTCTACAAACTCAAGAAACTGCATGACGAAGCTCCTCAAGAACTAAGTAAAGTCGCGATCATCTATAGAAAACATAAGCAGGTAGAAGACCTCGTTAATGTACTAGAGAAGTTAGGTGTCCCACTCAATATCAAAAGAAGAATCAATATCCTAGATCTGCCTATCATCAGAAACTTGCTGAACATTCTGAGTTACCTGAATGAAGAAATGGTCAACTACGAAGACGGACAACACAGACTCTTCGAAATCCTCCATTACAAATACTTTGGCATCAATCCTCTAGACGTCGGAAAGATAGCACTGCACTGCCAGAAAGGAGTCGTCACTGAAGAAGAGGCAGGAAAAGAAAACGAAGAAAAGAAGAAGAAAAAAATATATCCTAAATGGAGAGAGGTGATTTCTGATGCGGACTTACTAAAAACTCTTAACCTTCGAGAACCAGAAAAGGTCTTGCAAACGGCTGCCCTCCTAGATAGTCTGATGACTGAGATTCCTATCATTACACTACAGTCTCTCTTCGAACGTATCCTCAATGAAGGCGGTGTCCTCAGGCATATCATGATTACTGAAAATAAAGCCTGGAATCTACAGGTCGTCTCTACTTTCTTTGATCTAATAAAAAAGGAAACCGCTAAAAACCCGACGCTTAATCTCAAGAGCCTACTAGCAATGGTCAAGAAGATGGAAGAAAATGAAATTGCACTTCCTATCAATAAAACCATCTCCTCAGAAGACGGCCTTAATTTTATCACAGCCCATTCTGCCAAAGGCCTTGAATTCAAGCAGGTCTATATGATCGGCTGTACTAAAAAGATATGGGACGGCTCTGGAAAATTTATGAACCAGTATTCCTTTCCAGACACCATCAATGCGGATAACAGTTCCAATACTGAAGATGAGAGAAGACTCTTCTATGTCGCAATGACCAGAGCAGAAACCGATCTCTTCATTTCATACGCAGAGACCAATGAAGAAGGCAAACAGCTCGGCGCCTCACAATTCGTAGACGAGTTACGTGTCGATGAAAATATCAAAGTAGTGCATCCACAGGTATCAGAGGATACGCTTGCAGAATTCTACTACAATCTGCTGGCCAGGGATCAGAAAACCATCCCTCTTATAGAAAAAGATCTAATAGACAGCTGGATGGAAGGTTATAAGCTATCGGTCACTCACCTCAATAAGTACCTGAAGTGCCCGCTTAGTTTTTATTTCGAATCTATTCTGAGAGTGCCCTCTGCAAGGAATGCTTCCACTGGTTTTGGTACTGCGATGCACCATGCGCTGAATAAATTTTTTGAAAAAATCGGTGACCCTACACAGCGATCACTAGAAAGAATGCTCTACCACTTCGAAGAAAACTTGATCAAGCATCGATCCCACTTTACAGAGGAGGAGTTCAAGAGCTATCTCACTCATGGCAAAATGACCTTAGAAAAACTTTATAAGGAACAACTCGATGAGTGGATCGCTGTGCCGAAGTATGCACTAGAGGAAGAACTGGCACATGCTGTATATAAAGGCGTGCCTCTAAAAGGATTTATAGATAAGGTAGAAGTCTTCAAAGATCATGTCAATGTCGTCGATTACAAAACCGGTAAGTACAGATCAGAAAAACTCCAACGACCTAAAAAGACCGAAGATCCTAAGGACCTCAAAAGACTCGGAGGTGATTATTGGAGACAAATTGTTTTCTACAAAATGCTGCTCGATAGTGACACCAAAAATGGCTGGAAGATGGCCGCTGGTAAGATATCTTTTATCGAGCCTGATAGAAAAACAGGCGATTTTACGACCAAGGAATTTTCTGTAAAGCCAGAAGATATGCAGATAGTAGGACAGCAGATCACTGAGACCTACGAAAATATTAAAGCCTATAAGTTTGACCAAACTTGCGAGGACGAAAAATGTCGCTGGTGTAACTTCACAACTAATAATTATGATCTGCAAGCAGATACAGAAGAGCATGATTTTAGTTATGATGACTTAGCTTAGAAAATATTCATATTCTAAAAAGAAGGGTTTGATATTTTCAGATCTGTCTAGGTTTTAAAAAAAGAAATATGATGATGTGACATTAAGTTATCTCTATGGCATAGAAGATGAAAATAGATTTTCAATGGCCAATTATTGATGATTATATAGAGAAAATTCAACAATGTCAAACTATACTCTCACGAGCCAAAAGAGCAAAAACTTAGACACAAAAAATGGACATATAATGAAGGCCCTACACTTGCTTAGTAATATGGACGTATCTACATCTTCACTTCTTTAAAGACCTGCATATTTTGCTTATTTGCCACACTAGTTTTCTAAATATTATAGCTTTGTCGTATGTCTAAGCAATTTTCCATTTTATTGAGCACCCTCTTGTGGACCGTTAGTCTATTTGCTCAGACAGGAAGCAAAGCCATTACGCTAGAAGAAAACAATGTGAGTGGTGGTGGATTCCAGAGCGATGTTACGATAACAAATGATGGATTAACCGTCTATTCCTCAGCTGATGTTTCTGGCATATTCAAATCTACAGATGGCGGATTGTCCTACAATAATGTCAATGAAGGACTGAAGAGCCCTAAGGTGGCCTCGCTGGCTATCACAGCAGATAACGAAATGATCCTATATTCAGGAACTGGAGACAAAGGAGGCTCGGGCGGATTATTCAGATCTATAGATGGAGGAGATACTTGGACACTGACAGCTGATGGAAATTTAGCGCAGTTTGCTGGTAATCATTCCGCAACAAGTGATCCTATCCCTAATGGGCATCCCAGATCTAATGGCGACCTGATCATTGTAGATCCTGGTGCACTGCAGGCTGTCCACACAGACGACATCGTTATTGCTGGAACCTATGATACTGGCGTTAAGATTTTTACACAAGGTGGAGATCAATTGGCTTCTTCAGTAAATAATTCAGGTTTTGTAAGATCCGTCGCCTATGACCCCTCTGTACCCAATACAGCTTATGCAGCAATCTACTTTGCCAATGCTGCTCTCAATGGGATATATGAAATCGACTACAGCAATCCTTCTGCAGCTACATCTAGCTTGGTCTATCAGACTCCTCTTCCTGAAGGTCTGACTGTATTAAGTAGTGGTAATGTGTATGCGGCCATCGGAGAGAATGGCATTGTAAAGTTTGATGGGAGCAATTGGTCTCCTGTAAATACAGGTATAGATACTAATAATCCTCTAAGGCAGTGGACAGCTGTTACAGGCTATGTAAGCGGTACTTCTGATGTCGTGTATGCCGGTGTGAATAATCTCGGGGGTAACCAGAACGGGACTAACTATTCTAGCATCTGGAGAACAACAAATGGTGGCAATACCTGGAATCCTTTAGTGAATGCTAACTCTAATGTTTCTGACCAAATATATGGTCAGTCCTACGACTGGTGGTATAGAATTGCTGCCTTTCCTCAAGCTGGTCTAGGTCGTACCAATAATGTCGTAAGTTCTATTGATGTTGCACTAGGAACCTCACTCCAATCTGTTAGCGATGATATTATTTACGTCTCTGGAAGAGGTGGCATCTGGAAGTCAGAAGATGGGGGCGCCACATGGCAGCCCGCTGTCTATAACATGCAGGCCACAGCAAACAATGGTGTCGCTGTCAACCCCAATGATCCTACACAAATAGCAATTGCGAATACGGATTATGTCGTACTGGAAACAGGCGATCGATTTGAAGGTGGTGATATGTCGAGAGACAAGCCAGGAGGTGCTGAATCTAGAGCATATGACGTCATATTCGATACGACCTCTGATCTACTTATAGTGGGCACTGGAGACAGGGATCAAAATTTTGGAGGAGAAGTGTTTATTAAGTCCTCAGCCACCGTAGGGGATCCTTCTGACGCTGGCTGGACAAATACTAATCTGAATGCAGTCGTAGACAAAAGGGTAAGGGCCGTTAGCTATGGCTATCATAACGGCAGTTCTGCAACCACCCAAACTATCTTGGCCGCTGTGGAAGGCGCAGGTGTCTACAGATATTTTAATGGCACTTGGTCTTATACTGGCTTACCAATTGGTGCAACGAAACGGAGTAATTTCGTATGGCCTGACAATGAAAATTCTGGTGTCGTCTACTTATTGGATCTATCAATCGGATTTTATAGATCTAATGATGGTGGACAGTCATGGACAAACATTTGGCCTAGTATGAGTTTTAACAATAATGACTTCTTTAATACCGGCTATCTTACAGGAGACGATAATAATCCCACGACTGTCTATCTTTCTATCCAGGGAGCATCTGGCTCGCCTATAGGAACCCAGTTCAAAGTATATAGGATGACAGATGCGGATACGCAAATCTATGGGTCTCCGAACAACTCGAGTACTACGGGTATTACAGATATTACTTTCCACTCTGGCAGCTCAGACATTGATCGTCCGGGGCCAATAATTATAGGTCCAGATGGTTGTCTATGGGTGACTCAGCACCAGAACTCTCCTAACGACATTGACGCTGGATTATTTGTCATGGAAAATCCGATGACTGCCTCCGCCTTCGTAGACGTCACTACAAACGAATATCGTAACATTGCCATTAGGCCTAGCGGAATAGATGTCTCATGCGATGGCAAGGTGTATATCGTTCAGAACGGGACAGGGCTGGTAAAACTAGATTATGGAAGCTCGCAAGATTGCTATCCTATTCATATACTAAGAAATGATGAATAGCACTAATTCGGAATAATGCAAATAACAAAGGGGCTGAAAAATCAGCCCCTCATCTTTTGTTGTTATTTATTCCTTAGAATTTTCATCCCCATTCCCAAGAGATCGTCCATCATATTACCGTCGCCGTCTCTGTCTAGTAATTTCTCTAGAATATTACCGCCGCCTCCTTGTCTAGCCTGTCCAGCTTGTTGCTGACTTGCCCCTCCAAGAAGTATCTGAGCCAAACCTCCAAGGTCTAGGCCACTTGATTTCTGCTTTTGTCCGACTACTCCCATAACTATAGGTGCTAACAGTTGCATAAGTACACCTGACTTGAAGAAATCCAAACCACTGTTCTGCTGGATAACCTGAGCCGCTTTGACTTGATTGTCTCCGAGCAAATGTCTTAGAATTCCTTCTCCGTTCATAGTAGAAGGATTATTGACTTGTCTTTGTCCGTTTAGTACTCCTAATAGGTCTCCAAGTATTCCGCCATCGTGATCTTTTTGTATAGCTCCGAAAAGGCCTCCACCTCTCTGCTGATCGTTAGCATTCTGAGCTACTGCTCCTGTCAGTATTTGTATTGCACCCTGGGCAGCTTTAGCCACTTGATTGACATCCATAGCTCCGAGTTGTCTCGTAATCTGAGAAAGCACCTCTGGACTAAGGTGTTTGATCACCTCATTAATCATGTTGTTATTCATCTATCGTTTTTAATTTTCAGAAAGAAGCAAGGTAGCTAAAACTGATAATAAATGTTTTGGTTTAACAACTATAGCAGGTCGAAGGATAAGAAGAGTATCTACATCGTCCGTTACTAAACAAAAGATAGTGAGTTAGTCAATATGCAGTCTATGAGAGAGTAGTAGAGGCGTCCAATTTTTGGATTTCCTTTATCACCTCATCAAAAGCGACCATCAGACCATAGCCAGAATTCTCTACATGTGGTGGCTTGAAACGATTATTGAGCCAGGGCACAAATTTGGAAACGATACCTGCTAGGTATCTTTTATCGCTCATCTTTAATCCTTTCTCTGTCTGCTCGACTCTTTTCTCAGTAATAAAAACTGGTCCGCCACTATTACCAGGATAGACGGCACAATCAATGACAATTGTACGATTAGGATTCTTACCACTGACGATTCCCTTTCTGACTAGTGGCTTATTGAAGTTGAAGGCATTAGTCGGAATCATAGCCAGAGCTTTAGGATACCCGATGACATACAGGTCTTCTGCTATCTCTATATCAGCATAGGGCTTAATCATACTGAGATGTGCAGAATTGATATTCAGATTTGGGCTCAGCTTAGTGACTCCTTCCACTAGATCCAACTTGCCATTGGCTATATCGGCTAGTTTGAAAACACAAACATCATGCGTATGGCTGAAGCTGATCTGATTATTTTTAAAAAGTATTGTTAGATCTACTCGCACACGATCTGCAGATTCGAAATCAGAATCTCTCGAATATGATAAGATATTCACTACTGGGCTGATGAGATTAAAGGCCTTGATCTTTTTAGTCTGTGGATCTTGCTGCGCCTTCCAGAATACATGTCTCGCTGTGACCAGATATATCGCGGACGCTGTTGCCAGATAAAGACCTGAACCATAGCCCTTACCGATTTGGATAAGTACGGCTAGACTTATAAGGTCCGACTGAAAAGAATTTGTGGTAGTACTCTGCATTGATTTATTCGATATTGTTACCCTATTAGGGGGTAATAAAAAACCCCAGTCTTTGTGGACTGAGGTTTCTGTTTCTTAGATAAATGTGGTTATCTATATTTTCACATGGCTCCAGTTTTCACCAGAGGCAATTCTATTGATCTGTGTAATAGAAACACCATACTTGTTAGCAAGAGAAGTTTTAGTCTTGTTACCCGCTTTCAGTACTTTCTTGATAGTTCTTACTTTTGCTTCAGTAAGTTTAGAGTTGTACCCTCCTTTTCTATCTAGACCTTCAAAGGTTCCTAGCTTCTTATGCAGTTTAGACCATTCGTCTCTACTCGCCCACATAATATTCTTTGCTTTGTTGTTTTTCTTATTACCATCTTTGTGGCATACTACAACTTGATTTTTCTTCTTCTTATCGAGGAATAAATCAGCAACTAATCTATGTACATAGAATGTCTGTCTAGACCCACCTTCTAACTTGATGTTGAACTGGTGGTAACCGCCCTTAGTGTAAGTCCCTTTGATAAGGTGCTCATTCTTAGACTTTTTGTCTACACTTTTGATTCTACCATTACTAGAAATCATGTAGTACATTCTCTTAGTCGTACCGTTTGATTTCACTTTTTTCCAAACCTCAGACTTAAGAGATTTTACAATTACTGGCTCAGATTTTTTAGCTGCCGTCTTTTTCTTCGGAGCTGCTTTTCTTGCAGTCGTTTTCTTAGGCGTTACTTTTTTAGTAACTCTCTTTTTAGGAGCTGCTTTTTTAGCTGCTGCCTTTTTCTTTGGAGCTGCTTTCTTTGCAGTCGTTTTCTTTGCAGTTACTTTTTTAGTAACCTTCTTTTTAGGAGCTGCTTTCTTTGCTGCTGCTTTTTTTACAACTTTCTTTTTAGCTGCTGCTTTTTTAGCGGGCTTTTTCTTAGCCACTTTTTTCTTTGCTGCCATTTTTTTTTAATTATTCTAATTAGTAATAAAGCTTTGTGCCTACGAAGTTATGAATACTTAGTGAAAAAGTCCATATATACAGGCATATGTAAGCAATAGGTAGGGTTAACGGATAATATTTCTAAAAAAATAACCTAACTACCCTAACGGTATTGGCAAAAATCTTGCCACTAAATAAGGCATAAGAGCTGTTTCAACAAGGACTCCAAACGGTTCTATATAATGGCTTTTGTTCTCCTTTATCCATAATCGAACATGGAAAACAACAGTTAGTTTGACAATGCTAGACATAGCTAATAAGCAATATGCACTAATATAAAATGCGTAACTTTAAGTCTTACACCTAGCAAATAATCGATGAAATTCAGCTGCTCCGTAGAAATTGAATTGCCGAGATCTCGAGTGATAGAACTCTTTGATAATCCAGATAATATGCGCCACTGGCAAGATGGTTTTTTATCTTTCACAACTCTATCTGGAGAGCCAGGTAAGGCTGGTACTACTTCAAAGGTTCGATATAAGACTGTCGAGCTCACAGAAACCATAATAGAAAATCAATTGCCACTGTCACTACTTTGCAGCTACGAGGGCTCTTGGGGAAAGAATATGATGCATAATTACTTTGAAGAATTATCACCAAACAAGACGCTGTGGAGGTCTGATCTAGACTATGTAGAGATGAAAGGATTCATGATGAGAATAATGAAAACTTTGATGCCGAGCATGTTCAGAAAACAAACGCAAAAATGGATGGACCAATTCAAAGTGTTTGCTGAAAGCCAATAAGAACCAAGCCAAGATGATTAAAAAAATAGCACTTATACTATTCCTCTATAGTCTGTCACTGATATCAGTCTGTGCACAACAGCTATGTGATGGAAATCTAGGTGTAAATATTTTTGAAGATGGTTCTTTTGGTTCTGGTACTGCCAATGTCATAACTGTAGATCCTCAGATAGCACCAGGCTATATCTATCGACCTGATGCTAATGCCCCAATGGATGGATTCTATAATATCACTAATGATATTTCTCAATGGAATTTTGTGTACGATTCCTGGATAAAAATACCAGACAATAGCGATGATCCTAACGGCTATATGATGGTAGTGAATGCCAGTTTTGAACCTGGTCTTTTCTATGAAAAAGAAGTCGATGGACTGTGTGAGAATACCTTATATGAATTCTCTACCGATGTCATCAATCTGATCAGAATCCCCGTAAGCAATCATATAGAACCCAATATAGATTTTCTGATTAATGATATAGTCCAGTTCTCGTCAGGTGATGTACCCCAAGATGCTGAGTGGCATAAGTATGGCTTCACCTTTACAACAGAGCCTGGTCAAACCTCCGTAAAGTTATCTCTCAGAAATAATGCTCCTGGTGGTATAGGTAATGATTTAGCACTAGATAATATTCGATTTCAGGCTTGTGGGCCAGCAGCTTTTATAACTGCAGATGAGACAATCTTTGTATGTGAATCTGATAATAACCCTGTAGAAATTCGTGCAGAAATCGCCGCAGCTAATCAAGCCTTGCAATGGCAACTCAGCCTAGATAGTATCAGCTGGATGGATATAGCAGAAGCTACTGAAGAATTTGTATTCCACGAACTCTTCGATGTGGGTAAATATTATTACAGATATATCTCCGCTGGAACTGCCTCAGAATTACAAAATGAAAAATGTAGAATCATATCAGATGTCTTAACAGTAGAAGTGCTACCACTGGACTATGAAGTCTATGATACTATCTGCTTTAATGAGAGCTATAGCTTTGGCGGCCAGATCTTGGATATGACTGGGTCCTACTATGAAGAATTCACCTCTATACGAGGTTGTGATTCATTTGTAGATTTAAATCTCTTCGTCTTAGAACAGGAGAGCTTAGAATTAGACACTGTACTCATAGATCCCCTCTGCCATGATAGTGCAGATGGTTCTATAGAGATTAATGTACTTAATGGGAACAACCAACCTTATACTTTTGCCATCAATGAAGTCACTACACAGATAAACATCTTTAACGGTCTCACATCAGGCAACTACACTATCACGATTACAAACAATAGAGGCTGTGCAGAAGAGGTGCTACTGACCCTAGATCAACCCGATGAACTAATCATACAACTGCCCGATGATACCCTCATCAACCTAGGAGAAAGTCTAGAGGTAGAAGTACAGATCAATCAGACCATTACTGACCTCATCTGGGACCCACTCGATACTAGTCCGTGTGGGACTTGTCTGGAGTTCAGTTTTATACCCCTACTTTCGCAAAACTATACCGCAGAAGCTACTAATGAAAATGGATGTAAGGCCTCGGATGCCTTCCAAGTGATAATCAATATTGATAATCTAAAAATCTATATACCTAATATCATCAGTCCACGTCTCTCTGGTCCTGATAATATTTTTACAATCGGTGCCCAAGAGGGACTCATCTCCCAAGTTGTAGACTTTTCTGTCTATGATAGATGGGGGAGTCTTGTACATCGGACTGAGAACTCTACTGACCTCAGTCTATGGGATGGACGTATTAATAACAACTTGGCCCTCCCTGGCGTCTATGTGTACCTGCTGACCTTAGAGCTAATAGATGGAAACGAATACTTCTTCTCTGATGATTTTCTTCTGATAAGATAAGTCAGTCGCGCATGCGCACCTTCTGTACTTCAAATTCATACTGAGTAGCATGAGGGTTTTCTGTGCTATAAATGACTAGTTCACAGCGACCCTCTATCAGTAAGCGTTCGAAGTGTACATCATAAGAACCACTCTCTCCAGGAGAGATAAAGTCTTCTCCTAGGGTATAGTCTTCGAGATAGATAATTTGATCTTCTATAGAGCCTTGTGCAGCATTGTATTGTCGCCTCTCCTCCATAATGTCTGCTGCCCTAACTGTACCCTGTATCACTGCATCTGTCGGCGTTCCTCCTGCAATAATTCTAGTGACAACATTGAGTCCAGAAAAGACCACACTGGTAGCAGTGTTCGCTTGTTTTTCATATTGTAACTGTTCTTGCTCAGCAACTAGATCTTGTATGAGTTGTTCTTTTCTGATCGGTGCTATATTCCCTCTCCGACTCCTTTCATGTCGAGTTCTGAGCTCTACATCCCTCTCTGATACAAATAAGGTATCCTGAGAGTTGTTCTCTATATCTATCTGAAAAGTAATGTACTGAAAAGCATCGCCCACATAATGGGTCCGGATATCTATGTCTGAATTAGCACTTTTGCGATCTGTTTCTATAAGGTAGGCTTCCTGTACTAATACCTTTCTAGAACAGGAAGATAGGAGTAAGAGACTGAGGAGGAATAGGTGATTTTTCATGGTATACAAGTGAGTTGGCAATACAGATATAAATAGCAACCTGCGTATGCAATACGTTAACTGTTAATTTATAAGTTTAGGTAATTACAAAAAGTGAATCCTTCAATTATAGAATAGTTAATGATATATCTATAGTTTCACTAATTTGGAATGAGAAAGAACTTGATTCCTTTTGTCCAAAACAATTAGATAGTAAATCCCAGATGGAAATTCAACAATGTCCAAGAAATTGGTTTCTGAGTCTAAGTCCATCTCTAAAACTAATTCACTTTGTGAGTTGAAAATACTTAAGTACTCTGTCGAATTTGACTGTCTTATAACGTTTATATGACCATAAGTAGGATTCGGATATAGAACCAGGTTCTGATTATCTGCACTATTTATGGTTGAGGAAGCAAACATTGAAAACCTTTCACAAATACTTGGATCTGAAAATGGGGAAAGATGAATTTGTCCATTCATATCATTAATACAACTAAAGTAGGTGCTATAACCTGAATCAGCTTTTGTGAAATCAAATCCTGTAAATTGAGAACCAATACCTTCTATGTATAACTCAGACTCAGGTGAGACACCGTCTGGTGCCTTTAGACTATAAGTCTTTCTGGTTTTATTGTCATTGAATATTGTATCTCCAATAGCAACGACCTCTGTCTTTCTGCCATGCACTGTTAGTGAATCGCCGATACTGACATCAAAGTCAAACAGAAGTCTTTTTGAATCACAAGTATCAACTATCATCACTTTACCATCGTCTATATCTAGATAAATATTTTCGCCGTATGAAGTGTTGAATCTCAAAACTGATTCCCCACAGTATAATGTATCAGAGTCGAAGTATAAAGACATGTTCGCATCAGGAGCTTCTGCCGTGTTGATTGCAACCATGATTATTTCATAACCTGGTAATGAGAACAACTCTCTGGTAGACTGTCCGTAAATAAAGTTTGTTGATATTAGTATTGCAATAACGAGTTTAAAGTAATTCATTTTGTTTTGTTTTGGTCTACTCCTCTTGTGCTACAAAATACTACTATCAAGCACTGTATACAATACGTTAACTGTTAATTATAGCAAGAAATATAGGCCAATGAAGAATGTCTCCTATAATACCTTACCTTCGATTAGGTAAGCTCCTCTAAACAACTTAGACACCTTATTGTTAGAGCCCTTTAGAAAAAACTAAAATCTATCATTCTACACTATGTACGATCATTTATTACCTTACTTAAGATTCTTGTTCTGTCTGTCTATAATTCTAACAGCTAATACTTACAGTTACTCTCAAAGCACCAGCGATATGAATGCCATTACCAAAGGAGAAAAACTCATCGAAAAAGCAGTTCGTGTACATGGTGGTGAAAAATATGCACAGGCTCATTTTCAATTTGTGTTTAGAGATAAAACGTATTCTTTTCACAACAGTGCAGATGGTTATAACTATACCCTGAACTATAACCAAGGTGAGAATCAGATCTATGATGTATTAGATAACAATAGTTTTAGCAGAACGGTAAATGGTGAACTTACTACCCTATCTGCTAAAAAACATAGTGGCTATAAAGAGTCCCTTAACTCAGTAATCTATTTTGCCTTACTGCCTTACAAACTCTTAGA
>CAKZVK010000160.1 GCA_937921825.1 uncultured Saprospiraceae bacterium
GTTAAGGTATCGAAGAAGGTGTCGTTTAAGACTTTGTAACCTCTAGACTTTAGATAGTGGTGTAGATCTTTTGTTTTAGCATGGATGTCCTCCCCGATATTTTTCAATCCAGTAGGTCCGTGATAGCAAGCATACATGGAAGCCATGATAGCGAGTAAGGCTTGCGCGGTACAGATGTTAGACGTTGCCTTCTCTCTTTTGATGTGTTGCTCTCTAGTTTGGAGTGCCATTCTTAGGGCCATCCTATCATTACGATCTTTAGAGATGCCTATAATTCTTCCAGGTATCTGTCTTTTGTATTTTTCGCTAGTCGCAAAGAAGGCAGCATGTGGTCCACCCATTCCCATCGGCACACCAAATCTCTGTGTATTCCCTACTACAATATCCGCTCCCCACGAACCTGGAGAAGCTAACAAGGTCAGACTCATCAAGTCAGCCGCTACGATCACCATCTGATCGTTTTCATGCAGTCGTGCTGTAAATTCCTTGTAGTTACAGATTTCTCCTGTACTGTTCGGGTACTGTATTAGAGCACCGAAGTAAGTCTCGTCCATTTCATGTGTCTGCCAGTCGCCTACCACTACTTCTATATCGAGTGGAATGGCTTTTCCTCTGACGACATCTATCGTCTGTACAAAGGTGTTTTGGTCTACAAAAAACTTTGAGATCGGTGTTTTTGCTCTTTTATTTTTGATGCCATGTGCCATACACATTGCTTCTGCTGCAGCTGTACTCTCATCTAGTAAGGAAGCATTGGCTAGGGGTAGACCTGTAAAGTCGGAGACCATGGTCTGAAAATTCAGCAGTGCCTCTAATCTTCCTTGAGATATTTCAGCTTGATATGGCGTATACTGGGTATACCAAGATGGATTTTCAAAAATCGTCCTCAGTATCACAGAGGGAGTTAGGGTATTATAATACCCCTGGCCTATATAGCTTCTATAGACTTCATTCTTTGAGGCTATAGATTTTAGCATTCTCAGATATTCATGCTCAGGTAGTGCTTCAGGAATATCTAGGTTCGCTTTAGTTCTTATAGATTCTGGTACAGTCTTATCTATGAGTTCTTCTACTGATTGTACACCTATGTAATTCAGCATTTCTTGTACTTCTGACTGAGAAGGTCCAAGATGTCGAGATGAAAATTTGGCCATTTCTTAAGGTTGAGTTTCTGTAATTAAATGTATTAATAAACTTCCTATTAAATAGTTTAATTAGGGATTAAAAACCCACATATGTTGGTATCTCAATTACTAGAATGGGGGACAGATAGGCGAGATATTGATCTTATATTATTGAGTAAGGGTGAAAAAAAATAGGCTACCAACACTAGAGTCGATAGCCTATTACTACATTAATATATCTTGAGCTTATTTGATCTTAAAAGCAGCTTTTACTTTCTGGACGTAGTCTAGCTTTTCCCAAGTGAAAGTTTCTACAGACATAGACTTTACTTTTCCAGATCCGTCTTTGAATGATACTTTCTTTTTCTTAGGTGTTCTACCCATGTGTCCATAAGCAGCTGTCTCAGAGTAGATAGGTGTTCTGAGTTTTAATCTTTGCTCGATAGCGTAAGGTCTCATGTCGAATACCTTGCTGACTAGGTTTGCTATCTGAGAATCTGATTTTTTCACTTTAGCTGTTCCGTAAGTATTGATATAGATGTTAGTTGGCTTTGCTACACCGATGGCATAGGAGACCTGAACTAATACTTCATCACATACTCCAGCAGCTACTAGATTCTTAGCAATGTGCCTCGTGGCATATGCTGCAGATCTATCTACCTTAGAAGGATCTTTTCCAGAGAAGGCACCTCCACCGTGTGCACCTTTACCACCGTAAGTATCAACGATAATTTTTCTTCCTGTAAGACCTGTATCTCCATGAGGACCACCTATGACGAATTTACCTGTAGGATTTACATGGTAAGTAATTCTGCCATCTAATAATTTTCTTACAGATGCTTTTACTTTTTTTCTTACTCTAGGCATCACGATGTTCTTCACATCAGCCTTGATCTTACGTAACATTTTCTCTTCCTTGTCGAAGTCGTCATGTTGTGTACTGACTACTATCGTATCTACAGCGATAGGCTTATGGTCATCAGAATATTTTATAGTTACTTGAGATTTGGAATCAGGTCTCAGGTAAGTCATTTCCTTTCCTTGCTTTCTGATAGCCGCGAGCTCGATCAATATCTTATGAGACAGATCTAGAGCCAGAGGCATATAGTTATCCGTTTCGTTAGTAGCGTAGCCGAACATCATTCCTTGATCACCGGCTCCTTGATCTTCTTTTTTCTTTCTTTCTACTCCTTGATTGATATCAGGAGATTGCTCATGTATAGATGAAAGAACTCCACAAGAGTCTGCATCGAACATGTATTCAGATTTAGTATAACCTATTCTTTTTATAACGTCACGAGCGATCTGCTGGACATCAAGATAAGTTTTGGTTTTGACCTCTCCAGCTAGGACAACCTGTCCAGTTGTAACTAGAGTTTCGCAGGCCACTTTTGAAGACTTATCGAAGGCTATAAAGTGATCTACTAAAGCGTCTGATATCTGATCAGAGACTTTATCCGGATGGCCTTCTGAAACGGATTCAGAAGTAAATAAATATGGCATATTAATGTAGTTTTATTTGTAGTACAATAAGACGCCAAAAATCTACTTTTATTTGGTAATAATTAAATTCTCTAGGATTAAATCCCCTTCTAGATACCCTTTTATATGATCAGCGGGATGAATAGGACCTACTCCGGCAGGCGTTCCCGTCATTACAATATCTCCTCTCTCTAGGGTGAAGTACTTTGAAATATGATGTATCAGGTAATCCAGCTTGAAAATGAGGTGTTTCGTAGCCCCTTTTTGGACGGTTTTTCCATTGACATCTAGGTGAAATTGGATGTTGTCCAGATCAAAATTTGATTTAGGATAAAAGGTGCTTAATGCAGCAGAATTATCAAAGGCTTTGGCTATTTCCCAGGAGTGGCCCTTGGCCTTGCATTGGCTCTGAATATCTCTAGCGGTGTAGTCTATGCCTAAGCCGATATCAGAGTAATGATCCGAGGCATCAGCTACAGAAATATCCTTTCCAGATTTAGATATGAGCAGTGTTACTTCCAGCTCGTAATGGACTTCACTAGAAAAGCTAGGGTAGGGTATTTCCTTTTCGTAAGTAACGGCCGTACTCGGCTTCATAAATACCAGCGGTTGCTTCGGGACTTTGTTATTTAATTCCTTAGCGTGGTCCGCATAGTTCCTACCGATGCAAAATATTTTCATAATCTAGAATCTTACGTTTGAAAGTCCACAGAGGTCTTTGACCTCTTTTATTGTTTGTTGGGCTCGTAGTCTTATTTCGTGGCTCGATTGCTTCAGTTGGTTTTTGATGCTTTTTTTGTCTTGTACTAGTGCTTCTTTCTTTTGCTTGAAGTCTGCACTTAGTTCTACTAAGGTGTCGGCCACAGTAGCCTTGAGCTCCGAATATTTAAGATTGCCTTCCTGATAGGTCTGGAGTAAACTATCATGTGCAGCCATCTTATCTGCAGCCTTTAAGAGGGTGAATAGGTTTTGTATACCTACACTTAGTTCTCCTTCAGGTACCGCGCCTGAATCGGTCACGGCACTACCTATTTGCTTTCTTATGCGGGCTTCTTCAGCAAAGAGGCTGATGTTATGCTTCTCTCCTGCTGACTTACTCATTTTTTTCATAGGGTCAGCGGTAGACATAATCTTAGGCGTCACTGTTCTGAGCATCTCGGGAAGGACAAAATATTCCTTGCCTACCTGATTATTAAATCGATTAGCGATCTCTTTAGTAAGTTCTAGGTGCTGCTTTTGATCTTCTCCTACAGGTACATAGTCAGCTCTGTAGATCAGGATGTCTGCTGCCTGCAAGACTGGATAATCAAATAGTCCTACTGAAATGAAACCCTCTTTACCAGCAGAACTTTGCTGGCTTTTATCCTTGAACTGGGTCATGTTTTCTACCCGTCCGAAGCTCGCAAAATTGTTGAGTATCCATCCCAGCTCAGCATGTTCTGGTACGAGGGATTGTATAAATAAGTTTTCTGGTTCTATACCTACAGCCAGTAAGTTGTAGATGAGTTCCCAGGTGTTTTCCTTCAGCTTCTTAGGATTGTAAGGCATCGTCATGGCATGATAATCCACCACACCGTACATGCAAGTATATTCTTTCTGAAGGTTGACCCAGTTTTTTACCGCTCCAAAATAATTACCAAAGTGCATATCGCCTGTCGGCTGAATGCAAGAGAGGACACGTTTTTTATCAGCCATGTTATTCGTTGATTGCGGCAATTACGGAAATTTCTATATTGACAAACTTGGGGAGATTGGCTACTTCTACGAGCTCTCGTGCTGGGGCAGTGTCTTCGTCAAAGTATTCTGCATAGACAGCATTTATTCTACCATATAGATTCATGTCTTTGACAAAGACGGAAGCTTTTACGACATCTTCAAAGGTCAGTCCAGAGGCAGCTAGGAGTTCCTCGATATTCTTCATCACCTGTCTTGTCTCGGCCTCTATATCATCCATAACTAAGTTGCCAGTAGCTGGATCTATGGCAATCTGACCAGAGCAGAACAGAAGGCCTCCTGCTTTTACAGATTGATTGTATGGGCCTACAGGAGCAGGAGCTTTAGAGGTATTGATTATTTCTTTCATGCAGTTTTGAATTATGGATAAAACTAAAAAAGCCCTTTGACATTGCTGCAAAAGGGCTTTTGTATATTTTTCTAGAATGGATTTAATCTTCGTAGATATCTCCTTCTATGACTTTTTTGCCCTTATAGTATAAGCTGCCTTCAGACCAATATGCTCTGTGGTATAGATGTGCTTCACCTGTAGTCTTACAAATAGCTATTTGAGGAATTGTGGCCTTCTTGTGGGTCCTTCTTTTTCTCTTTCTTTGCTTTGATATCCTACTCTTCGGATGTGCCATTACTTAGGTTTTAATTTAGTTTCAAATTTTTAAGAGCCTCAGAAAATGGATTTTTGTCCACTTCCTTGGTAGTTTGTTCACTTTGAAAATGATCTAGAACATCAGGATTACATTCCTTCTCTTCTACACTATCACAAGTCTTTATCATCGGTAGGCCTAAAAGTATAGCTTCATATACTAAGTCAGCACAATTGAACTCAGAAGATTCAGGATTAATATAGATAACCTCTTCTTCCTCTCGTTCGTCGATATCATATTTGATTAGTATCTCAAATGAAGATGTGGTTGGAAAGTTAATTACATCCATACATCTGTCACATTCTGTTGCTAAGGTGCCTGAGATATCAAGCAAAAAGACGAGATGATCTGCCTTTTTTTCCAGATTCAATTGAGCTTTTATGTCTCCGTCTGAATATGGGGCCTTATCAAAAGAACTAAAGAACTCTTTATCAATATGAAAAGCGTAGTCATGATGACCGATTTTCATTCCCTTTATTGGTAGCGAAAATTGCTTTAGGACCTGCATTTTAAAGATCTTTTTTAAAGTGGATGCAAAAGTACTTGATTTTTAGCTAATTATCCAAGACTATAAGGAGAATAAGTCTCTCGTAGGCATAAAAAAAGTGGACCTCAAAAGGTCCACTCTTTATTTTTTAGTCTAAAAAGGATTAGTCCATTTTAGATATGTTCTTTATTTGCTTAGCAGCCCACTCTCTTCCACCTAGTCCGAAAGCGATAGCTGTAGCGATACTTACACCACCTAGAACTGAAGTTACAAGAGTATTTACGATCTCTCCTCCGATACCTATTTGGTTAAGAACCATAGATACTACAAGGAACATAATACCACCGTATACAATGTTACCTACTAGGTTAGGGCTTTCAAAACCACCACCTTTAAGCGTAGCAACAGCTAAATCTCTAAGGAAATCAGCAGCATACATACCTACTATCAATAAGATACATCCTACTAATAACTTAGGTATAAAAGCTACAGCTTGGTGCAGAAGACCAGATACTTCTGGAAGACCTAGGTTAGAGAAGAATAAAGTCAAGGTAGTAAACATTACCATCCAGTAACCCATTTTACCCATAAGACCTGAAGCATCTGACTTAAGTCCAGCTTTACTCATGAAGCCATTGATTCCTACTTTGTCTGCTACGTCGTTGAATTTTACAGCTCTAAGTACTTTGACTAGTATGTTTTTAACAATTTTAGCTACGATATACCCTATGAAAAGGATAATTAAAGCACTTACTAACTTAGGTAAGAATGCCGCAATTGTGTTAAATGTGTGGCTGAAAGATGCTTGTAGTGAGTCTTTGATTGATAGAACAGAATTTTCCATTTAGAGAATGTTTGATTAGTTAATTTTCTGAAATAAGTGATTGAATACCTTATCTAGACGACAAGTTTAGTACCAAGTAACGAAAATCCTTTAAAAATTTTAACATTTAGTTTTTGCAGCTCTCCGGCTGTTGCTGTTGGATGGTCACTTCCAACATGTCCCCCATGTTGACTGTTTTGCCCTCTGAGAAAGGTGGAAACTGGGAGATTACATAGGCAGATTCTCGATTTGTGATGGCGCCTTGATGTTCTACTGCGCCGAGTTTTAGTTTGTATACACCTAATAAGAAGGCTAGTTCTCCATATTGCTTGCAGACAAGGTCAGGCAGATTCACCTGGCCACCATCTTGCTTGCTGAGTACAAACTCAAGCGTGCCTCCTTTTTTGATTCTTATACCTTTTTTTCTGCCATTTCTGCCTGCTATCATTTTTCCTTCATACCAGACCTGTAAGATGTGGTCTGGTTCTCCAGAATCTTGCTCGTAGCCTTTTATTTCTGAATTTATATCAAGATAAGACAGTTCGTTTTTTTTACTCTCGAAGTTCCTACCATACATATCAGAGAGACTTTCTAGAGCAATTTCGTCAGGTCTATACTTAGTGATATCTACATAGATCTTTCTGTTTTCCTTGACAGTGGAACCTCCTTTGGGGTTTTGGGCGATTATAAGCCCTCCTGGTTGACCTACTTTGTGGATAGAGTCTTTTACTATAAGTTCAAAACTTTGCTTTGCGGCATCTTTTGCAGCTTTCTTATAGTTAATGCCGATGTAATTTTTGAGCTCTAGCTTCTGACCATGGTTAGTGTATGCCTTTAGCCACAGTAGTACAGCTCCGAAAACAACAGCAACAAATAGTGCCATCAAAAGCAGGTGAAATAAAAATCTTTTTAAAGTCAATGGATTAGAAGATTAGAGGAGCTATGAACTCGTTAAAATACATAGACAAATATAATCATATGACAGGTAAATTTCTTTAGACATCTTATAGTCCCTATTTTAGAGAAATCTGCCATTAAACTTACCAACCAATGAAAGTTCTATACACTATAATATTCTATATTTCTATCACTTCTGTCCTCAATGCTCAAAAAAAGACAATGACACCTGAGGTCTATGAACTATGGAACAAGATCGAGGATGTGCAGCTTTCTGATCAGGGCAATTGGGTTTCTTACAGAGTGACCAATGAAAAGGGGGCTAGTGTTGCTCATATCTACAATACAAGAAGCGGGGAAGATTTTGAGTTTGAAAGAGTGAAGTCAATGTCACTAGACTATGACGAGCAGTTTGCAGTCATGAAAATTACCGCGCATACTGATTCCCTAAAGGCACTCAAAAGAAAAAAGGTCAAAAAATCAGATCTGCCAAAGGACACCTTATGTGTATTCAATCTCAGGACTAATCGTATCGAGCGCATTCCGAATGTAGAAAGCTATAGCCTCAGTAAGGAATATGGTGGAGTAGTGGCATTTAAACTAGCGGATCGCAAAATGAAAAAGGATAGTACCCTGGTGAAGGATGAGAATAAGGAGAATGGATCCAAGCTAATCTTCAAAAACCTGAAGAGCAATAAGTCTAAAGTGTTTCCTTTTGTAAAAAAGTATAAATGGTCAGATAAAGGAAAATTGGTTTTTCATACCACAGGAAAAGATTCTATTCGCAATGATAAAGTGCTCTTGTATGATGCGACGAGAGATAAAATTCATACTGTCATATCTGACGAAGGGGACTATACAAAGTTTGCCTTCAATAAGGAGGAGTCGCAACTGGCCTTCCTAGGAAACAGAGATACGACTGATCAAAAAGAGATTTCTTATGAGCTCTTTCTTTCTAGTAATAAAAGTTCTGCCGAGTCTGTAGTTAATAAGTCGCAGAAGTTCTTAGAAGAAGGCTGGAAGGTAAGCGAAAATCAACAGCCGTATTTTTTAGAGCAGTCTGGTGATTTGGTTTTTGGGACAGCTCCTATACTTGCTCAAAAGGATAGTACTCTTCTGGATGAAGAAATCGTCAATCTAGAAATATGGCATTATGAAGACGGCCTCTTGCATACGCAGCAAGAAAATAGAAAAGACAGAGATAGTAAGAAAACGTATTTAGCTCTCTATGATATAGCTAATAAGAAAGCAATCCAGCTGGCAGATGAATCCTGTCCTGATGTCAGGGTGGATGCAAAAACTACAAAGAAGCATATCATAGGGTATGATAATAAGATGTATCAGAAATTTCTTTCCTGGGAAGGAACAGAGTATTATGATACTTATTTGATAAATCTTGCAAGTGGTCAGAAGAAATTATTAGGAAGTAGGCGAGCGAGTAGAGCAAGGTTATCGCCTACTGGAGAATATATTACATGGTACTCACGAAGCGATACAAGCTGGTATAGTCAAAACGTCAATTCTCTGAAAGTTTATAAACTTACTTCGGGTACTCATTTTGATGAACTCAATGATAGACCCATGCATCCTAGACCAAGTGGTACGGTTGCCTGGTCAGATAATAGTGAGAGTATTCTCTATGATCATTATGACCTTTGGAAGTTAGATATTACGGGTAAGAAAAAGCCCAAAAGAATCACCAAAGGTCGGGAGCAGAATACTCGATATCGCTATGTAAGTCTCGATAAGGAAATACAGGTACTCCCTACCGACACTACGATATTAGTAGAGTATCTTAACTTTGATGACAAGTCTTCTGGTCTAGCTTATTTAAATCTGGAAAACGGAGACCTCAATTCCTTAGTCAAGGGCGCATTCGAATATGACAACATAAAAAAATCGAAAGAGTCTGACAAGCTAATTTATACAAAAGAGTCTTTTGATGTTTTTCCAGACTTGATTCTGAGTGATATACGATTTTCAAAACATAAGAAAGTATCTGATGCTAACCCTCAGCAAGGGGAATACAATTGGGGAAGTATAGAGCTGTATGACTGGAGAGATGCTGACGGCATCATGCGCAAGGCACTTATTGCTAAGCCGTCAAACTTTGACCCTCAAAAGAAGTATCCATTACTTGTGAATTTCTATGAGAAGTCTTCTGATAGACTGCATAGACATCGCGCTCCCTATGCTCACAGGTCTACCATTAATTACACCTATTATACGAATAGAGGTTATGTCGTCTTTAATCCAGATATCTATTATAAAGATGGTTATCCAGGCGAAAGTAGTTATGAGGCAATTATGTCTAGTGTAGATCAGTTGCTAGAAGAAGGATATATCGATGAGCAAAACATGGGTCTACAAGGACACAGCTGGGGCGGATATCAAATTGCATATATCCTGACTAAGACAGACAGATTTAAATGTGCGGAGTCTGGTGCTCCAGTAGTGAATATGATAAGTGCTTACGGTGGGATAAGATGGGGCAGTGGTATGAGTAGAATGTTTCAGTATGAGAGGACTCAGAGTAGGATAGGTGCCACCCTATGGGAAAGACCTGACCTCTATATCTATAATTCCCCAGTTTTCCAACTAGATAAAGTAAATACTCCAGTGCTGATCTTACATAATGACAAAGATGGGGCGGTACCTTGGTATCAAGGGATAGAATATTTTGTAGGGCTAAGAAGATTGGGCAAGCCTGCCTGGATGCTAAATTATAATGATGAACCGCACTGGCCTGTGAAGAAACAGAACCGATTAGATTTCAATAGAAGGATGGAACAATTCTTTGATCATTACCTAAAAGGAGAACCTCTTCCTGTGTGGATGAAAGATGGAATCCCTGTACTAAAGAAAGGTGTTATAGATGGCTTTGAGTACTCTAGTGATGAAGCAAAGTAAGACTCATCAAAAAGAAAAAGAGCCCATCAACTTTTTGATCGGCTCTTTTATTAAAACACCCTTAAAATTTCCTACTACAAATATGCAGGCATATCAAGGATGTAATCAATTGAAAATGGTTACTGCTCTACTACAGGAGGATTACAGAGTCTCTACAAGTACGAAATTTCTGCAACCTAGTTTACATTCCTGTCCTAGCTCGCAAGGTTTTCTCATATGAATGCTTCTTAATTAACGGTAAGTTTTAAGTGTCGCTTAGTTGTCATCTAAAGTGTCGCTTAACTGTCAATTTGGATTACAGCTTCACTTTGCTTTGAATGGAAGAGCTTTCAGTTAGGTCTTCAATTTTTGCATTGCCATAGATGAAAAGTTGATCTTCAGTATCCTTTCTTGAATGAATTTCTATACCTCCCCACTTGTCTCCACAGCTATTATGAAGTTTAGCATACTGGTGAATGTGAAGTTGTCCTCCTTCTTCGACAATAATTTTGCGGTCTGCTGCAAGCGATAGCCTACAATGTATGTGCAGTATTCCACCAGCCTTTATAATGATATCTTTTCTTAGGTCTCTGTGTCCCTTCCATTCTAGATGATCTGATATAATTATTTGCTCGTCTGAGATTGGCTTACACCAATCTTCGAAAATTAATCCTCTTGTTCGTGCTCCAATAGTGTTAAATCCTTTATGGATTTTGCCTAGTTGGCAAGGTGAGTATGCCATCTGTTGATTATTGTAATCCATTACATTATTGGAATGAGTGCCGTCACAAGGTGGCGGAGAATTTTTATCCCAGCAATTAGGATGTACAGGAGTATCATCGCAGCCATCATATCTGGTCCAAGCATGGGCTAGTCCGAGTACATGTCCAATTTCATGATTCATTAAGGTGGCAAAGCCCCAAGGTTTCGTAGTTCTATTAGAATAGATGCCAGATATTTTTAATGAATTACCTAGGGCTATCCCTGTCCCAAAGGCTTTATATGTTTTTGACTCTAGACTGTCTTGGGGATGTGAGATAGAAAAAATATTAAGAATCTTATCGTCATTGATTGCATACTTTTTAGTTACGGCTTTGCTGTAATTGTTTTTCTTTCGACCCTTGTTCATAAAGTAGTAGTGTACAGAGTCTCTATGAGAATAGAATCCATCGTCCTCTTTGCTTATCCCAACAATCTTGTATCTAAAAGAGGGGTCTAAAACCGGTGTATCATTCCCAACAGGTAGGTTCATCTTTTGGTTTTCGCCAAGTCGCTTATTAGAGTTTCTTAGCATTTTTCCAAAGTATTCCTTACCCTCTGCTAGAGAAAAATTTGCTCTTCCTTCTAGGTCATTCAAGAAGTGTACATTTACTCTTATAGTTCTCGTTTCTGTATATTCATCAGGGGCATAATTAAGCGGGTCTTCACAGGTTCTTTCGTAACCAAGCGCCTCTTCTAGTTTTACAATATTTTCAAAACTAGAGATAGGAATTACTTTTAGCTTTTTCTTACAGCTGGGTAGTGAAATGATAATAAAGAATAGAATGAGAATACGCATCATGCTTTCAACTTAGAATGAAAGAAAAAGAATCAATACTAAATGTAATAAGATTCATAATGAATCTTTCCGATAGAATCAGAACTATGAGGAATTATAGCCTTGGTAAAGTAAAACGCGAACTAGAAATTTCTTTCTAAGTGTTCATAGCACCGCATACACTTAGTACCTGCCCAGATATATAAGTAGACATATCAGAACCAAGATATACACAAGCATCAGCGACATCATCTACAGTTCCAAACCTCTTGAGTGGAATGCTAGAGGTGTATGCTTCTTTTACTTTTTCGTCTAACTCATCGGTCATTTCTGTTGCGATAAATCCAGGTGCAATTGCATTGCATCTTATGTTTCTAGATCCTACTTCCTTCGCGATAGACTTTGTGAATCCGATAATGCCTGCTTTAGAAGCTGCATAGTTAGCTTGCCCCGCATTTCCAAATACACCGACAACAGAAGACATGTTAATGATAGAACCTCCTCTGTTTTTGAGCATCGGCTTGAGGATATGCTTGGTGAGATTAAACACTGACTTGAGGTTGACCTCTATCACGTCATCCCATTGATCTTCACCCATCCTTAGCATCAAGGTGTCCTTAGTGATGCCGGCATTATTGATAAGAATATCGACCTTGCCAAATTCCGCCATTACAGCTTTTACCAGCTCTTCTGCAGCTTCAAAATTACTAGCATCAGACTTGAATGCTTTTAGATTTTCACCAGCCTCCATAGCTGCAATTATTTCATCTGCTGCCGCAGAGGAAGACCTGTAAGTAAATGCAACTTTAGCCCCTTCCTTTACAAACCTTTCTACTATCCCTCTACCTATTCCTCTGGTGCCTCCTGTAATGAGTGCTGTTTTTCCTTGTAATAACATGTGTAATTTTTTTTATTGAAAGAGGGCTAGTTGTTACCGTTGCCTCCTGTTTTCTTTTTCAATTTCTTTTTTATGCTTTCTTTTATTTTGGCAGACTTAGAGGTGTCTATTTTGCTGTCAGAGTTTAAAGTTGGTTCCTCTGTTTCAAATTCATCCTCAAATTCAGTCTCTTCAGTGGCTGCCTCTGGTTTTGGTTCTTCATCAGAGATAGTATTCTGTTCCTCATCATCAAATTCTTCTTCAAACTCTTCGGAAAATTCATCTTCTAGATCTTCAAATTCATTATCGAATTCATCAGATCTTTTGCTGAGCTGGTTTTCAGTTTGCTCTTCCTCTACGGATTTTTGTTTATACTTTTCGCAGTCCACTAAATCTAAATACCCAATAGGTGGGGTAGGGAATTTTGCTTCCGTATCAAAGTCAGCTAAGGAGTCCTTTTCTATACCCTTAAGAAACTTTTCAGCTATAGGTCTAGCCATTACAAAACCCTGTCCATCATCCAAGGTTAGGAATCTGATCCATTTGTCATCACCACCTACCCATACTCCTGTAACTAGGTCTGGAGCTATAGACATGAACCACCCATCTGAATAATCGTTAGTTGTTCCTGTCTTGCCTCCAAGTTCTGTTTTTACTCCCAGCTTATATCCGCCACCGACGTTGTTTTTAAGCATGTCTACCATGACACCATTATAGAGAGGATTTATTGCTTGCTTAGATTCAGGGATTCCTGTATAGATCACTTTGCCTGATTTGTCCTCTATTTTGGAAATGAAGATAGGTTCAGTATATCTACCACCGTTGGCGAAGGCAGTATAGGCACCAGCCATTTCATGCAACGTAAGATCTACGGCACCTAGGGAGATAGCGGGTACTCTAGGAATGACTGGCTGGCCATTAGGGTGCACATTGTCCTTACTGATGCCCGCATTGTCTAGCATGTCTATCACTACATCTACATTGCCCATTTCTTTTACAAGCTTAATGGTTATAGAGTTTTTAGAGTAGAGTAGACCTTGGTATAGATTATAGGGGTTACCTGTGAATTTTTCATTAGCATTACTTGGCGACCACTCTTCGGCTACTTGGAAGTTAGCATCTCCCGGGGCAATCGTATACTGGATATCATCATACTCTTGGCAAGGTGAAAGTCCCACAAGACTAATTGCGGTGGCATACACAAAGGGTTTGATAGTAGATCCAACTTGCCTTCGAGAATTAACGTGATCATATTTGAAATGTGAGAAACCAGGTCCTCCTACCCAAGCCTTGATATGTCCTGTCTTAGGATGTACAGCCAAGATACTTGCTTGTAGATGTTGGTTGTGGTATCGGACCGAATCAATAGGACTCATCTCCACTTCTTTGTAGCCATCCTCACTGTAAGCGAATACCTGCATAGGAATCTTGGTGTTAAAGACTTCTTTATAGTTAGACTGGAGGTCTAGGTATTTTTGTTTTAGTTCTGGCCAGAGATCTTTATTGCTGACTAGTTTTCTATATGTATCAATATTTTTTGCGCCCAAAATACTCTTGGATGTGGCTCCTGACCAACTAATACGTTTGCGTTCTATGTCCACTAGAGTCTTAAGGATATTTTCGTTGAGTTTTATGTTGCCATATTTTTTTTGAGCCGTGCTTTTTACTTGGCCTAAGAATTCGTCATGGAGTTTGACATAGCGTTCTGATTCCTTGATTTTTCTATTTAGGGTTTTCTTTCTGATTTCTAATTGCAAACTATCTGCCTCGAACGTCCAAGGGTCTTTTTTCTTCCATACGTTCCAGTATCTATCTTGTAGCCACTTCATATGTTCCTTCACGGCTCTTTCAGCATGTACTTGATAGTTAAGATCTATAGTTGTGTAAATCTTCAGTCCATCTGTGTAGATATTATATGGTGTACCATCAACTTTTGTAATATTTTCTTTTTCGAAAAGTTTGCGGAGCCATTTAGTCAGCTCAGATCTAAAGTAAGGTGCTGGTCCTGTATCGTGTGATTCTCTATTGAAGTTAGACATGTCTACAAGCTTGCCCGTGATAGTGTCTATCCCTAAGCCTGCTACGTCAAAATGTTTGCTCAATTGATCTAAGACTATGTCTCTTCTGACAGTCGCATTTTCTGGAAACCTGAGGGGATTGTAAAGACTAGGATTTTTCAGCATACCAACGAGGAGTGCTGCTTGTTCTACATTGAGGTCTGCTTGGTCCTTTCCAAAGTAAGTCTGTGCTGCTGCCTGTAAGCCATGAGCACCGTTGATAAATTCAAATTTATTGAGATACATGGTCATGATCTCTTCCTTAGTGTAACTCTTCTCTAGTCTTACCGCTGTAATCCATTCAGTCACTTTGGTTCTAACAAGTACAATTGCTCTTTCAAACTTTGTCTTGTTCCTCAAGCTTGGTCTTTTGAAAAGTAACTTTGCGAGCTGTTGTGAGATGGTACTTCCTCCACCTGAGCTTTCTTTTCTTAGAAGGACTGTCTTGAATGCTACTCTGAATAATGCCCTAAGGTCGATTCCTGAATGAGAATGAAATCTTATATCCTCGGTAGAAAGGAGTGAATTAACAATCAGGGGGCTAATCTCCCCAAAATTTATGTTTTCTCTGTTCTCAACGTAGTACTTCCCAAAAGCCTCTCCATTGATGTCATATATGATACTGGCTTCATCATACACGGGATCTTCGAGGTCTTTGAAACTGGGTAAGTCTTCATCTAGGGTGGATATTATAAATCGAGCGGGAACTACAAAGGCTATGATAAGGAGTATCCATAGCAAATATGCAATCCATCTTAAGCCCTTATGTTTCTTTGGTTCCGACATTCCTTAGCGTAGTTCCTAAGGCGCTCAAGATAACAAAGTGTCCTGATATAAATACTAACCAGAAAGTGACTTATATCGGATAATTATATCCTCCGTCATGACGAAGGAGCTATGGAGTGATATATTATAGTGTTTTATGATGGTGTTCCTTTGATCAGATTGCTTGATTTTTTCTAGTATTATTATTCACTCGGATAACAGCTCTGAGTCGCCCCTACAAGGCCCTGCCTTCCTGGAGTGGGAAGGTCGACTTTGTGCTGCGGTATCTGAAACACTAAGCACAAAGTTTGTATTGTTTCTTGTATGGTTACAAAACATTGATTTTAACTTGTGAAGTTGCTGTGTTTTCCTACATTTAAGAATTTATGCTTGAGAAAGTACTACTTTTCTTTGTATTTATTGGTTACAATAGCCTCTTTGCTCAGAAAGTCCAGATATCAGATATCCCAATAGACAACTGGAATATCCAACATTACACAATTCACGATGGTCTAAAGCAAATGCAGGTCAATGATGTGTTTGTAGCATCTGACGGAAAAGTTTGGCTAGCCACTAGGGCAGGGGTCTGCACTTTTAATGGAGAGAGCTTTGATCGATTTGAAGATATAGAGTCAAGACCTGACTACGCTATAGGTATAGACCAATACCGTGATGGCACTATAATTATAGACTGTGGTCGCTATCTGTACTTTTATAAAAATGGTGATTTTGAAAAAGTGAAAGTGCCAGACTCTTTCAAGCATAACTACCTCTCTAGAATGGTCATTGACTGGAATGATGCCATCTGGTTACAATGGGGAGAGGAGGTAATTATATATCACAACCTCAACTTCTTATCTCCTAAAGAATACCTCAATGAGGCGCGGTTTGAGAACCTAACTAATTACTCGATGGATCATACAGATCAAGAGATATATGCGAGTACTGAAAACTACATAGTCAAATATAAAAATGCAACTTTTGATACAGTATACACTTATCTCAAGAAAGCCAATCAACAGAATCTTCCAAAAAATAAAACATTTATTGTTTTCAGATTAGACATCAATACAAAACATCAATACGATCATACACCTGGTATAAACTGTGTATCCCAAACGCCTGATGGAGAGCATTTTCTCTATTTGGATTATAGAACGGAAGAGGTTACCCAGTATGGCTATGGTGAATCAAGTATAGATACCTCAATAATGAAAGGGCTGCCTTACTCTATGGCCTTAGCTAATAGAGAAGATTTAATCCTAAATCATAAAGGAAGAATCGTCAAACTTCTCAGTGATATCAGCAAAAGCTATAATCACTTTCTATCTATCACAGAAAGAGCAAGTACTTATTACGTAGGTACTGATAAAGGATTCTTGGTCATAAAGGAATCTGAGTTTATACATTACCCAGAAGAGGAGTTCCCTTATGCATGGTCTGTTTTTGAAGATGAGAATCAAAAGATACATGTGGGATCGTGGGGTAATGGGATAAGAACTATAAATGGTGATAACGTACCTTTTGTTTCTAAGCTACCACCTGGGAACTTGAGAATAACAGATAGAACTTATTATCATCCAAGCCCATATGAAAATAATAAGACGATAATACCTTACCTCGGTGGACTGATGGAGATGAAAGATAATCAGCTCCACCATAGGTATCCAAAGGCGAGAAGAGGTACGCATAGTGTTCTGTATACAGAAGTAGATACGGCACGTGACCGTAGACTAGTAATCGCTGTGTGCCCTGGGATAGAGATATTAGATAAAGACTACAATCTCTTGACTAAGATAGATAGAGGTCTTATCGAACACCGATGTATACTCAATATCCAGATAGATGACAATGGACATTACTGGCTCGGCAGTACAACAGGCATATCGAGATATGAGCCAGAAACAGAACGCATAAAAAATTATGACTTTACAAAGTCAAATCAACCTCAGTCGGGAGCCACCTGCTCTCTCATAGACAAGGAAGGCACCCTTTGGATAGGTGGTAAGAAAGGTGTTTCATATTATGATAAGGATAAAGACACGTTTGTATACATCAAAGTGCTAAGCCAGTATAATGTAAGTTCGATAATACAAGGATCTGCTGACAAATATTTCCTTGGTACTCTAGACGGAATCGTAATGGTCGATTTGAATTTATTAAAAAAGGACGGTGTTTATCGATCCAGGCTATTTGGACTCAAAGAAGGCTTTAGAGGTATTCAATGTGGACAAAATGGCTTCTATGAGGATAGTAAAGGGCACATATGGATAACGACGACTACTAACCTGATCTCTTTTGACCCAAATGATCTTAGCTATGATATGACTACACCAAGAGTATCGATCACAAAGATCAATCATAGCAGAGTAGATTCTTCTCATACAATCAGAGCCTCTAAAAATGCAGAAGAGATCATCGTAGAGTTCGAACCGATATCTTCAGTGAGTTCCAGCCCACTAGTCTATAGCTATAGTATAAATGATGGTCCATGGAGTAGCTGGAATAAAAGTGCCCAAGCCAGGCTGATGAAGCTTGCCTCAGGTGAGTATGTCGTAAATGTCAAGGCCAAAATATTGAATACAGACATAGAATCTCAGATCAATTCTGCATCATTCTCTGTGAATAACAGTCTTACCCGAGAGCCTTACTTCGATAAGATGCTACTAGGAGCAACACTGCTCGCGATTTTGTCTGCATTTCTTTTCTATAAGAACCAAAGATTGCAGATGAAGCTGAACAAAGCTCTAGAAAGTAAAAACATCAAACTTACCTCTGAAAAAGAGGAGCTTACTGTCAAGACCTCTGAGCTGGAAACAGAAAAAACAGAGCTGATTTTTGAAAAAAGTGAACTCGTAGCACTTAATGAATCATTGCAGGAAAAACTAGCTAGAACCCCCATACCACAGAAAAAGGAGATCAGCATAACCTCAATGAATAAACATTATGTGCTGGACTATTCTGATCTGTACTATATCAAGGCAGAAGACCCAGGCATAAGAATCCATCTTAAGGATAATAGCCTATGGACAGAAAGGAAGCTGAAGCATATCAAAGAGCAGTTAGGATATCCTTTTGTGCAAATATTCAGATCGACACTGGTCAATATCAATCAGATAGAATGGGTCAATTCTGATAAGGTACGACTCGATAATGGCGTAGAACTTAAAATGGGCAGGACTTATAAAAAAGAAATACAGAATATTGTAAAAAGGTAAGACATGTATCAGATTCTCACCTGAGCATTTCAGTAAAGTATCTCACAAGGTTTTTCCTGCATTTCACCTGCAAAGCCTCACTTTTATACCGCATTTTCAATTGGGATAAAGTTGATTTGAAGTTTTTCTAGCCAGTCATAGACTGAAGGACTTTCGAATTATCAACTTAGTTTTCTTATGAAGAAGATCTTTAACATAGTAATGGCGGCATGTTTTGTCGCGTTCTGTGCCTCACCTAGTGTCGCACAAGAACAAAAGTACATTGATGCACAGGAGTTACAAGTATTGTTCGACCAAGTCGAGGCAACCAACTCTCATGGTCCATCATGTACCTGTGGTGGCTTTCACTTAGATGAAGCGACTATCAAGCTTATCAAAAAGCAAGTAAAATCTTCAGAAGGCTTCCATGCCCGAAACAAGAAAATGCTTGCCCAAAGAGCAGCAAACAAACTCTTGAAAAGCAATAGTAACGATTGTATACAGACTACAGACTTCGTCGTATGGATACCAAGTTACATAGATATGCCCGAAGAGTATATTGAACTGATGGCTGACACCTGGAATTTTGCGCTAGAATCGATGGCAGTACGGTTTCCTGATCTGGAAGCTTGTGATATGCCAAGAGTCGTAGCAATTCATATGGATCAGTATCCAGCAAACACACCCACTTTGGGAACTTCTGGTTATCTTGATCTTTTTGATCCAGATCCGAGAAACGACGATGATTTTGAGCCCAATGAATTTACTGATTGGAGAGG
>CAKZVK010000161.1 GCA_937921825.1 uncultured Saprospiraceae bacterium
TGAAGGCTTGTGCTATTTTACTTCGACCTTCTGCATCCGCGTAGAGGATCCTAGCTTGGGAGCCGACCACTAGTTTGTTTTGCCTTGCATCTTTTATCCAGGTGATATTATCCTGCATCTGCAGTTTTATTTCTGGAGGAGAGCTGGCCATTATTTCTTCTAGTACCTCGGCTGCTATTCTATCAGTATGGTCTAAGTCTTCTGGTTTGCCTGAAGAACAGACCCATCTGAATGGTCCAAAACCATAATCAAAACACATAGGGCCTAAGATGTCTTGCACATAAGAGGGGTAACAAAAATCTATGTTATTTTCTGCCATTACTTCTGCGCCGGCTCTAGAAGCTTCTAATAAAAAAGCATTGCCATAATCAAAGAAGTAAGTGCCTTGTGCAGTATGCTTATTGACTATAGCCGCATGACGTCTTAAGGTATCTTGTACTTCAGATTTAAATCTTTCTGGTTCTGAAGTAAGCATCTCATTAGCTTCTTCAAAAGAATAACCAATAGGATAGTATCCACCTGACCAAGGGTTATGCAGTGAAGTCTGATCAGAGCCGACGTGTACAAAGATGTCGTGCTGAGCAAATTCTTCCCATACTTCTACGATGTTGCCGATATAGGCAATAGAGACTACTTGAGCTTCTGACTGTGCTTTTTTTACAGTAGTAATTAGGTCTTTAGGATTGTCTATCAGAATATCTACCCAGCCTTGCTCATGTCTTTTTTGTGCTGCATTAGGATTAACTTCCGCACAGACAGTGATACAACCTGCAATGTTACCTGCCTTAGGTTGAGCCCCACTCATACCTCCGAGTCCTGCAGTCAAGAAGATCTTACCCGCTGGGGTTTCTCCTTCTTTTAGAATATTTCTAAAGGCATTCATGACAGTAATCGTGGTACCATGGACGATTCCTTGTGGCCCGATGTACATGTAGGAGCCTGCCGTCATCTGCCCGTATTGGGTGACGCCAAGGGCATTGTATTTCTCCCAGTCGTCTTGCTTAGAATAATTAGGGATCATCATACCATTAGTGACGACCACTCTAGGGGCATCTTTGGATGAAGGAAAAAGGCCCATCGGATGACCCGAGTACATATGTAGAGTCTGTGATTCTGTCATCCTAGCAAGATACTGCATCGTCAGTAGGTACTGTGCCCAGTTTTGGAATACAGCACCATTGCCTCCATAAGTAATGAGTTCCTCTGGATGCTGCGCGACGGCAGGATCTAGATTGTTTTGTATCATGAGCATGATGGCTGCTGCTTGTGGACTTTCTGCTGGATAGTCTGCTATCGGTCTAGCATAGATCTCATATGAGGGCTTAAAGCGATACATATAGATTCTTCCGTATGCTTTGAGTTCTGCCGAAAATTCTGCCGCCAGTTCTTCATGCCAGTCCTTAGGAAAATAGCGTAAGGCATTTCTTATAGCCAATACTTTTTCCTCAGGGGAGAGTATGTCCTTTCTTCTTGGAGCTCTGTTGATGCCTTCTGCATAAGGTCTCGCTGGTGGAAGTTGTGAGGGTAGCCCTTGAAGTATTTCTTCTTTGAAATTCATAATTTAGATATTAACTGTGATAGCTTGGTTTTCTACTAGAGTTACAATATTGTTGATGTCATCCTTGAGGATGCGGTCGTCTTCTAGCATAGGGACCTGAGCTCTTATGAGTTTGTAGTTTTCTTCTAAGATAGTGGAGAAGGTATTCGGTCTACGGAAGTCCATTGCTTGGACTGCGTACATGAGTTCTATGGCTAGGATTTTTTCTACATTACCTAATATCTGACAAAACTGTCTCCCAGAGATACTCCCCATTGAGACATGATCTTCCTGACCCAGTGACGTAGGTATACTATCCGCTGATGGAGGAAAGCACAGTGATTTGTTTTCTGTTACCAAAGCCGCTGTCGTATACTGCGGTATCATATAGCCGGAATTCAGACCTCCGCTTCGGGTCAGTAGACGAGGTAGGCCATAGAGTCCTTCGAGCAGTAAGTAAGATCTACGATCAGAAATATTACCTAATTCCGAAGCTGCAATAGAAGCATAGTCCAGTGCCATCGCTAACGGTTGCCCGTGAAAGTTACCACCAGAGATGGCTTCTTCAGCACTTATTATGATAGGGTTGTCCGTAACTGCATTCATCTCTATAGTCACCAACTCTAGTAAGTGAGCATAAGCATTTCTAGAGGCCCCATGCACCTGCGGCATACAGCGGATAGAGTAGGGGTCTTGAACTCGCTCGCAATCTGTATGTGAATTCAGGTTCTGAGAACCATCTAACAGTTGACGTAATCGTTCTGCGACTTTTATACTTCCTGGAAAAGGTCTTATGCGATGCAACTCTGCCTTGAATGGTGAAGCACCACCCTGAAAACCTTCGAGGCTCATCGCCCCAGAGACATCAGCAAGGTCGAGCAGATAGCGGAATTTTAGTAAGCCACTGATGGCATGCGATAAGATGAACTGTGTCCCATTGATAAGGGCCAGTCCTTCTTTAGCTGCGAGGGTTAGCGGAGCTAAGTTGTGTTGTGCTAGTACTTCTTTAGCAGGTACGAGCTGACCGTCCATGATGAAATCCCCTTCTCCTAGTAAGGGTAGAAAAAGATGTGACAGCGGTGCTAAGTCTCCTGAAGCGCCTACCGAACCCTGACAAGGTACTGCAGGCAGTAAGTCATTATCTATGAAATAGAGAATGCGCTCTATCAGTTCTAGTCTAGCGCCTGAGTAACCTTGGCTCAGGGCATGGACTTTACAGATCATCATGATCTTGGAGAGTCGGCTGTCTATCGGAGCACCGACACCGACGGCATGGGTGATAAGTAGATTCTCTTGGAGCTGACTGGTTTCGTCTGCTGAGATCTGTGTATCGCAGAGTGGTCCAAAGCCTGTATTAATGCCATATACCGCTTTATCAGCGGCGACCATCTGTTCTACCTTCTGTCGGCAAGCCTTGATTTGCTCAATGGCTTCTGGAGCTAGTCTACCCATGATACTGCCTTCTGCTAAGCCGTGCACTATATCTATGTCGAGCTGGTCGAGCCCATATCTAAATTCCATAATTATCTCTTGTAGTTATCTCTAAAAGTATTAATACTTTTGATAATCATTAAGATCGTTTTAGTTCATAAATAATAACTATGAGTTATCAAATAGAATTGAGGCATTTGAGGTCATTTATGGCGGTAGCAGAAGATTTGCACTTTAAGCAGGCCGCAGAGAAGCGCTTTATCTCTCAGCCGGCACTCAGTAAACAGATTAAAATCTTAGAGGCAGAGACAGGTCTGAAACTTTTTGATAGACATAACAGAAAGGTAGAGCTCACAGAAGCCGGTAAGTATCTGCAAGCCGAACTCGGCCAATGGCTCAGTAAGCTCGACACAATGATGAACAGCAGCTTGCTCATCCAGCAAGGCTATGAAGGTAATCTCCGCTTTGGCTATGTCGGCTCAGCCATGCATGAGGTCATTCCTCGGCTCCTGCTAGATATCCGAAAGACCCTGCCTAAGATTCTCTTCGATCTCAAAGAAATGGATAATCAGCTACAGATAGATAGTATCCTGAATCATGACATAGATATTGGCTTCGTAAGACTAGATCGTCTACCGAAGGGCATCGCCGCACATCCCGTCCATCAGGACACCTTCTCGCTGGTCCTTCCCAAAAAGCATCCCGTCACCAAACGGAACTTCAAGAGCCTCGCCCAACTGAAAGATGAAAGCTTCATTCTCTTCGATGCGTCCTATAGCCATTCCTATTATGATAAAGTGATGCAACTCTTCGAGGACAGTGGCTTCTCACCGCTAATCTCTCACAAGACTGTGCATGCACATACGATCTACAGTTTGGTTGAGAACCACTTCGGTATCTCTATCGTCCCTACCTCGCTGCAGCAAGGCTATAGCAAAGCCATCAAGTTTATAGAACTAGAAAAGATAAAGAGTAGAACGACACTTCAGCTGATATGGAAGAAAGATAATCCTAATCCTGTGCTGAAGAAAGTGGTGGGGATGATACAGTAGTACTGAATAGAAGCAAAGCAGCTCGATTAAGTCTCAATTCTCTATAATCAGCCAAAAACATACATATGTGTATACTTTTGGCTGATTATGACCATGTAATCAGCCAAAAGTAGGTCAAAGTGGTGTATTTGGCTCATTAGAAAATCACTTATGCTATGAGCTTACTTCATCCCTTCCACAACTAGCTCCAATAAATAAGTCTCCCTCTCTACCGATAAGCCTTGCTGAGGACTAGTAGCCATCGTTTGTTTGTTGTGGGCAATGGCTTCATGTATATTAATCCAGACGGCTTTCATGCCATTCTTTATTTCATAAGATTCTAGAGTTGGAGTCCCGAGTTCTTCACTGATGTCACAAGTGTAACAGTAGGAGAGCATGTGGCAAATATCGAAGTCGGGCTTGTGCCAAGGTCTATATTCTTCGTATACGCCGAAGGGTTGGATATTGCAGATGTTCTGAGCACCTGTCTCTTCGATCAGTTCTCGTTTCATGCCTGTAATTATATCTTCGCCAGCATCTAGGCCGCCACCGGGCAGGCTGTAGTCTTGATATCTTTCTGTATAGAGGAGTAGGATAGACTCACCTTTAAGCGTAATACTTCTAGTGGCCAATCTTTTGAAAATCGTTTTGTTTTCTAGAGTCGTTACTTCGGGATGGAAATGGGTATTTAGAATTTTCATTTTGGGTAACTGTAATCTATAGAGAAAATTGATAATGGAGGTGAATGCAGTAGGATTGTCTAACTTATTTGTTTAGACGTCGAGATGAAATACCTTTTCACTGGCTTTCATGGCTACTCCAAAGGCCTCGGTATCCAGCCCAGTAGGAATGTCATGATGATCAAAGTAAGCAATCATGTTCTCCATAGGCATATTCCCTGTCAGGTCATCTTTAGCCATCGGACAGCCGCCATAGCCTTTTATAGCACCGTCAAAACTGCGGCACCCTGCCTTGTAAGCGGCATGGACTTTTTCTTTCCATTTGTCAGGGGTCGTATGTAGATGGGCATTGAAGTAGACAGCAGGGAAGTGGGGTATTAGATTTGAAAAGAGATAGTCGATGCTTTCAGGTGTAGAGACACCTATAGTATCTGATAGGGAGAATCTATTGATACCCATACTAATCAACTTTTCTACATATTGTTGCGCTATTTCTACATTCCAAATATCCCCATAAGGGTTGCCAAAAGCCATAGAAATGTAGATGAGTAATTCTTTATCATACTTGAGTGCTATGGCCTGTATGTCGGCGACTCTCTGGAGGGATTCCTCTATAGAGGCATTAGTATTTCTTTTTTGGAAAGTCTCACTGATAGAAAAAGGATAACCCAGGTAATTTACTTCTTTGTGCTCTACAGCATCATGAGCACCTCTTCTATTGGCAACGATGACGGACAACTTAGATGTGGTGTTCTCTAGGTCTAGCTGGGCGAGTACCTCTTTGGTATCTCTCATCTGAGGAATCGCTTTCGGTGATACGAAGCTTCCAACGTCTATCGTATCAAAGCCTACTTTCAGAATTTTGTTGATGTAAGCGACTTTGTCTGCTGTAGGAATGAAGGCGTTAATACCCTGCATAGCATCTCTAGGACATTCTATCAGTCTAACGCTTTCTTTCATTATTATTCTATTCTTTATTTATAGTTATTGGTAGGAGTACTTGTTCGATGCTTTTAGGTCTGTATGACACCTACATTGAATTTTTCTACTACTCCATGATTAGCCGCTTCTATGGCTCTGGATATAGTAAAACGAGTTTTGCCAGGATCTATAATACCGTCTGTCCACAGTCTGGCCGCTGCATAATAGGGAGAAGTTTCTGCCTCATATTTTGCGGAGATTCTTTCTAGGATCTCGTTTTGTTCTTTTTCTGTCGGTTCTTCTCCTCTGGCTTTCATAGACGCCACTTGTATCTGCATCAGTACTTTAGCCGCTTGCTTTCCACCCATAACGGCGATACGTCCACTCGGCCATGAATAAATAAATCTTGGATCATAGGCTTTGCCACACATCGCATAGTTGCCAGCACCATAAGAGTTGCCGAGGACGATACTGATTTTAGGTACTGTACTATTAGAGACTGCACTAACCATTTTAGCGCCATCCTTGATGATACCACCATGCTCTGATCTACTACCAACCATAAAGCCTGACACATCATGTAGGAAGACTAAAGGGATTTTCTTTTGATTACAATTCATGATAAACCGAGCGGCTTTATCTGCGCTATCAGAATAGATTACCCCACCGAACTGCATTTCCTTTTTGGCTGTCTTTACGACTTGTCTATTGTTGACGACGATACCCACTGACCAGCCATCTATTCTTGCGTAGCCGCAAAGGATGGTTTGTCCATATTCTTCTTTGTACTCTGTCCAGCTGTCTTTATCTATCAGCGTCTTGAGTAATTCTCTTGTATCATACGGCTTAGCTCTATCTGCAGGGAATAGTTGATAGATTTTTTCTTCTGCATATTCTGGTTTGATAGACTTTATTCTGTCGAAGCCCGCTTTGTCTCTTTCTCCAGTCTTGGAAATGAGGTCTTTGATGGTATCCAGACATTCCTTGTCGTCTTTGCATTTATAGTCCACATCACCCGAGATAGCCGTCTGAGTATGTGCGCCTCCCAAGGTTTCTTTATCTACATCTTCACCTATAGCTGCTTTTACTAGATAAGGACCTGCCAGAAAGATACTTCCTGTCCCCTCCACGATAAGGGCTTCATCAGACATGATAGGAAGGTAAGCCCCACCAGCGACACAGCTACCCATGATCGCAGCTATCTGAGGAATTCCCATAGAAGACATCACCGCATTATTTCTAAATGTCCGACCAAAGTGCTCCTTATCGGCAAACACTTCATTTTGCATCGGTAGGAAAACACCAGCGCTATCCACGAGATAGACAATGGGCAATCTGTTTTCGATCGCTATTTCTTGCGCCCGCAGATTTTTCTTAGCCGTCATCGGAAACCAAGCCCCCGCTTTTACAGAAGCATCATTAGCCACGACGACACAGAGTCTCCCTGAGATATGCCCTAGTCCTGTCACCACTCCAGCTGATGCTGCACCACCGACTTCTTGATACATATCATAAGCCGCAAAAGCACCTATTTCCATAAATTCAGAATCATCATCGATAAGATAGGTGACTCTTTCGCGAGCAGTCATCTTCCCCTTGGCCCGCTGCTTTTCGAGTTTCTTTTCTCCGCCACCAAGCATGACTTTTTCTAGCTTTCGTTTCATCGCTGAGACAGATAGTTTCATTTCGTCTTCGTTCTTGCTATGGTCTATGTTTATTTTTTTTGCCACGGGTATTTTGGTTTAAAGGTTTTTGATGGTTTTGGGGGTTAGTGGGGTTAATGGGTTCAAAGGTTTAATGGGTGCAAGGGTTTTATGGGTTTAGAGGTTTAATGGGTTTAGTGGGTTCAGAGGTTCAGAGGTTTAATGGGTTCAAAGGTTTAATGGGTTTAGTGGGTTCAAAGGTTCAGAGGTTTAATGGGTTCAGAGGTTTAAAGGTTCAAAGGTTTAATTGGAGTAGCTATTAACTCATAATTCATCACTTATATCTTATCACTCATAACTTATCACTCATAACTTATCACTCATATCACATAACTAATCTACTCATATCTTATATCTAACAATTTAATATCAAAAAAAATAGCTATGCACTTTTGTTATAATTCTTCTTATCGATAACCATTTTAGCAATGATCTCTTTTAGTATTTCTGAGGTTCCTCCTCCTATCGGTCCGAGTCTACTATCTCTAAGCATTCTTGCTAACGGGTATTCTTCCATGTATCCATATCCGCCTAAGAACTGTAGGCAATCATAGATAACTTGGTCTGCTACTTTTGTGGATTGGAGTTTTGACATACATGCCTCTTTTACGACGTAGGTGCCTTGGTCTAGATTAGCGGCGACTTGATAATTAAAGGTTTTGCACATTTCTACTTCGGTGTACATCTCGCTTACTCTGTGTCTGAGGGCTTGGTATTTATCTAATGACTTACCGAAGGCTTCTCTCTCTGACATATATTGTAAGGTGTACTCTAGAGCATATTCAGCACGTGCATGTGCATTGATACCCATGATGAGCCTTTCTAGTGCAAAGTGTTGCATGACGTAGTAGAAGCCTTTGCCAGGTTCGCCCATGAGGTTGCTGGCAGGAATTCTTACATTGTCAAAAGCGATCTCTCCGGTATCCGAAGCTCTCCAACCTAGCTTGTCCAATTTAGAGGCACTAAGTCCAGGTGTATCTCTATCTACTAGGAATACTCCCATCGCTCTAGGATTATCTGCGATATCCATTTTGGCTATGACGACGAGGTAGTCAGAGTAGACGCCATTAGTGATGAAAGTCTTGGAGCCATTGATGACATATTCGTCACCTTCTAATACGGCTTTAGTTCTCATGGCTCCTACGTCAGAACCGCCTACTGGCTCACTGATGCAGAGACAGCCGATCATTTTTCCTTCTATACTCGCTTTCAGGTATTTTTCTTTGTGGGCCTCAGAGCCTTCTTTGAGTAAGTGGGTCATCGCTAGATAATTATGTGCCCACATGGCTGCTGCAAATCCTCCAGAGTTAATACGTTGCATTTCTTCTAGCCAGATAGTGAGGTAGAATATATCTAGATCTAGTCCTCCATATTTTTCAGGATAGCGAATTCCAAAATATCCCATCTCTCCAAATTTAGGCCAGATGTCTCTTGGTATCGTTCCAGTTTTTTCCCACTCGTCTAGGTGAGGCACGACCTCTGCCTTTAGGAAACTTCTGAATCCTTCTCTAAATAGGTTGTGCTCTTCTGTAAAATATGCTGAATGCATTGAGTATATAATTTTAAAGTAAATGTTTTATGTCTATGTATTGTTGAATCGGGATACCAGATTTAGAAAGAAAGTCCTCCCCAAAGTATCCGATGAATTCCTTCATGCCTTTTTCAGTAAAATGCGGGTAGATCGTACTCCATACTGTCACCTCTGCTTCTTCTTTTCCTATCTCTCTAACGGCCTCTTGCGCCACCCAATAGTAGGTCAGCAACCAAGCATTCAGGGAGAGCTGATAATAGAGCCCTTGGTAGGGTTCCGGTTTTACGTTGCCTACCTTGATTCCATATGTAAAGGCATTGAGATTGCTCTTTAGGACTTCCTTACTCCAGCCATTCATTACCAGTCTAATCGATTTATGTTCTAAGACGGACATATCTCTGAAGATAAAAGTATACTGCTCCTGAAGGTAGCGGCAGGTTCTGATATCCAGACTGAGATTATAGAAAGCGGGATAGTCCATGCGCCGTCTGCGGAATCTCTCTATATCTTTGGTCATACTCATGGACACGTCATCTAAGACGGCCTCCTTGTCCTTGTAATGATAGGCGAGATTTCCACGACTCATCTTGCACTTATGTGCCAGCTCGGTCAACGAAAAGGCGTGATAGCCTTTCTCATTGAATGCTTTTATAACTGTGGTTAATATTCTAGCCCTGGTCTTCAATTATCGTAGATGACCAAATATAGATATAAATATTAGTCACGTAAGACTAAAATTGTGGATTTCGCCCTCTTTAATGCTTATTTTCTCTGAGTTCAGCCATTTCTAGGGCTTGTAGTTCTAATCTCTCCACGATTTCATTGTTTTCTAGGTTATTAACGAAGGAATCCACAATGAAAAGCAGGGTATTCAGCTGTTGGGCAAGCTTGGTCTTGTATTCTATGCCATCGAGTGGTTTTGAAAGACTCTGTTTGGGGTCATCAAGGAACTTCATTTTAGAATCCATAAGCAGCGTAATTCTTTCTCCCTCTGCCTCCAGTCTGATGTCTCCTTGTTGGTGTCGGAGATGAGAGATAAAGGGAAGCAAGGTCTGCATAGTTTCCTGATAGGCTCGTTCATCCTCAGTCTCATACCAGAAATCGTGTTCCTCATCTTGAACAAAGTCATTAAATAGCATCTGGAGGAGTCTGCGTTGGCTTTGGATTCTGGTCTTAGGGAATTGGCGCCCTGGTAGTCTTAGGTCAAATAGGATGCCTCTAAACTTTGTGTCATAATCAGTATGGCCATTCTTATCGGTGCTCTTGTCTTGTAGATGAATTTCTGAAAAGTAGAAATCCGCATCATTATAGATGCCGGTGACGACATCCTCCTCTTTGTATCTGTCTGCGCTGATAAGACTGACTGAATCCAGAATGTTTTTGACACTATGTTTTTCGGGGTGATAATTGTACTCGACATCTGGATGATAGCTTGCCATGAATTTTTCTATGAGATTTAGTCTTGTCACAGATTTTAACTCATCAAAGTATCTACCGATTTTCAAGTGGTAAATCATAAAAGAAATGACTACGCTTAATGCAGTGCTTCCGATTACAATAGGCGGAAATCTTGTAAGAACTAGTGTAGTGATAAGGACTACTACAGGAACTAAAAATAGGAGTGGTTGTAACTTATTCTTTTTGGCTAGCAGTTCTAATCTTTTTTCCTCGAAGGAAGCTAGCTGGTCTTGAATGTGGTCATCTGGGTTCATGGTTCTAGGTCTTAATTCCAAAGTAAGATGCACTTTAGGATATTAAGATAAGAAAAACTTAGAGGGAAGAAAGTCACAAGTGCAAAAGAATCCGCTACATGCAGCTTCTTCTAGAACTCGATATGGAAGCGAGCAAAGTACTTGAAATTTGTGCTCACACATCTTAGACAATAACTTAGCTCTATACCTTACCCATGTAAGGTCTCATTCAGCTCTATAACTTTTGTATTAGGTCTAGCTATGATCTTGCCTGAAAGAGAGTCTTGAATAAATAGCATATACTTGACACCGTTAAGGTCGGCACCTTTTACAATGTTTTGCCCCTCTTCTACAAGTTCACCATTTAGGTTTATGGGTTGCTTCTCTTTATTATAGAGAGATACTTTCGCTGCGGCAGTGACATAGACGCCAGCAGCTATTGTGCAACCATCACCAAGGGAAATTCCTGTGCCAGCGTTTGCACCCAGTAAGCATTGTTCTCCTATGGATATAACATTTTTGTTGCCTCCAGACAGAGTACCCATTATGGAAGCCCCTCCGCCGATATCGGTTTTATCTCCAACTACTACTCCTGCAGATATTCTTCCTTCTACCATTGCACTGCCTAAGGTGCCTGCATTAAAGTTTATAAAGCCAGCAGGCATGACAGTCGTGCCAGGGCTAAGATGGGCGCCTAGTCTGACCTTAGACCCCTGCACTATCCTGACGCCATTCGGTACATGAAAGTTGACCATGTAAGGAAACTTATCTACGTGGCTCACGACTAGTTCTTCTCCTTGTAAGGTCCACTTTAGTTTTTGGCTGGCTAGATCTTCGGGGAGTAGTGGCCCTTTATTGGTCCAGGCTACATTATTCATTTTACCAAAGATTCCAGAGCAGTTTATACCATGTGGCTTTACTAATAATTGGGATAGACATTGTGTCTTGAAGTATCCTTCTTCAGGATTTTCTACTGCTTGGTTCTTGTCATATAAAAAGTAGCAGATAACATCAAGTTCGTGATAACTATGACTTTTCTGATCTGATGTACAGAGTGACTTTAGCAGATCTATATTAGCATGCTTTTGCCCATCGCCTTCAAAAGCTTGAAACTTCCCCAGCGCTTCTTGTAGCGCAGCCCTAGAAAGTATAGCAAAACCATTTTCGCAAGTCTCCCAGCCTGCAGCATCGTAGAGGACGGCTGCTGTGCCGTAGTTGCTCTCGAAATTAATCAGAGGATAGAATACCTCTAAGGTCTTATCCTTTCTTTGCTTTCTAAGACCAAGACCAAATGCAATCGGTCTTTTGTATGCTGCTCTAGATTCTACTTCTTGGACGAAGCTCTTGAATTCCTCTATACTATTCATCGGTATATATTTTCTGCGCAAAACTAATAGCTGAATCTCAAATCACAAGCGCTTTGTAGTCATTATTAGTTAAGGCTGGATATAGAGCATTCTTTTTTTATATGACAACTAGCTGACAGATATAAAAAATCCATCTATGAAGCCTCACAATCGGCTTAATCCTTGAATAATGCTATTCATACCCAGAATCTTACCCTTAATACCTTAATTATGAAAATTCATCCACTTGCGGTCGTAAGTCTAGTCCTACTATATGTTACGACATCATTAACTTCTCAGCAATCATTAACCGATTACACTTTCGAAGACACAGATCTTAGTGTCAGTCTGGTAGACATAGATGGTGATGAAGATATGGATGTCTTCATTGGCGCTGATTCCAGAATTTATTTCTTAGAAAATGAAGGAGACGGAATGTACTCTGACAATACTGAGATCTGGGCAGAGCAATTGCCTAAAGTTGATTGGAGTGAGATAACTATGGATTTTGCAGACTTAGATGGTGATGGCGATTTTGACCTTAGTTTATTAGGCGATGAATTTACAGATAGAGAACTCTATATGAATGAAGGAACTTCAGAGTTTCCTGTATTCAAATTGGAGGAGGATAGTCCACTAAAAGCAATGGATCTATCTGTACTAGATGGTTCTTTTGAGGTGGGTTTTACAGACGCAGTGCATTCTTGGGCAGATCTTGATAATGATGGTGATGAAGACTGCATAGTGGGTGGAAAGCAAGGATGGTTTCTTTATTTTGAAAATGTAGGTACAGATAAGAAGCCTCAGCTTACTGCTCGCAAAGGAGCCGATAATCCACTTGACGGGTACAGAGTAAGAGGTGGTGATGAAGGAAGCGGTATGCAATACGAATCCTCTCCATATCTTATAGACATAGATGTGGATGGAGACTATGATTTATTTTCAGGCAATCAGATGGGTACCTTTCATTATTATGAGAATGTGGGCACTGCAACTGAACCTAGCTATGAAGAAAAATTTGAACGGTATAATCCTCTCCATGAGATAAGTGTAGAGAAAGATTCCAAAGTGGCGATCTCCGATGATGACTGTGATGGTGTATGGGAGGCTTATTATTCTGGTGAAGGGGAGAGATCTATAAAAGTTACAGATCTAAATAAATATCAGGTACAACCTGTAAAAGTTATCATAGATCAAGATGCGCTAAATATTGAAGATGGGGTCATGTTGCTCTCAGGTGGATATCCCTCGGGAGGAGAGTGGTCAGGAAATGGTGTCGTCGATGGTCAGTTTTTTCCAGAAGAAGTAGGCTTAGGGTTTCATAGAATAACTTATACAGTGATGGCTTACTATGGCTGTGAATTAACAACTACTGAAATATTAACGATCGGGTCGGAGATAGAGGTTGATGATAACTTACCTGATGGCGTCCTCATAGAATCTAAAGCGAATCTGTTATCAATAATCAATTGGGAGAATGCAGCTTTGTCCTTTTCTCTATTTGATAATATTGGAAATAGGATCTTGGCTCAGGAAATCATAGGATCTGAAGAAATTTATCTTGATGTGGAGACAGCAGGATTATATGTCATCAATATATCCACTGAGAATTCAAGTTACAGCAAAAAAATATTTTTAAATAATTAAGCCATCGAGGCAGATCTTCTTCTAGTAAGCAAGAAGGCTGTCTAGTTTTGCTCTGACTTTTTCTGCAGAAGGAATCATTGTCTGTTCCAAAGTAGAATTTAGTGGAATGGCAGGCATATTCTCCGAACCTATAACCATAACTGGTGCATCCAAAGCTTCGAAGCATTGCTCCTGAATCATTCCTGCTAGACTTCTAGCAAAAGAATTATTAGTAGGCTCTTCCGTAACGACTAGGCACTTACCCGCTTTTCTGACTGACTCTAATATTGTGTTTTCATCTAGAGGATATAAAGTCCGAAGATCTACAATTTCGACGTGCTCTTTTAAATCTTTTGTAGCATTTAAAGCCCAGTGGACTCCCATGCCATAAGTAATAATTGTGGCCTGTGTATTTTCATTCTGAGTTTGCTGTACAACTCGTGCTTTTCCAAAAGGTAAGACATAGTCTTCAGAAGGTTCCACAGTTCTAGCCATTTCTGTACCCGGCACTTTAGACCAGTAAAGACCTTTATGCTCTAGAATTACAACAGGGTTAGGGTCATGGTATGCCGCCTTCAGCAGTCCTTTGAGATCTGCGCCATTAGAAGGGTAGGCTATTTTGATTCCTCTTATATTAGTTAGTACTGACTCTACACTAGACGAGTGGTAGGGTCCACCACTACCATAGGCACCTATGGGAACACGTAATATCATGCTCACTGGCCACTTTCCTTCAGAGAGGTAACAAGATCTGCTTACCTCCGTAAATAATTGATTAAGGCCAGGCCAGATATAATCGGCAAACTGTACTTCCACTATGGGCTTGAGACCTACAGCAGACATACCTACTGTAGAGCCTACTATAAAAGCTTCTTGTATCGGGGTATTAAAGACGCGTTCGTCTCCAAACTTTTGTGCCAGTGTCGCCGCTTCTCGGAATACACCTCCTAGTCGACCACCTACATCTTGACCATAAAGCAAGCACTCTTTGTGCTCTTTCATCAGTTCCTCTACAGCCAGCAGGGCACAATCCACCATCACAACCTTGTCGGCCCCTTTTGGTGCTCTTATTCCTTTTTCTTCTGTGATAGGAGTCGGGGCAAAATCATGCGTAAACAAATCAGAAGGCAATGGGTCATCGGCTGCTCGTGCTTTCTGAAAATCATTCTCTACTTCCAGAGTGGCTTGGGCTTCTATCATAGCGATATCTGCTTCCGAAATTCCAGCTTCTATAAGTTGGTTTTTAAATACAGGGTAGGGATCTCTCGATCTTGCTTCTTCCAGATCATCTCTGTACCATTCCATTCTTACACCAGACGTGTGATGATTAAGGAGCGGTACCTTGGCATGAATTAGAATCGGTCTACGTTCTTTACGGATGGTCTTGATCGCTTTCTGTACAGTAGTATAACTTTCTGAAAAGTCTGCACCATCGATACTGTAACAATCAATGCCGTGAAAGCCCTTGATATATCCAGCAGCATCTTGAGCTCTGGTCTCGGCAGCATTGGCAGATATGTCCCATCCGTTATCTTGTATCAGATAGAGGATCGGGAGCTGTTTCAGGGCTGCCATCTGAAAAGCTTCGGCTACTTCGCCTTCTGTCACTGAGGCATCTCCGAGTGAGCAAATCACAACTGGATTATTGCCGTCATCTATACCTAATAGTTCTTTGTATTGAAATCCCAAAGCTACACCTGTCGCAGGGATGGCTTGCATGCCTGTGGCGGAAGAATTATGTGGAATCTTTGGTCGGTTTGCATCTTTGAGACTGGGGTGACTATAGTAAGAACGACCTCCTGAGAAAGGATCGTCTTTCTTAGCCAGTAATTGCAGCATTAATTCATAAGGCTGCATGCCTAGAGAGAGTAATAATGAGTCATCTCTATAATATGGGAAGACATAATCGTAGGACTCTAACTGTAAGCCTGCGGCGATCTGAATCGCTTCATGTCCTCTAGAAGTCGCATGTACATATTTGGAAACCAATTTGAAATTGGCTTCATAGAGTTCAGTCATTGCCTTGGCAGTACATAGCTTTAGAAAGCCTTTTTTGAGAATTTTCTTAGAAACCTTGTTTGAATTTTCAGGCTTGGACTTCGTTTTTGGTTTCTCTTTAGTATTCATCTAGGACTTATAGGTGTAGCATGATCTATTGATTTCAAATATAGCTAAACTAACAATGGTTAGTTTACTTTGTTTTGGCAATTTTGTGACTATCTTGATAATACTTACATATCTCCACTATAATGGAAAAGAACCTAGCAAAAGAAGTTTACGATAAGATGATGTCTAAGGACTATTGCAGTCAATGGATGGGTATAGAGCCTTTGATTGTGGAGGAGGGCCATTGTAGAATTCAGATGACAGTGAAGAAAGAAATGCTTAATGGTTTTGGAATTCTTCATGGCGGTATTGCCTTCGCCTTTGCTGATAGTGCCTTTGCTTTCGCAGCCAATTCCTATGGTAGAGTCGCCGTCTCTATTAATGGAATGATGACCTATGCCAGACCATCCAAGGAGCATATGATACTCATCGCGGAGGCTAGAGCCCTCAATGTCACTCATAAGACAGCCGAATTTGAAGTACTCATCACAGAGGATGAAAGTGACGAAGTTTGTTATAGATTCAGAGGGCAAGTCTACCGAAAGAGTACTGAGGTGCTGGGATAGTAATCTGCTAGTTTCACATTTTTGCTACTTTAGGTCTACAATTTTAGTTCATGAACTGGAGCAAAATTTTAGGACCCGGGATATTATTTGCAAGCACGTGCATAGGTGTCTCTCATCTTGTCCAGAGCACAAGAGCAGGGGCTAATTATGGCTTTGCTTTGTTCGGACTAGTCATAGCGGCCAATGTATTTAAGTTTCCTTTCTTCGAATATGCCTCTCGATATTCAAATGCCACGGGAGAAAGTGTCATAGATGGTTACAAAAGGATAGGAAAGGTACCGCTGTGGATATATTTCATAGTCACTATTTGTTCCATGTTTTTTGTGATGGCGGCTGTCGGTGTTGTGACTGTGGGCTTTTTAGATAACCTATTTGGCTTGTCCAGTTTGTGGCCCGCATTTAAGTTGTTTCCGACCTTGTTATTATTTGTTGTCTGTTGCAGCATCCTATTGATGGGTAAGTTTAGTGTCCTAGATAATCTCATTAAGTTGATCGGTGGTATACTGGTTCTCTCCACTCTGCTGGCCTTTGTATTGACGCTAGTACATGGTCCAGTAACTAAGGTGCTAGAATTTGTAGCACCAGATATCTTCGATGAAGCAGGTGTGCTTTTTATTATTGCGCTCATGGGCTGGATGCCTACCGCCTTGGATCTAAGTGCCTGGAATAGTTTATGGACTGTAGAAAAGATAAAAACCTCAGGTTATCATCCGACGCTGAAAGAGACACTGGTAGAATTTCATTTGGGGTATTGGATAGCGGCAGGCTTATCGCTCGTCTTTGTGACTATGGGGGCCTACCTTGTTTATGGTACAGGTGTTTCTATGCCTACTGGTAGTGTGGCCTTTGCAAGTCAGATAGTAGATCTGTATACGACGACGATAGGGGATTGGAGTTATCTCATTATTTCGGCTTCTGCTTTTTCTATCATGTTTGGGACGAGTATCGCCATCTTTGACGGTTATGCAAGATCTCTAGAACGAACCTCCGAACTGATTCTACTTTCTGACAGTCAAGCCGCAGAAGCATTAGATAGTTCTAAGTTCTACAATGTTTCTTTACTCGTTCTAGCTGTTGGCTCCTTTCTTCTGATTGCGCTCTTCCTTGAGCATTTTAAAATTTTAGTGGACCTCGCGACAACTATTTCTTTTCTGATTGCACCTTTAGTCGCATGGGCCAATATGACTTTGGTTACAGAAAAGTATATAGACAAAGCTGCTGTGCCACCGTTAGGGATGAAGGTGTTGAGCTATTTGGGTCTGGTTTTCCTGACAGGATTTGCTCTCTTTTTTGTGTACGTTAAACTTAGCTAGACTCGTTTTTCCACATAGCTGAGCCAGTTTTTCATTCATAAATTATCATTTTTACAAATGAATCCTTAGCTTAAGGTTTAAATTATAATCATGATAGAAGAACAGCATCTAGATCATAACGCTACTCCAGAACCTGTAAAGCCTCGTTACTCTAATTTATCTTTCCATGGACAAGGGTCGACCTACTTCGGCATAGTTGCCTTAAATGTAGTATTGACCCTGGTGACAGTTGGTTTGTATTACCCCTGGGCGAAAGCAGCTTACAGAAAATATCTCTGGAATGAGACAGAGTTTAAAGACTCTAGGTTTGTCTTTAATGGTACTGGAAAAGAAATGTTTAAGGGGTTTGTAATAGCCTATTTTATTTTTATTGGGTTCTATGCAAGTCTATCTCTGATGGCTTTGTGGACCTATGCTTGGATATTCATTATCTTATTCTATATACTATTGATAATTCTTATTCCTTTTGCCATTTATGGTACGTGGAGATATAGAATTACTAGGACCTCTTGGCGTGGGATCTTTTTCACTTTTGAAGGTAACTTCAAGGAGTTCCTTAAGATATTTGTACCTCAGCTGCTCTTGACTTTAATCACCTTTGGAATATATGCTTCTTGGATGCGAGTAAAACTAATGAAGTATCTTTTTTCGCATACGAGAATAGGTAAGATTAGAATGGATTTTCATGGAGATGGTGCTTCCTTTTTCGGGATTAACTTCGTAGGGATACTACTCTCATACATTACTTTGTTCTTGTATTCTCCAGTATGGATTAAGGATAGGGTAAACTTTACGATTAATCATACCAGTCTCAATGATGGAGAGCAACAGCGCTATTTGAGATCCTCCTTGAAAAGTGGGGAAGCTTGGAAGACACTGATGCTTAATTTTGTGATGCTAGTATTTACCTTGGGCTTGGCCTTTCCTTGGACACTAATGAGGACTTTCAGAATGTACTTCAGAAATACTTGGGTACCTGATGAGTTTGATTTTGATAATCTGGAGCAGTCAGAGGGAGACTTCAGAGGCGCAACTGGAGACGAGATGGGGGATATTATAGATATTGATTTCGGATTCTAAGACCTAAGAATGAAGGCTGTATATTTTGATGGTAAAAGTTCTAAACCTTACCTAGTCACCGTCGTGCGATCAGGAGGGGGCTTAGTTATTAGTACACCAGAGTCTACTGAGATTAATGCCTTCTGGAATAGTGAAGAAATACGAACAGAGAGTTTTGCTACGGGTAAGAAGGTGCTTTTGAGCTATGGCGAATTCCCTTTTCAGAGATTAGAGTTGACCGGTGAGGGAGTAGATGTTTTTATGAAAGAAGTTCTTCAAAATGAGTCCTTCGTCAAAAAATACCAGCATACCATTACTAGGACCTCTCCTCTTAAGCTGGTCTTTGGAAGTATTGCTGTACTGGGATTGGTTATTTACTCTTACATTTTTCACATCTCTCCGTATATAGGTGAGCAAGCTGTCAAGTTGGTTCCTCTGTCTGTGGAAACCAAAGTGGGTGAGGTGATGTACAATAACATGTCTTATATCATAGATAAGGATGATGCTAAATCAGATTTGCTTTTAGAGTTTTTTGATGCCTGTGGTTTTCAGTCTGATTATAATATCCGCATTGATTATTCTAAAAACAATATGGTTAATGCTTTTGCGGTACCTGGAGGTCAAATCGTAGTATTTGAGGGCTTGATCCGGCAGACAGAATGCTGGGATGAACTGGCGGCACTGATGGGTCATGAATTAGCACATGTCAATGAACGTCATTCTTTTAAGCAATTAGCACGAAGTATTACAGGGTATTTATTGCTTTCAGTCCTTACGGGAGATGTGGCAGGGGTTTCCTCTGTGATCTTAGAAAATGCAAGTGCCATAAATGATATGGCTAATTCGCGTAAGCATGAAAAGGAGGCAGACATGGTAGGCTTAGAATATCTAAAGCAAAGTAAAATCAGACCCCAAGCTATGATAGATTTATTCAAAAGATTGATGGAGGAATCTGGAGAAGAAGAAATAACCGAAGAAATAGGGAGCAGCCTTGAGTACCTCAGTACACATCCTTTGACCACAAACAGGATGGACTATATAAGAGATTGGATAGATGGTGATCCTGCTTTTAATTATGCCCATACAGACATTATAAGAGCACAGGAGATATGGCTCCAACTCAAGGATCAAGCCGCAGATCCGCTAGAACTTAAAGTCATTAAAAAGATAAAGGAGAAGATCAAAGAGAAGCTTGATGAAGAAGAGGAGGAAACTATAGAGCAGTAAGTACCTATAGAATTCTTACAATCTACTCCACTGTTACCGCCTGACCAATACCTGTCGCTAAGAAATCCATCGCCGCAAGCACCTCTGGTGTCAGTGAATGCAGTCTTGAGTTAGCGTCTAGATCATAGGTCTCGCCATTGTTTACGAATATATTGTTGAGATCGATGGTGATGTCAGTTTCTGTATCACTTGTAGAAGCGGAAAATGATCTCCTAGATTCGTCGGTCCCTATATGAAGTGCAAAGGCCTCTCCAGCACCGAAGGCCCCATCGCCATCAAAATCGTACTTGCCTTCTATTTTGAAAAAAACATAACTATTCCAGTTTCTCCAATATTCTTCTGATATGGATAAAGGACTGCTAGAAGTAAAGTCTTCAGGGGCCATGCTATTTTGCTCCTCTGTCAGGCCTATATTGAAAGAAATCGAAGAATATTCCTCTGCACTGATATTTTCCTTTTTGTAATTAAAACCATCTGCAGCAGAGGCCTCAGTAAGATGAGAATCGGTGAGATCTATGTATTCTGCCTCAGATATGAGGACGTCCATGCCTTCACTGTTTTGGACAGCGATATCAGATAAGTAGAAGCTTACGCGTTGGAGTTGGATCAGCTTACCATTAGGATACATGAAGTCTTGAAACATCACTACTGGACTGTCATCGTACTCTAGCTTAAAGTTTAAGTCTAGTACATCTTCTGGCTCTCCACATGAATGAAGAAAGAAAACTGAGATCAATAGAGTAGAGTAGGCTAGGACTTTTTTCATGAATTTTATTCTTTTGGGTTTGTAGACATAAACCTAACGCAAGACCTCTCATTTTGATTTGGCGAGACCCAAGTTTCTTTCAGAAATGTCTTCTTGGTACTTAAAGTATTTGAATTGCAGTGGTAGATTTTCTTTCTGATAAAGAGAAGCGCGATTCTACTTTCCCAATATTCGGAATAACAGAGAGCTTATCCAGAATGAATTGATTGTAGGCTTCTATGTCCTTCAGCAGAATCTTCAGTAGGAAATCAGCATCTCCACTTACATGATGACATTCTAGCACTTCAGGGTACTTAGTCACTGCCGCTACAAAGCCATTCAGGGCATCTTTGCCATGCTTGCTTATGGAGATCAGAACAAAAACAGTCAGATTGCTGCCTATCTTCTTGGCATCTAACAGAGAGACGTGTTTTTTGATGACGCCATTTTTCTCAAGCTTTTTCATTCTGTCAAAAATTGGTGTCGTTGAAAGATGGAGCTGATCCGCCATTTCTTTTATAGTCAGCTTTGCATTCTCTTGCAGGAGTCTAAGGATGGCTTTGTCTGTTTTGTCTAGTGAGACCATAGATAATATTATTACTCTTTGTACAACAAATCATGCCGCATGAAGGAATATATTTCCTAAAAATCAATATAAGGTAATATTATTCTTTAATCAATAGAATGTTAATAAATCGATTATCCCAATGCTTTGTTTTGGATAATTTTAGACTAAAAATCATGCTATTATGAGCAGAATAACAGAACTAAACATAGATGAAATCAAGGATAGCGAATTACTAAAAGGCTTTGATTTTGACAAATACGACGATGGAGATAGAGAAAGATGGAAGGCCCTCCTTGATGGTGTATTAGAAGCTCAGGAAGGTATTTCTTGTGATTCTTATACAAGAGGTATGGCTGCTTTAGGAGAGAACTTTGCAGAGCTGCCCAATCTAGAAGAGCTCAATTATAAATTGGAGCAACAGACAGGATGGAGGGTAATGGCCGTCAATGGACTACTGCCTTGTGAAGACTTCTATAAGTTGCTTTCTAAAAAGATATTCCCTTCTGCCACCTTTGTGAGGGATTGGCATTCAACAGCCTTTACTGGCTATCCAGATATCTTTCATGACGTAGTCGGTCATCTCCCGTTGTTTTTCGATAAGAAATTCTCTGATTTTGTGTCCAAGTCATCAGCAATCATCTATGCCGTTCTTAGAAAAACACCTGATGGTGCAGAAAAGGAAAAGATGATCCAAAACTTTAGCCGATATGGATGGTTTACTTGGGAGGCGGGATTAATTTTAGAGCAGGGGACAGCCAAGGCTTACGGAGGTGCGATACTCTCTTCCTCTGGCGAAACTCAAAATCTAAAGGAAAGAGGCTATGACAAATTCGACCTTCTAGAGGTCTTTAATCAAGAGTACACAGATAAAGAGTTTAGTTGTAGGTACTTTATGATAGATTCCTATGATGATCTTTTTGCTAGCTTAGAGCAGATAAAAAACCAATACGGTATAGAAGGAATAATTAACTAATTATGTGGGAAGAAAGAGATAATGCTTTACATGCTACTTTTGAGTTTAAGGACTTTATAGAAGCTTTTGGATTTATGACAGCGGTAGCCATGCTCGCAGAGAAGCAAAATCATCATCCCGAATGGTCCAATGTCTGGAATAAAGTGTCTATCAAGTTGACGACTCATGACGCTGGTAATACAGTAACTGAGAAGGATAGAAAACTAGCTGATGCTATTACTGAATTAATCTCAAGTTAGATATAGGAATGATAGAAAACTACAACGCATTTATTTTCATAGCTATAGGTGTCTTTTGGACCTTGCTTTTTCTTCAGTCTGGCTTGGACAAAGTTTTTGATTGGAACGGCAATGTATCATGGCTCAAAGGACACTTTGAAAAATCTATCCTTGGCGGCTTTGTGACACCTATGGTAGGCACACTGGCTTTAGTAGAAATTGTAGCAGGTCTTGTATGTGCCGCGGGAACCATTCAGGTGTTTCTGTCTGGAAATACTTATTGGTTACTCCAAGGTGTATTCTTATCGATAGTATCTTTATTGATGTTGTTTTTTGGGCAGCGTCTGGCTAAGGATTATGAAGGGGCAAAGACGATAGCCATCTACTTCGGAGTCGCATTAGTAAGTTGTGGGCTATTGCTACAAGCTTAGCATACTTAAGGCCAAGTCTGCTTTTATTTTAATTAATCAACCAAATTTTTAAATGGGTAAATCTCAGATCAATATATTCAAAGAATCATTATTACCGAAAGGAGGCTATAAAGGTGGCAAGAGCAAAGCGGAAGTGGCGGCTCTAGTAGGCAAGAAAAAAGTCTACAAGCTATCTTCTAATGAGAACTATCTAGGGGCTTCCCCAAAGGCCAAGAAAGCGATTAAGTCCGCAGTCAATGATCTAAACATATACCCAGAGCGCACAGCAGTCAGGCTGCGTCATGCTTTATCTAAATTTTACGGCGGCATACTAAAGCCCGATCAGTTTGTAACGGATAATAGTGGGGTGGCTTTACTAGAAATGATAGAAAGAGCCTTCCTAAGCCCTGGAAATGAGATCATCGTTTGTAATCCAGCTTTCAAGCCCTACCATATGTTCGCCAAGAAACTAGGCGCCAGTGTGGTAGATGTACCACTGAAAGGGAAGTACTACAAACTAGATATTCCCAATATCCTAAAGGCCGTAAACAAGAAAACCAGACTCCTCTTTCTATGTAGTCCCAACAATCCTACTGGCACACATATATCTATGGAACAGTTAGATGAGTTGTTGCCTCAGTTGCCCGCTCATGTAGTCACTGTTTTTGATGAAGTGTATTATCAGTATGCAGATGCTGAAGACTTTACTACGGCGTTACCCTATGTAGATGCAGGTATGAATGTGATTGCGGTCAATAGTTTTTCTAAAGCCTATGGTCTGGCAGGTATGAGAGTAGGTTATGGCTATACTACAGAGAAGCTCGCTAAATACATTTCGCAATTGATCAGACCATTTCATCTCAATACTTTGGCAATGGATTCTGCGATAGCAGCATTACAAGACAAAGCCTATATCAAAAAGACTGTAGATCTCGTACTGACAGAAAAAGAATATATCTATAAAGCGCTAGATAAGCTAGGAGTAAAGTATTGGAAAACCCAAGCCAACTTCATTACGATCAAGCCCAAGATGAAAGACAAGCTCTTCGAAGAAGCAATGCTAAAAAGTGGTGTCATGGTCAGACCTGTAGTAAACTTCGGCGCACCGGGTTGTATTAGAGTGACTATCGGAGATAGAGAAGCGAATCAAGCTTATCTTAGAGCATTGAAAAAAGTCTTGAAATAGGCATACCTATTTAATATAAACTAAGCAGAAGATATTGGAAAAGTTAACAGGAGGGCAGGCTGCAGTTAGAACCTTAATCAAAGCAGGCATAAAACAACTCTACGGTCTCCCTGGAGTCCAGAATGATTGGTTGTATAATGCGCTATATGATTATCGTGATGAAATTAAAGTCATTCATACCAGACATGAGCAAGGGGCAGGATATATGGCCCTCGGTCATTATCTAGCTACTGGAGAAACGGCTGTATATAATATAGTGCCTGGCCCCGGCTTTTTGAATAGCTGTGGTGCCTTAAGTACTATCTGGGGCTTAAATGCTAAGGTCCTTTGTCTCGTAGGGCAGATTCCTCAGAAAGTCCAAGGAAAGAAGTTAGGAGTGCTCCATGAGATACCAGATCAGATGGGTATCATGCGCCGACTGACTAAGTGGGCAGATAATGTTACGGCACCCAGTAAAGCGCCAGAAGTCATTCAAGAAGCTTTTCGCCAGCTATATACAGGTAGACCTAGACCGGTAGGGGTGGAGATTCCTATGGACGTGTTGTCGGGATCAGAGGAAGTCTCGTTTGAGAATCTTTCTTTTGTACAGCCTTCTAGTGAAGTATTTGAAGACGAAATATCAAAAGCACTAGCACTTATAAAAGAGGCTAAGAATCCACTTGTCTTTGTTGCAGGTGGAGCTATGCATGCATCAGCAGAAGTGATAGAACTGGTAGAACATATTCAGGCGCCTGTCTTTGCCTATCGTACTGGAAAGGGAATAGTACCTAGTTCTCATTATCTCAGCTATCCAGTACCCGCAGCACATAAGTTATGGGCGGACTGCGACCTCTGTATCACTATAGGATCTCATGCTCGTATGCCATTGATGAAGTGGGGGCAAGATGATAAATTGAAATTATTAAGTATCAATATAGATAAAGATGTCCATGATCGCATGCGTAAAGCTGAAGCTTCTGTCACTGCGGATTCTAAGGCCGCATTAGTCGCCTTGAATGCACAGCTGAAAGCTACGATGAAACCTAGGCCAAGTAAAGAAGAAGCCATGAAAAGCTTTGCAGCAGACTGGGAAGAGCAGACCGCTTACCTAGAGCCACAAAAGTCTTATCTCAATCTTATAAGAGAAGAACTGCCAGAAGATGGCATCCTAGTAGATGAGCTAACGCAGGTGGGCTTTGCCAGTAGAATCGTATGGAATACAGATCAGCCTAGAACTTATTTATGTACTGGTCATATGGGTACGTTAGGTTGGGGATTCCAGACAGCTCTCGGAGCTAAGGCTGCTAGACCCGAGGCAATGGTTGTGTCACTTGCTGGAGATGGAGGCTTTATGTTTGGAGTGCAAGAGCTTGCGACAGCTGTACAGCATAAGCTCGGTGTTATTGTCTTGTTATTCAATAATAACCTATACGGTAATGTGCGGAGTATGCAAGAGCAGTTGTACGATAATCGAGTGATTGCAACAGACCTCCATAATCCAGATTTTGTAAAGATGGCTGAAGCTTTTGGAGCTCATGCTGAAAGGGCACATTCTATGGATGAACTACGGACAGCGATTCGTTCTGCTAAGGGTAGAGAGTTGCCGACCGTCATAGAGATACCTGTAGATAATGACTGGCCGAGTACGAATAAATTCAAAGCCTTACCTAAAGTGCGATAGACCTCACTCCAGCAGCTAGACTAAATAGAAAGAATGAAAATAGGTGTCATATCAGATATACATGAGAACTTCCACAACCTCGTTTTGGCTTTACAAAAAATGGAGGCAGAAGGAGTAGAACAGATACTTTGTCTGGGAGATCTGATGAATGCAGGGATTGCAAAGATTCTTGCTGCGCATTCTGTACCCACCTTTTTGATCTGGGGGAATAATGATGGAGAGAAAGTCGATATCGTCAAAGCCTCATTTAGAGAAAATAGTCAGCTAACCGTAAGTCTTAATACCTATGACTTTTTGAAGATCGGTGGCAAGAAGATATTCATCAGCCACTACGATGACCTTGCTATACCTATGGCAGAATCTGGTCGCTATGATGCCGTCTTTTATGGACATAATCACAAAAAGAAAAATGAGATTATCGGCTCTTGTCATGTTGTGAATCCCGGAGAAATATCCGCACAGAAATCTGGAGTGGCATCATTAGCTATTTATGATACGGAGACAAATGAAGTCGCTATTCATGACCTTGAGAATATTGTTTCTCTCAAATCTGATTTTATAGATAAGTGGTTTCGGGAGAATATGGAAAGACTAGATTTCAGATCCAAGGACTCTTTTAATAATCTGTAGACTATGGATATCCTTCATAATATTATTCCTGAGAGCAGTGCCGTTTTTAAGCAGCTAGAGGTACTGGCAGCTTCTACCCAGATAGTTGTTTTTTCTGGCTTACCTGGAGTAGGTAAGAGTTTATACATACGTGAGTTCCAATTGATCGCTAAGAGTCAAGAAAAAGTGGTAGATGTTATCCAATGGGATGTAGCCAGAAAAGCTTTCGAGACAGAGTATATACAAAGCCATTTCCCCATGGGAAAGGGCACAGTTCATAATGGCCTAAAGCTTATCGCAGGCAGCTGGCTGATGGATGAAATTGATTTATGGTTAGAGCAGCATAGAGACACAGATAGGATACTGCTTATAGAGGCCCCTCTGGTAGGGCACCGATTCATAGAACTGGTGAAGAAGGATGTGCATCCAGACTTGGAAGCTGTACTAGCCTCTCCTGCTACTAAAATTATAATGCCGATCCCTACTGCAGAAGTTAGAAGCAAAATAGAGGCAGAAAGAATCAGGCAAGTAGATGAGAATGCTAAAGTTTGGTCTGGAGCCAAGCCCTCTGTCATGCTGATGCTATGGAAAATGACCTGCGGCATCGCCAATGAATTCGGGAAAGATATAGACATGTCAGGTCAGCCTCCCTATAGTGCTAAGGTCTATGAGTATGTCTTTAGTAATATATTGAAGCATAGAAACTTTGTGCCCTTGATAATAGATGAGGTCTACGAGGTTCCTACAGAAGATGAAAGTACCTTACATAAGGCAGATTCTATACAAGCCGATGAAGAAACAGCGAATCATTATGGTAAAATGATTGTTGAGCATTATACAGAAGAGCAGATAGACAACATTGTATCACAATGGTATCTTTCGTAGATTTTATTATTCTGTGTATTAATTAAGTAATCCCTTTGTAATATGAATAAGTCACTATTGACTCTCCTCTTTTTGGTTCTGATAGTAATAGACCTATCAGCCCAATTTTCAGAACAAGAATCGAAGGTCGTATCAGAATTAGATTTCAAATCAGAGCACTATTTTAAGATAGCTAAGGATATTTGGACCTATGCAGAGGTAGGCTATCAAGAAGAAAAAAGTACTGCAGCTTTGCAGAATTTATTGAAGAAGGAAGGATTTACTATAGAAGCTGGCGTAGCAGAAATTCCTACAGCTTTTATTGCTTCCTATGGTGAAGGCTCTCCAGTTATCGGCATCCTAGGAGAGTATGATGCCTTACCGGGTATTACGCAGACCACTTCCCCTGAGAGAGAAAAGAGAACAGATGTAGGAGCAGGTCATGCTTGTGGTCATCACCTCTTCGGTACAGGATCAGCAGCGGCATCTATTGCGATCAAGAATTGGATGCAAGAAAACAAAGTGAAAGGGACACTACGATTCTATGGTACCCCAGCAGAAGAAGGTGGTGCAGGCAAAGTGTATCTGGTAAGAGCAGGACTTATGGATGACGCTGATGCAATCTTGCATTGGCATCCCTCTAATGCCAACAGTGCCGATGCGGCTTCCTCCCTCGCTAACAAATCTGCTAAGTTCAGATTCTATGGCTTGTCTGCACATGCAGCAGCTTCTCCTTGGAATGGTCGATCAGCCTTAGATGGTGTGGAGGCTATGAATATGATGGTCAATATGCTCAGAGAACATATGACCATGGAGTCCCGTACGCATTATGTCATAACAGAGGGCGGTGCTGCACCTAATGTCATTCCTGACTTTGCAGAGGTCTTTTATTATGTGCGACATCCTGATATGCAGATTGCTGCAGATAATTTTGAAAGAGTTGTAAAATGTGCGGAAGGTGCTGCCCTAGGTACGAATACAAAAATGGAATATGAAATCATTCATGGTATCTATAACGTATTGCCGAATGTGACTTTAAGTGAAGTGATGCATGATAACCTGCTGAAGGTGGGTGGTGTGACTTATGATGCGGAAGAGGAAGCTTTTGCTGAGAAAATTGTTAGCTCTTTTGAGTATGCAGATAATGTTAGTCTCGATATAGCAAAAAACGTCAGACCCTTCCAGGTAATTCGTAAAGGCAATAGAGGCTCTACAGATGTCGGAGATGTCAGTTGGGCCGTGCCGACTGCTGGAGTACGAACGGCGACTTGGGTACCAGGTACTTCGGCACATAGCTGGCAGGCCATCGCGGCAGGAGGTACGACTATAGGTCAGAAAGGAATGATGGTCGCCGCCAAAACCCTTTCTCTTACAGCTATGCAATTATATAATGATACAGCCCTACTCAAAAAAGCAAAAGAAGAACTGGTGCAACAAAGAGGGAAGGACTTTATCTATAAACCTCTATTAGGAGATAGAAAACCTCCGCTCGACTACAGAAAATAAACTATGGAACTTAAGAATAAAAATTTACTGCAGACCGAAGCTTATATCAACGGGCAATTTACAGCCTCAGCTAGTGGGTCTAAATTTGAAGTAATGAACCCCTATGACGGAACTGTTGTAGCAGAGGTCTCAGATTGTGCAATAGCAGACACGGAGCAAGCTATCCAAGCGGCCTCAGAAGCTTTTCAAGTATGGAAAAAATTTACAGCAGGTAAGCGAGCTAGAATACTCAAGCGCTGGTATCAATTGCAACTCGAGAATGTAGATGATCTAGCTCAGATACTGACTATAGAACAAGGCAAGCCTCTAGCAGAAGCTAAAGGAGAAATCAAGTATGGTGCTTCTTTCGTAGAATGGTTTGCAGAGGAAGCAAGAAGGATATATGGAGATACTATCCCCGGCCATCAAGGAGATAAGCGGATAGTCACTATCAAGCAACCCGTAGGGGTCGTCGCGGCGATTACCCCTTGGAATTTCCCAAGTGCCATGATTACTCGGAAGGTCGCACCCGCTCTGGCAGCTGGCTGTACGGTGGTAATAAAGCCATCGGAGCTGACGCCTCTATCTGCATTGGCACTTGCTGAACTAGCAAATCAGGCCGGCTTTCCTCCAGGTGTCATTAATATCGTTACCACTACAGATGCTAAAGCAGTAGGAGAAGTAATGACCTCAAGTCCTCTGGTCCGTAAATTATCTTTCACTGGTTCTACTCGTGTAGGTAAGATACTACTCAAGCAATGTGCGGACTCTGTAAAAAAAGTATCCCTAGAGCTCGGAGGGAATGCGCCATTTATAGTCTTTGATGATGCTGATTTGGATATCGCAGTACAAGGTGCCATAGCGGCTAAGTATCGTAATGCTGGTCAGACCTGTGTCTGTGCCAATCGACTTTTTGTACAGTCTGGCGTATATGATGAGTTCATCACCAAGTTTACAGCCGCAGTCAAGGAGCAACAACTTGGGAATGGAATAGCAGCAGGTACTGTAATAGGTCCAATGATAGAAGAGAAGGCAGTGCAGTTTGTAGAATCTGTTGTCAGTGATGCTATAGCGAAAGGCGGAGAGGTCCTTACAGGTGGACAGAGAAACGGGGATAAAAGTAGTCTGATGTATGAGCCTACCGTCTTGGCCAATGTCACTACCGATATGTCTGTGTATAGCAGTGAGATCTTTGGGCCAGTAGCACCAGTTTTCAAATTTGAGACGGAAGAAGAAGTAATCAAGCTGGCCAATGATACCCCCTATGGCTTAGCATCCTACTTTTACGGTAGAGACTATGCTAAGATATGGAGAGTGGCTGAGGCCTTAGAATATGGGATGGTCGGTATCAATACAGGTATGATATCTACGACTGTTGCTCCTTTTGGGGGCATCAAAGAAAGTGGCTTCGGTAGAGAAGGCTCTAAGTATGGGATGGATGATTACTTGGAGATTAAATATATGTGCTGGGGCGGAATAGAGTAAGTCAGCTATTTAGCTTGTTCTTTGGGACATTAATCTATCTTTGCGCCACTAATTTTTTTAATTGCAAATCATTCCTATGAATTTTGAAGAGCTAGCGGAACGCTTAGATACTGCAGCTGTAAAGGCTACTGCTACCCCCCAAATAAGTCATTCTACACCGATTACTCTGAGTGAGGCCTACAAGATTCAGGAGCAATCTATACAAAGACGTAAGGATAGGGGACAACAGCTCGTGGGAGTCAAGATGGGCTTTACCAGTAAGGCTAAGATGGAGCAGATGGGAGTACATGATCTTATCTGGGGCAGACTGACTGATGACATGGCCTATGCAGCAGGTGCAGAGCTTCCTAGAGATAAGTTTATTCATCCTCGGGCAGAACCTGAGATTGCCTTCTTGCTAGCTAAGGATATCACCGAAGAAGTCACCCTAGACAATGCACTGAGTTTTGTATCCAAAGTAGCCGTCGCTATAGAGATTATAGATTCAAGATATGAGAACTTTAAATTCTCACTCGAAGATGTGGTAGCGGACAACTGTTCTTCTGCAGGCTTTACCATAGGAGAGTGGAAAGAAGTAGATACTAAAATAATAGACATCTTAATGTCGTTAGTATGTGACGATGTTATAGTAGGGAAGGGCAATTCCAATGCAATAATGGGTAACCCATGGGAATCTTTTGTTGCAGCAGCTAGAATATCAAAAGCCAATAACGAGCCTCTAAAAGCAGGACATATTGTTCTGGCTGGTGCTGCCACTTCCGCTTCATATATTAAGGTCGGTGAGACAGTATCAGCGCATGCTGAGGGTCTCGGATCCGTTCACCTTGATATAGTCTAAAAATGAAACACTTAAGCTTCCTAATTGTAATCTTTGCATTCTTATTCTCCATTCCAGCTATCGGACAGTCTGATAATAGCAAGACAATGGACAAAGAGAAATTTAGTATTGGAATAGGTATGGGGATAGATTATAGCCTTTTAGGGCTAAGATTTTCTTATTATACAGGTAAGCGGTTTGGCATAATTGGAGGAGTCTCTCCTATTGCTTTGATAGATTTAGAACCCACACTGACTTTTGCAAAAATTGGGGTGGAGTATAAATTCAAAGAATTTAAAAATGTCTTTCCTTATTTAAATCTTCAATTTGGAATCAATAGGTCGCAACGGCTAGAACCATTTTCTTCAGTAGAAAGTGTGCCTACTGAAGAGTGGCATGAAGAGGTTGACTATGTTCCTTTCTATGGACCAGTGCTAGGGACAGGAATAAAAATTCCATTCTTTAAGCACTTAAGATCTTATTGTACCCTGGGACTCAGCGTTGCTTATGAAAGTCATCTAGGAGGAATACCAGAAATCTATGCAGATTATAATGAGAAATTTAAGACCTCATACGCCGTTCCGGCCAAGAACTTTAAGTGGTTTCCAACAGTAGCCTTGACCTATATTTTTTCTGAGCATTCTGATAAGGCAAAATAGTAGGCCGAATTCCTTACTTCTCCTAATTTTCACACTTTAGTCAGTTTTCGATAACTGAGACCTAGTCTGTATGTATAAGATTCTGATTTATATGTTCTTATATATAATTATTTATTTAAATGTGTAGTCCCTTGATTATCTGCTAGCCAGCCATGCAACCTCTGAAAATCCAAGCTTTCTTTAGACTTTAATAGCCCAGTATGATTTTCAGGGTTATTCCTACAATGTTTTTTGGTATTTTCGGGGTTAAATTCAACTACACAAATAAAAAAGAATATGAAAAAGCAATTGTTATCTATGCTGATATTGCTTCTTGGCTTTGGCTTTTCAGTATCTGCTCAGACTGCAACTAGTAAATGGGGAGTTATGTTAAGTGGAGGTAAGATGGAGTACAAAGGAGATATTGGCTCTAACATGATCTTCGGAACACCATTCCAAGGACACGTCGGAGGAAGATTAGGGTACTATTTATCACCAGCATTAGATGTTTTCTTACAAGGATCTACAGGTAGACATGGTATCGACTTATCTACTGAACCAGGAAACACAAAGGTAGATCAATTTCTTTCTGATGTAACTCAAGGAAATCTAGCTCTACATTGGAAATTTTTAAAAGGAGAAAAATTCAATCCTTTCTTATCAGGTGGTATAGGGCTTATGAGCTTTAAAAATGTACTCGGTACTAACCTAGATCCAGGAACTCCAGGAGAGCCAAGAGGTGAGGATGAGTCAGGTTTACATATTCCACTAGGAGTTGGTGTTAGATATAACATCACGGATAACTTTGGTCTATTCTGGCATTCACAATATGGTATTGGTTTCAATGATAACTATGATGGAGCTTATCCAGGAAATGTAAACTTCCCAGGTGATAGGGCTACTGATGGTAATGACAATTACCTTCTTCACGAATTAGGTCTAGCACTTTCACTAGGAAAGCAAGATAGAGATAAGGATGGCGTAGCAGATAAGAAAGATGCTTGTCCAGATACACCAGGTCTTAAAGAATTCGCTGGTTGTCCAGATACAGATAGCGATGGTATCATCGATGGTGAAGACAAGTGTCCATCAGTGGCAGGTCTTGCAGAGTTCATGGGTTGCCCAGATTCTGATGGAGATAAAATCATAGATGGAGAAGATGCTTGTCCTAATGTAGCGGGTGAAGCTAGATACAATGGCTGCCCAGATACAGATGGTGACGGTATAGGAGACAACGTAGATAAGTGTCCTGAAGAATCAGGTGTATCTAAGTACAATGGATGTCCTATTCCAGATTCTGACGGTGACGGTGTAGACGATGATAGCGATCCTTGTCCTAAGACACCAGGTGATGTTGGCGGTTGTCCTGATTCTGATGGTGACGGTGTCGTAGACAAAGATGATGATTGCCCAGAGGAAGCAGGAACTGTAAGGGGTTGCCCAGATGCAGATGGTGATGGTGTAGCTGATAAGGATGATAAGTGTCCTAATGAAGCAGGTGTGCCAGAAAAAGATGGATGTCCTAAAGTAAGAAAGCCGACTAGAGCAGAAATGATAAACAGATACTGTGCACCAGCTATTAGCTTTGGCTCAGGAGCATCTAAGTCTGATACTTATGATTCTTCTATCTCAGGTATCGTATCATTCGCTAACCAATATCCAGAAGCATTCTTAAATGTATCAGGATATACTGATAGCCAAGGTGCTGAAGCTGCTAATCTTAGATTATCTAAGAGAAGAGCTAAGAGAGTAGCAGATAGCTTAATTGCCGCAGGAATTAGTTCTGATAGAATTACTTACGAAGGATATGGTGAGACTAACCCTATAGCTGATAACTTGACTAAAGAAGGAAGAGAGATGAACAGAAGAGTTCAGGTATGTGCAAGCACAGCTAAGAGAATTATTACTACAACTAATACAAAGAGATAATCTAGTTTCTTAGAAATTAGTTTTTTCATAATTGATCTGATCCCGGCACATTCATGTGTCGGGATTTTTTTGTGCCTACATAGTTACAGTAATTGATCCCATTCTCTGAGCTGACCAGAAACGATTGCTTCTAGCAGCTGTCCAAATTCTTCATAATGATCTAATGGGGGATAAACTACTTTCTCTTGCCCATCTGGCCAGATTCTATATCCCCGACGGTCGGTCCAATGGGCATATACTTTTTCATATTTGGAGATTTTAGTCAAGCTAAATGTATAAGGTCTCAAGGGCCAGTCATAGACGGTACAAGTCCCTCCTCTGATTTCAATGTTGTATATGAGGTGTCTTAGAGTTAAGAGTATAGCACTTATGATGCTGAGTAGAATTAGGGATAAAGTCCACCAGGTACTGAGTAGTCTGGGCAGTGTATCATTGGCGTAACCAAGGTAGAGAAGAAAGAGGGCTGGAAGTATACTTAAAAGGCATCCTCCGAGATGGAAGATGCCTAGTTTATACGTTTTTATTTCTTGGAAGTGAGCGATTACACCTGCTTATGCACAATGTGTATTCATAGCCTCCATAAGGTTATCAGCGATCATCTGTGCTGTTCTGCCTTCTATCATGTGTCTTTCTATCATATGGACCAATTTTCCTTCTTTAAACAGGGCAATGGCTGGTGATGAAGGAGGATAGGGTAGAAGAAATTCTCTGGCCTTGTCTACAGCTTCTTTGTCTACTCCTGCAAATACTGTGACTGCTTTGGTAGGTTTAGCGGCATTATGTAGACTAAATTTAGCAGCAGGTCGAGCATTGCCAGCAGCGCAACCACAGACAGAATTGACAACTAATAAGACTGTCCCCTCTTTATTTCCAAGCACTTCATTGACCATTTCTGGACTATGTAGGCCTTCGAAGCCAAAATCTGTAAGGTCTTTGGCCATAGGGGCAACTAATTCAGGTGGATACATAATATTACTATTTTACTTTATATGTGATTTATAATTAACTTGCACACGAATATCTAACAATAATCTGAATGAAAAAGATTTCGTTATTACTAACTTTCATGGCCCTCATTTGGTTCTCATGCACTAGGGATACTTTTATCTCTACGAGCTTTGATTGCAGTGAGGAAGTCACCTATGATACACATCTTAGACCTATCATAGAGCAAAGTTGTTCCCTGTCTGGCTGCCATAATGGTACACCAGGCACACCAGGTACTTATACTACCTACCAAGGGATGCTGGCAGATTTAGAACGTGGGATATTTATGACTCGAGTAGTAGATGAAGTTTCAAATCCTTCTCAGGGCATGCCACCAGATTACGGTCCAGATAGAGTGGCTGGTGCGCCGGCTGACCTCACGGACGAAGAATTTATGTTGTTCAGCTGCTGGTTAGAGCGGGGTTTTCCAGAAAATTAGAGAAAAAGTTTTATGAGAATATTTTTTTGTTTCCTTCTTGCACTATGCTTTGTGCCATGCTTTTCACAAGTAGATACACATCAAACGTTCAAAGACACTAGAGTCATAAATTCTCAGTCTGTAGAAACGGTACGAAAAGGAATATTAGACTTCAGAATAGGACATAGATTCGGTAATTTGAATGGAGGTTGGACGACCTTGTATGGACTAGAAAATGCTGCAGATGTTCTTTTTGAGTTTGACTATGGTGTCACAGATAAGCTTATGGTAGGTATCATGCGTACCAAGGGCAGTGGTCCATTAAAGCAAAATGTCAGTGGTCTACTAAAATATAAAGTACTTAGTCAGGGAGAGAAAAGCCCTTTTAGCATGGCTTTCTCAGGTCTGATGTCTTTGTCCACCATGCAACGCAACGAAGAGAATATGGGGGTGATCAATCACTTTGCAAAGTATGCTCATAGGATCAGTTATAACTTACAAGTCATCATAGCGTCTAAGTTGTCAGAGAGATTTTCATTTCAGCTTGCACCTCAGTGGACTTATAGAAATATCGTACCGACTGATGATAGAAGAGTGATACAAGATAAAAATGATCTGCCGAGTATCAGTGCTGCAGCTAAATTCCAGTTCACGAAGAGTTTGGCTCTAATCGTAGATAGTACGATCTCATTTTCTGAGTATAGACAAGAGCTTAATAGTAATGGCGAGACAGATTTCTATTATCCCTTCGGTGTAGGACTAGAATGGGAGACTGGAGGCGGTCACGTTTTTCAGATTAATTTAACGAATTCGACAGGCATCGTAGAGACAGATTATATACCTTACACGACTAGTAGCTGGAGAGATGGAGAGTATAGATTCGGATTTACAATAGCTAGACAGTTTAATTTATGATAAAGTCGCTCAAAGGAAAGTTCTTCGTAACCTTTCTTTTATCTGCATTTATTATTGGTGCCTCACTGATTATTCCTGACTACAAGGAACTAACGACAAGTGAGATAGACCTTCAGGTTGCTAAAGTATTGGCTATACTAGGAGATAAATCTGCATCCCACTATCCTAAGAGTGGAGACTTTGCTGTATCCGCTTCTAGAGGGGAGAGCCTGATCAAAGAAGGGATTGCGATAAAACCAGGAGGTGGCAAAACTAAGCTGCAGAGCAAGCATTTTGTCTGTACTTCCTGTCACAATCTCGAAAGAGAAGATCCAGATCTCGCCAGTAATGATCCACAAGCTAGACTAGACTATACGTCACAGAAAGGATTGCCTTTCTTGCAAGGGACAACTTTATATGGAGCGGTCAATAGGGAGCAGTTCTATAATGACGACTACTATAAGAAGTACGGGGATCTGGTCTTACCTGCTCGAAATGATCTCAGAGAAGCTATACAGTTATGTGCGGTAGAATGTGCACAAGGCCGAAAGCTAAAAGACTGGGAACTAGAATCTGTACTCGCTTACTTATGGACGATAGATCTAAAACTATCAGACCTCAATCTTGATGATAGCCAACTGGAAGCAGTCTATGCAGCCCTAGATGGTGAGGGGGACCAAGCCGCTGTCATAGGACTTATCAAGTCTAAGTATATGACCAAGTCGCCTGCGACCTTTGGGACCGCTTATGATAGTATGATCAAGAAGGATGAGTATAAAGGCAATCCAGATAACGGACAGAAGATCTATGAAAACTCTTGTCTGTATTGTCATGAGAATAGAAGATATTCTTTCTATCATCTAGATAATGAGCGCCTCACTTTTAAGCATCTCAAAAGGAAAGCCAACGGCTATGGCAGTCACTCTATCTATCAAGTCACCAGATATGGGGTCTACTCTAAGTCGGGTAAGAGGTCTTACATGCCACAGTATCCTCTCGAAAAAATGAGTGATCAGCAACTGGCAGATCTTAGATCATATATAGAGCTGAAGGCTGAATAAGCATTTCTTATCTTTAGCTCATAATTTACGCTGATTGCCTATACCTCTCATTAAGAAATTTAACTCAGCAGCTGAAGAGCAACCTCTATTAGGGATGCTCGTGTATGCGTTCATAGGTTTTCTGAGGCCAGCGATTTACATCTTTTTATTACCGCTCTATCTGAATGTCTTCTCCGAAGCAGAGTACGGTCTCTACGACCTGATGATTATCATTGGCTACTTTGTCATGGTGATCATAGGACTACGGCTCAATGCCGCTATGCTGACCCAGTACTATGACTATCAAGGAGCCCCTGAGAAGCAGAAGCACTTCTTGAATAGCCTCTTTAGTTTTAGTTTGTGGGTCGCAGGTGCTTTCGTGCTTATTAGCTATTTCGTAGGTCCTGCAGTTTTTGATTTCCTATTTAAGTCAGAGGATGCGAGCTTCTTTCCATATGGCTTTACTATCCTTTGTTATGCAGCACTATCAGAGGTGAACGCCTGCTATTTTATCTATCTCAAAAATGAAAAGAATCTAGGACGATACAGCCTTGTGGTACTGACACAGATTATCTTGGCGATCGTCTTTCAGTTTATCTTTATTATTCCTCTCCAAGCAGGGGTACAGGGAGCACTCTTCGGTATGCTACTCGCTAATGTCTTGACGACCTTACTCATCATCCTACTCGAAAGAGGCATTATTACCTTCAAGCCAGATATGGAGATGATAAAAGTCGCCCTGAGATTCAGTGTCAATCTGATTCCGTATCTCTTAGTCTATTGGTTCCTGTCTAAGGGAGGTAAGATGTTTCTAGAACGCTATGCTGATCTCGCTACGGTAGGGATCTTTGCGCTACTGATGACTATAGCCGGCGTTATCATTATGATCGTAGAAGCTGTAGTGAATGGCGTCAGACCTTTCCTCTTCGAGACCTTTGCCAAGGAAAAAGCGGTGGGTGATGAAGACAAAATTGCCCTGTTTACGAAGTTAATTATCAATATTCCACTCTTAGCGATTCCTGTGATAGTACTAGTCGGTTCTAATATAAATCTGATTACGACTACAGAGGGTTATATTGCTGTAGGGCAATACGTCACTTTGGCTTCACTAGTCGTCTTTATCTTGGTGCATGGTAAGCTCTTTTACCAGCAATTAATTTTCGTCAAAAAATCCAATCTAGTCACTAGGCTTTCTTTCGTAGTTCTGATAGTGATCGCTATAGGGTTTTATCTATTGGTCCCAGAGTATAAAATATGGGGAGTACTCATAGCGACGCTTATCGCGAATGCTTTGATGGCAGTACTTTTTTATTTTGCTGCACAGAAGGAATATCCAGTGCAATACAATATGAAATACATCCTGCTGGTCCCCGCTCTGATATTCATCTTGCTGTTCCTGCTAGAGTGGTTCTGTGTCTATTCTATAGGCATGAGTAGGGCTCTATTCAGCATCATACAATTT
>CAKZVK010000162.1 GCA_937921825.1 uncultured Saprospiraceae bacterium
GGTCCTGTTGCACCATGCATTCCGTCTATACCGTCAACTCCATTTGTTCCATCTACACCTGCTGGACCTTGTGGTCCAACTTCCCCTTGATCACCTTGTATCCCCTGTGGTCCAACTGGACCTTGTGGACCTACTGCGCCATCTGCTCCATCAACACCGTCTGATCCGTCTACGCCATCTATGCCTGATGGGCCTTGTGGACCTTGGAGGCCTTGCGGACCCATCCCTCCTTGGGGACCTTGAGGGCCTTGGGGTCCAACTTCTCCTTGAGGACCTGTCTCCCCTTGGGGACCTGCTGGACCTGTTGCACCATGCATTCCGTCTATACCGTCAACTCCATTTTTTCCATCTACACCTGCTGGACCTTGTGGTCCAACTTCCCCTTGATCACCTTGTATCCCCTGTGGTCCAACTGGACCTTGCGGACCTACTGAGCCATCAACACCGTTAATTCCATCTATACCTTGTGGGCCTTGGGGACCCATTGGTCCTGCTGCACCATTTACCCCATCGACACCATCTGCTCCATCTAATCCTGCCGGACCTTGTGGACCTTCTGGACCAACTTCCCCTTGATCACCTTGCATCCCCTGTGGACCAACTGGACCTTGGGGGCCTACTGCGCCATCTGCTCCGTCAACACCGTCTATGCCATCTATACCTGATGGGCCTTGAGGGCCTTGAGGGCCTTGGGGTCCTACATCCCCTTGAGGACCTGTCTCCCCTTGGGGACCTGCTGGACCTGTTGCACCATCCATTCCGTCTATACCGTCAACTCCATTTGTTCCATCTACACCTGTCGGGCCTGCTGGACCAACTTCCCCTTGATCACCTTGTATCCCCTGTGGTCCAACTGGACCTTGCGGACCTACTGAGCCATCTGCTCCGTCAATTCCATCTATGCCCGCTGGACCTTGAGGGCCTTGTGGACCCGACGGACCAACTTCTCCTTGAGGACCTGTCTCCCCTTGGGGACCTGCTGGACCGTCTGCACCGTCTATACCGTTAATTCCATTTGTTCCATCTACACCTGATGGGCCTGCCGGTCCAACTTCCCCTTGATCACCTTGTATCCCCTGCGGACCAACTGGACCTTGATGGCCTTGTGGACCCGACGGACCAACTTCTCCTTGATCGCCTTGGGGTCCTCTTGCACCGTGAGGACCAGGAAGGCCTTGCGGGCCCTGTAAACCAGTAAGACCTTGGAGTCCTCTATCACCAGTTGCTCCACTAGGTCCTACATCCCCTTTCTCTCCTTTTGGACCTTGAGGTCCAGTTTGTCCATTATATCCTGTATATCCCCTTGGTCCTCTTTCTCCTTGAGGGCCTTGTGGACCTTGGTTATCAGAATTCCCAGCATTAAGTGCATAGGGTACGGAAGCAATTTTCTCTAGGCCAACTAAAGTGTATTCTGTTCCTCCTTCAATATCAAACTCAACCTTTATATAATAAGGGCCTCCTCTGGTCCAGTCTAGATTCTCAAATCGTTCATAGCTTCTACCAGTTCCAATTGCTAAATAAATTAAGCCAAAATGATTAGTCTCTACAGAATGCTCTTCTGTATACACCGGTACTTCATGTTTATCCACAATGGAGAATCTAATTCCAATTGGATGATCTTGAAGAATGTTGCCTTCTTTGTCTCTTACAACTGCTTGATAGTTCATACAAGCTGGGCTTTCAGATTCACAGTCTTGCTGAATCATTGTCAGCCTATAATATTCACCTGGTTGATTTATTATCCTCAATCTGATATCTGGCAAACTTCGAGAGTAAGTTGTAAGGCTGTCAAAATATTGAGTAGATTCTCCTTCTCCAATTTGAATTTGTATGCTTCCATCAGCTTCGGATCTCAAATAATGATTTTCTAAATAGACAACATTATCATCTATCTCTATCATAACTTCTAACCAAACTTCTTCATTTGTGACAACAAGAGCGGAAGTATCATGCTTCACAGTTGCTGTGTAACTATAACATTCTAGCTCAATGGGGTGCTGACCATAGGCCATCAAACTCAAAAATGTAAGAACAAAAAGTAAAACAGTTTTTGAAAATTTCATATCTAACTTTTTAATATGACTTATAACTTTACGAAACTGGTGGTTTCTGAAAAGACACCATTAAATATTTTTAGATAATATCTTCCAGGAAGATATCCTTCTACATTTATCGTTCTAGTTGAAATATCAGTAGTAATCTCAGAGATACTTTCTAACCTCATAACTCTACCTGTGCCATCTAGAATGGCAATATAACCTAGACCCGAAAAAGTAATTTTAGTTTCTAGTTGTAGCTGAGTACCTACTGGGTTGGGGAATACAAAAATCCAATCACTAATCTCATGTACTTCTTCCTCAGATATATGGATACCTATATCTTCTGTACATGGATTACAAATAATCAAGGGTTGATTGAATCCCTGGGTGATAATAAAACTATCATCTATTGTATCTGTGGAAATCTCTTGTTCACCAATAGACCATTGGACATTAAATTCTTCTGCAAAGAATGTAGCTCCTGCTGGTGAGAGAAGTGTCTGAGCTGATAAGACTTCACAAAATAAAAGTGAAATAGCATAATACAGCGCAACCATAAATATTCTACTACCCATATTTCTTTCTAACATTTAGAGCCTATTGGCTCATTACTATTAAATTTTAAAAGAAATAAGGAGAGAAGTCTAGTCACTCTATTAATGACAAAATTAGTGCCCTAGTTCCAGGTTTGCATGGTGAGAATGACGGCTTTTTGACATATTAACATTAATAATTTCAATATTTTATCATCATTTTAAATCAAGAAATGTTTCATACAAAGTAGTAATAGATAGTTTTGGAAAATAGGAATATGCAATTAGAAACAAAACGACTAAACTTAAGACCCGTTGGTCTTGAGGACGCAGCATATGTTCTTGCCCAATTAAATGATCCTGGTTGGATCAAAAACATTGGGGATAGAAATGTACATACCATCGAGGAAGCAGAAAATTACATAAATACCAAAATCCTTCCTTCAGCAGATCATAAAAGGAGTGCCCTATTCGTAGCCATAAGAAAAGATGACCCAGACAAGACCATCATAGGGCAATGTGGAATTTTCTCCAGAGAGGGCTTACTCAATCCAGATCTTGGTTTCGCCTTTTTGGAAAATTATTGTGGCAAAGGCTATGGCTACGAGGCCGCCTCTACAGTCCTAAAATATGCTCAAGAAACAATGGGTATCACCAAAGTCGTCGCCATTACCTCTGATGAAAACCTCATCTCCCAATCTCTCCTCATCAAGCTAGGTATGAAATATACAAAGGATATCATGCTCCCTAATATAGAAGGCAATAGTAGATACTTCGAAATGATGTAACTTGTGGATTCAAGCTAGAAATTGCATTTACTTCTTATAACACCTCCTTTTACTCAGATCAATACCCCTTACCCTGCGACAGCATATATCACTGGGTACCTTAAGACATTGGGGCATTCTAGTAGCCAGATCGACTTGGGAATCTCTAGTATTTTGGCTTTGTTTTCCTCTGATGGTCTAGCCAAAATGTTCTCACAAGTTGCAGTAGATAACATTGTATCTGACAATTGCTCTAGAATCTACAGTCTTAGAAAGTCCTATATCGAGACAATAGATAGTGTCATCGCTTATCTACAGAACAATGATCCTACTCTTTCACACTTTATTTGCGAGAGACAATTTCTTCCAGAGGCCTCCAAGTTTGATCAGATAGATGATACTGATTGGGCTTTTGGCACTATGGGTATAAGAGATAAGGCCAGGCATCTCTGTACACTTTACCTAGAAGATCTTGGTGACTTTATTACAGAGGTTGTAGATCCTCACTTTGGCTTTAGTAGATATGCAGAACGTATAAGTATATCGGCTAATTCCTTTGATGGGCTATACAATGAACTCCTACAGCCTGATAGCTACATCAGTAATCTGATGATAAAATTACTAGATGAAAAGATCCAACAAGAAAAACCCACTGTAGTCTGTCTATCAATACCCTTTCCTGGCAATTTATTTGCTGGACTAAAATGTGGTCAGTGGATAAAGCAAAATCATCCTAACATAAAAGTGGTGATGGGCGGCGGCTATCCCAATACAGAACTCCGCTCAGTATCGGACCCTAGACTCTTCGAGTTCATAGATTTCCTAACCCTTGATGATGGTGAGACACCTCTCAGAAACCTAATAGAATATCTAAGTGGCAACAGAGCATTGGAGATGCTCAAACGTACTTTCGCATCAGTAGACAATACGGTTGTCTATCATAACGGTAGTCTCGAAGGAGATGTCCCACAAGAGAAACTAGGAACGCCATGCTATGAAGGCTTAGATCTAAAAAAGTATCTCTCTGTAATACAACTGGCCAATCCTATGCATCGTCTATGGAATGATGGCAGATGGAATAAACTGACCATGGCCCATGGCTGCTATTGGGGTAAATGTACTTTTTGTGATATCTCCTTAGACTACATTAAAAATTATGAAGCTTCTTCTGCCCAGACTATAGTAGATAGAATGGAACAGCTCATTAGCGAGACGGGAGAAAGGGGATTTCATTTTGTAGATGAAGCGGCCCCGCCCGCACTTATGAAAGCTGTCGCTATAGAAATTCTGAGCAGAAATTTAGTCTGTACTTGGTGGACGAATATTCGTTTTGAAAAAAGTTTCCATTATGATCTTTGTCGCTTACTGGCGGCCTCTGGCTGTGTAGCAGTCTCTGGAGGACTAGAGGTCGCTTCTGATCGTCTGCTGAAACTGATCGCTAAAGGTGTCACCATAGAACAGGTCACTCAGGTCAATGATAATTTTACGAGAGCTGGTATCATGGTCCATGCATATCTGATGTATGGCTTTCCCACTCAGACAGATCAGGAAACTATAGATTCCCTAGAGGTAGTACGACAACTCTTCGAAGCTGGTGTGATGCAATCCGGCTTTTGGCATCGTTTTGCTGCTACAGCACATAGTCCTATAGGGTATGCGCCTGATAAATTTAAAGTTACCATCGATAGTGGCAAAGAAGGTCTATTCGCCAATAATGACTTAGTACATACGGATGCCACTGGCGGCCAGCATGATCTATTTAGTGCAGGACTAAAGAAATCTATCTACAACTACATGCATGGCGTATGTTTTGATCTACCGTTGCAAGAGTGGTTTGAACATAGAGTGCCGGAGACCACACATCCAGCAGATCTGATAGAAAAACATCTCGCCGTTCCACGCAGAAGAATGGTGAAGCCTTCCGATAAAATAATTTGGTTAGGTGGTCCTATGAGTTTAAAATCGGATGAAGGGGAACCTGTGCTAGAAATCCAAAATAAAAAGGAAACGCATTACCTCTCTTGTAGGATAGAAGAAGGAGAATGGCTTATAGCCCAATGGGGAGATGCTACCTCGTTATCCCTTACCAGCTATGAAGCTCTAAAAAATAACTACGATCTAGATGAGGAATTCAGTTTGTTCTGGTTTGGTTCAGTGATGGAACAGCTTAAGGAAATCGGATTGTTGGTCGTGTAGATGAGTACAAACTCTAGGTCCTGGTAGTCAACTCATCCCCAACCCTTCTTCTCTTGTGAAGAGAAGGGAGTCTTGGGCTCTCATTAAACAGATTACCTATTTGTAATAAGCTAGCTCTAGTATTGACAACCTTCCTTCCCTTTTAAGGTCCGTTTAGGACCTTTTATCCCGACTACAGTTTTCTCCTCTTGAAAAATTATCTTTCGCAACTTGGCTTCTCCTTGCTGATTCTGAGGAATAAGTTCGCTCCCTTTAAAGGTCCTAAGCGGACCTTTAATCCCGACTTCGGTTTTCTCCTCTTGGAAAAATTCTCTTCCGCAACTCGGCCGCTCCACGCTGATTCTGAGGAATCAGTTCCTTCCCTTTAAAGGTCCGTTTAGGACCTTTAATCCCGACTTCGTCGGGACCGGTCAGTCACCACCCAGATCTATCCAATTGGTGCCGTCGTAGTATCTAAAGCCTGGTTTTGTATCTGTTCGATTTGTCCCGTCATCTAAATAGATGTTACCGACAGCTGGTACCTGGAAAGGTGGTGTATCCAATTGCGCCATTATGGGTCTACCATTGTTACCTCTTGGTCCGGTTGGTGTAGAACCTATGGGTCCTGGAGGACCCTGAATACCTTGTGGTCCCTGTGCACCAGGAGCTCCAACTGGTCCATCTAAGCCATCTTGACAAACAACATGGCGCGACTCTATTGCGAACATCACAGACTTAAATCTCGTTGTACCTAAGCTTCTCATACCATTATTGTCATTTAGATCGTACTCGATGGTTATATAAGGAATGCCCACTAGCCATGCTATATTATCAAAAGCTCCCAATTGTACATCACCTTGTCCTACTTTAAAAGACATGGTCCCGCTGTCATCAGTATTTACCAATTGGCTTTCTTTATAATAAATATTTTGTAAGTCTGCATCAGCGGATATAGTAATAGAAAACACTACTGCCGTATTCGTTATTGGTTCTGAACTTTCATCGAGTAGTATTCCTTGATAGGTGAATGCATCATACTGAGCCACTAAATGTTGACTAATTAGCAGTTGGAATAACGTAGTTATAATTATTAAATGCTTCATATCTTATAAGTCTATCCAATTAGGGTTAGTAAAGGTGCCTGCATTATATCGTAATCTTGGTTTGCCGTCTGAGGTATTCGTACCATCATCTATATAAAATGATATATCAGAGCTATTAGGCACTAGATCAGTCATAATCATATCAGTTCCAAAATCATTCGGGCCTGTAAGCCCTGCTGGGCCCTGAGGGCCTGGATTACCTTGGCGGCCTCTTTCTCCTTGTAGACCCTGATCCCCTTGAGGGCCATGAGGGCCTTGTGCTCCTCTTGGACCAAAGCCTCCAATAGCATTTGCCACCTGTGCATAAGGCACAGAAAGTATCTCTTGAGAACCTATATATCTAGAGTCATAAGTTACATTTATAAAATAGTTTTTGTCTGGATTTCTATTGATGTGTTCTATTAGAAAGAGCACTTTGTCACTTGGTAGCACAGCTGTAAAAAAGCCAGTCTTACCCAAATCAGAATTATAACTATAAAACAATAATTGCTGACCAGTTATACTATCTGATGTAACCGTTATGGATATACTTTTTTGTCCAACGGTCTGCAAGGAATTTGAATCAGTAATTACAAAACCGTTATAAGATAGCTCGTAAGGGATCTCAGCTATCTCGTCACATACTGGTCTAACTTGGCTTTGGACAATATTAGAAAACAGTAAGATTGATAGTACGTACATAATTTTTCTCATCTCGATATCATTTTATAAGTCAATCCATTGACCGTTAGAGAATTGCCTGTATCCTGGTTTCGCATCTAATCTATTGGCACCATCATCTAGGTATATTTCATTTTCTTCTGGAGAAGATGGAATTTCATTTGTCAGTTCTAAAGCCAGCATGCCTGGTATTCCATCAGGTCCTTGAGTGCCTTGGGCGGAATCTGGTCCTTGCGGCCCTTGCGGCCCTTGTGGACCTTGCGGACCTTTCACTCCTATAGCGCCATCTTTACCTTTTTCACCAGGACAACCCTGGTCACACTTAGTTCTCAGCGAGAAAATAGCATAAGGCACGGCCAGTAATTCTGAACCTCTATTGCTAAAAAAATTAGGGTAGATGAGTGGTCGATAGTTAAGCTCAACATAGATAGGCTTAGTAAAATCTACTTCTCTAAATTCTACAGACTGTGGTGCTCCTCTTCCTATTTCTAAACTCAGCTCCCCATTCAGACCTGTAGTAGTCGTATGCATTTCAGAATAAGCAATATCTCCATTGATACTGTTCTCTCTCAGTACAACTTGTACCTCAGTTCTCAGTGCAATTAATTTATCTCCATTCTTATCCTCTAAGATCGTCTGATAGGCAATGGCTTCTTGTTGTCCAGATAATAATATGGGACTAAAGAGCAACAGCAGTAATAATGGCATACAATTTTTCATTGAAGTCTTTATGATGTTATAATTGTTGTCTAAGATTTTAATAGCTGCTTACATGTTCAACTCAACCCCAGCCCTTCTCTTGTGAAGAGAAGGGAGTCTTGGGCTCTCATTAAACAGATTATCTCTTTGTAATACGCTAGCTCTAGTAATGATAATTCTTCCTTCAGGTCCTAAACGAACCTTTTATCCCGACTATGATTTCCTCCTCTTGAAAAAATTCTCATCACCAACTTGGTTGCTCCACGCTGATTCTGAGAACCCCTTCCTTCCCTTTAAAGGTCCATTTAGGACCTTTAATCCCGACTACAGCTTTCTCCTCTTGAAAAAAGCTCTTTTCCACCACTCGGTCCCTCCACGCTGATCCTGAGGGATCAGTTCCTTCCCTTTAAAGGTCCGTTTAGGACCTTTAATCCTGACTTTGTCAGGACCGGTCAGTCACCACCCAGATCTATCCAGTTATTACCATCGTAATATCTGAGACCAGGTTTTCCATCTGCTCGATTGGCTCCATTGTCTAAGTAGACATGACCTTCAGAAATTATATTCGATGAAGGCACCTCATCGCGCATTCGCATTTCAGGTCTTCCCGCTGGGCCCTGTGGGCCTTGTGGACCTTGAGGACCTTGTGCCCCATTGCTGGCTGCTGAACCTTGAGGTCCAATTTCACCTTCTGGACCTTGTACTCCCTCGTATCCATTCTTGCAGACCACATGCTTAGACTCCAGACAGAACATCACTGCTTCGAACGGAATCGTCCCTAAGCTTCTAAAGCGTTGGTTGTCGTTAAGTGCATATTCTACTGTGAGATAAGGGATACTGCTTAACCAATCTATACTTTCGAAAGTGCCTTCTAGTAGATTCCCTCTCCCAATATTCAGTGAGATAGTTCCGTTTTCATCAGACGTGATGAAATGGCTTTCCTTATAGTAAGCCCACTGAACCAAAATATCTCCAGATATCGTTACTAGTAATTCCACCTCCGCATTCGCAATGGCTTGAGTATTTTCATCCACTAACAGGCCTTGATATGTAAAGGCATCATATTGTGCAGAAGAATGAATACTAAATCCTAGTATAACTATTACAAGTATGTTCTTTAAATTATTCATTGCTATAAGTCTATCCATGTTCCATTAGATCTATACCTTAATCTCGGTTTTCCATCAGCAGTATTAGTACCATCATCTATGTAGTAGTTACCAAACTGGGGTGCTGTATTTGTCATTCTAAATGTTGTTCCTACACCGCTATCACCTATAGCACCTTGCGGTCCCTGGGCTCCTTGTGGCCCCTGAGCCCCATTAGGACCCTGCGGACCTTGTTGTCCTGCACTACCTTGTACACCTGGCTTGCCTCTAGGACCCAAACCTCCAATAGCATTGGCTACCTGTGCATAAGGAACAGATAAAATTTCCTTCGTGCCTATGAGCTTTGAATCATAATAAACACTGATAAAATATTTTTTATCAGGATTGTCATTAATGTGATGGTATAGTGTTATTGTTTCTTCTCTTGGTATAGAGATAGAAAAAAAACCTGAACGTGCCAACTCAACGTATTTACTATAACTGTCTACCAAGGTGCCTGTGGGGCTATCGCTGGTAATATTAAGTGTCAGTTGCTTAAGTGCTGCTGTCTGTATACTTTGAGCACCAGCATCTCTAATTATAAAACCGCTATAGCTCAATTGATCAGGAATCTCAAGGACCTCATCACAGACTGGTCGTATCTGACCTAGACAGATGTTGGTAAGTAATGAGAGTACTATAATATTATAAATATTTTTCATAGCTACTTAGATTAAAGATCTATCCACTCGCCGTTAGAAAAATGTCTCAGACCTATTTTACTATCTACCCTATTTGTACCATCATCCAGATAAAATTGAGCTTCAAATGGGTTTGTTGGTGCTGTATCTCTTGGGATTAAGACATTTATGCCGGAAGGACCTTGGGGGCCCTGAGGACCTTGCGGGCCTTGAGCACCATCAGTACCAGAAGGACCTTGCGGACCAGAAGCACCTTGCGGGCCCTGGGGGCCATCTGGCCCTGTTTCTCCTGGACAGCCTTGATCACATTTTGTTCTTAATGCAAACATGGCATAAGGAACTGCTAGTAATTCTGAGCCGCCATTGCTTACGAAGTCTGGAAAGCCAGAGGGTTTATAATTGATCTCCGCAAATATTGCTTGTGTAAAATCAACTTCCTGAAACTCGACTGATTCAGGAGTGCCTCTACCTATCTCCAAGGCCACTTCTCCATTCAGACCCGTAGTTATAGAATGCAATTCTGAATAGACAATACTTCCCGTGGCACTTAATGCTCTAAGTATAACTTGTACCTCTGTCTCTAGGGCTATCAGTTTGTCCCCGTTCTTATCCTGCAGTATCGTCTGATAAGCTATGGCATTAGGTTGTGAGTATGCCAATACGGGGATCAGGAATAATAAGTATGTAATGATTTTCATAAACGCTTATTTCTGGCTGATTGTAAATAGCTTTTGCACAGCTGTCTTGTCATTCTCTCTGATTTCCATAAGGTAGGTGCCACTAGCCAATTGCGTGCAATTTATCTTTTCGACTTTCTCCCGTTTCAGCAGCAATCGGCCTGAGAGATCATATACCTTCACTGATTTTGCGGTCTTAGTCAGATTGACAATTCCACTTGTCGGATTAGGATAGATGTTTATATCGCTTAGGTGCTCAATGTCTTTGGTGCCTACGATAGGAAACTCATCTACCATGATAGATTTGACTGTATTGGTAATAATAGCAGGGTTTCTATCAAAATAGATATAGCCAGTGTTCTCTATGACATCTTCGAGCGCTGTACCTTCCCTAGGAGAGATACTAAACATCACTTGTCCATTACTCCCGGGTTCATTAGTTGTGCTATCTGGTAGAGAAATATTATCGAACCTAAAGTGTATGATATTCTCATCACTATCAGGCATCGCTATCTGTAGGCTTCTTGGATGTGAGGTATAGATAAGTTTGAAAGTAGTGATATCTAAATGTTCGCTCAAGGTATCTATAACCAGTACATCATCCGCATAGTCGTTACCCGTGTTTTGGAATCGAATAGTATAGACCAGATCATCCTCTAGCAACGCAAGATTGTCTTCTCTATCTGGCTGAACCAATTTATCATTAGGATCATAAGAACATTTTAGTGGTTGAGCTAGCTCTTCTTCAGTTCCTATTTCGTCATTGATATCTACCCAAGCTCTCGTCTTATATATGACACCTAAGTCCTCTGGCATGGTCACTTCTGGCGCAACTATAGTATAGTGCAATACGATAATTGTTCCTGGCACTACAGTCACGACCCAGCCTGCCGTATGATCATCTACGATAATATCAGGTGTCTCTCTATAAAATATAGAATCAGGATTTATACGATTGTCTATTTCTACATATACAGTATCTGTATAGGGCACACAGCCTCTATTCATCACACAGACTCTGTAGTCAACTTCTTCAAAGCACTTAAACTTTCCTGAAGCCATTTTTATATCTGGATCTACACATTCAAAGTCTGGGGCTACTCCAAAATAAACAGGATAGTAATTTGTCAGGCTTTGATCTGTGGTGATTGTGACTGTATTATCTGTCGTCAATAGAAATCGGGGATCATAGGATTGGTACTCAAAAGTATACTCACCATCTGGTGCGGTAAATATGATGCCTTCCGATCTGAATATATTATATACTTCATTTTCCAAAGAGAATCTTCCACCTTCCAGAAATTTTTCATCAAAGTTCTTTCTTCCGTCTTCATTTTCATCTAGAAAAAATCGGACCTGTATCGTTGACAAATCGGGAGCAGGTACAAAATCTGTATTGAGCATCCCTTGGCGCATGGTAAAATTTGTTCCATCGTATCTATCGATTATCGGTTCCCCAATATTATAATGAAAGGTTTCGCGGTCCCCATTATGTGTGCCTCCAAGGGAAGAAAAGGAAGAGAAACCAAGCTTTTGTCCATAGACGAGGGTGCTGCAAAGGATAAGCAGTCCTAAGAGAAGTTGTTTTTTCATTTATAATGTTTTCCTACTTCTCTATTTGCTGAGAACGAAAAACGTTACTGAAAACTTAAAATAATTTACCCAATACCTTATTTCAACTCTTTAAAATCAAGTACTAGTTTCCTAAATAAACCAGTAGAATCAGAATTGAAATAGGCATCATTCTGATTTGACTTTATTACAAAAGAACCTGTTGGGTCTTGATTATCCCCAGCTTTTTGACTACCATAACTTTTGGTCAAGTTGTTTATGGCAATATTTCTCATGAGTTATTTAGATCAAGAACTAGACTATCGTTCCATCTTTTGGTAAGTTTCTAAATCTAGTTCCTGGGCCTTAAACTCAAATAGGCTAAACTGCAGCGGTGTGCACTTGAAACCACACCTCTATGTGTTTAAATGTCCTCTTACTAAGGATAAGCAGTCCTACCTGAGGTTGATTTACATTTTAATATGTTTTTGTTGCTCTCTAAATCAACATATTGTCGTCATCGAGTAGAAAGAAATAACAAGACGATGAGAAAATTTGTAACTTTCTAGCAAACAACTTTCAATAATGAGAACAGCTATTCTTCTAATCTTCTTGTTTGGAATGAGTACCACAATTGCACAAAGCTTAATACCGAGCAAGATCAGCACAGCAACAAGTCATCTAGTCGAAGTCAATCCTTTATGGAAAGATTACCTTAGTTCAGAAGATCAAAAGGTTTTCGAAAATGAAAACCAACGTATTAGCTATCACCTCCAACAAGTGATACAATACCTTTCTCTCCAAGAATGCAAGCAGCTTAGTCCAATTCAAAAGCAAAAAAGAAATAGTGCAATAGATCAGCTTAAGGGATATAGAAAGAGAGCTCTTTTTCCCATAAATGATCAGCTAGTAGAAAGAAAACCAATATTCAAAGACGCTTATGCAAGCTCTTGTGCTGTTGCCTATCTTATGGAACAAACAGGAGAACAAGCTCTAGTAAATAAAATTCAACGTGAAAATAATTATACCTATCTCAAAGATCTTGCTATGTCATATGGGGCTATAAATGACTGGGCTCAAAATAATGGATTCAGTCTAGATGAACTGGCCCTAATACAACCAGGTTATCCTCCTGTACACAGAACCTTCTCTGCTTGGGGAGGTGGAGGACCTGTAGAAGGATCGGTCAATGTGATGGTTAGTAACTCTAACGAAAGCCTGCTTTATGTAGCAGGAAATTTTACAGAAATAGATGGTCGGTCAGCCGCTAGTATTATTGCTTGGGATGGAGAAGAGTGGATCGATATGGGTAATGGAGTGACCGGAGAAATAATAGACCTAGTGACTTATAATGAAAAGGTCATAATCGCTGGAGAATTTGTTCTTAACGATGATACAAGCTCCACCAATATCGCTTACTACGATGACGGTGTATGGCATGGCCTTCAAAAAGGAAGTATGGAAGGCTCTATCAGAACATTGGCTATCGATGGTATTAATGTGTATATCGGTGGTGACTTCCAGAAAGTAAATGGCGACTATCTTCCACATCTGGCTTCACTAAGAATTGTATCTTCAGATCCAAGTTGGTCAAACTCTATTCCGGATTATAGTACTGGAGTAAGGATAGATGTGCAACATGCCATAACCGTTAATGGTCCAGTCAATGATATTGCAGTCTCAGAATTAGGAATTGTAGTCGGTGGTCAATTTACACAAACATCGCCGGAGGTAGATACAACTTTTCTAAAACCTAAGGAGGTAAGAAATTTAGCCCTTTGGAACCGGACAACTGGATCATGGGTGAATATTGATGGACCCTTCGATCTTGTAGATAAGGTGGAGTACAATAACAATGTATTATACGTCACTGATGCTGGTGAAGAATTTGGAGAGCCCGTTACTTTTGTTCATAAACTGATTCTTAATCAATGGGTGACTAGTGGCTTCGGGTTATTAGATACAAATATTGACCCTCCAGGCATACTAGGATTTATGACTAGTGGCAATAGAACTTTCATTTATGGGAATGTTGCCGTACCTGAATTCTCCTTTGTGGTTACTGCTGGGTTCATGATGTTGGGCGATGGAGGGACGAACTCTGATAAAGGAATTCTCTTTGATAATATTGTTACGGCTGCCATTCCATTTCAAGAGCATATCTACTTTGCTGGAGATTTTGTTCATCCTAGTGGTCCTTATGAGGGCTTAGTAAAAGCTACTCGATTAGGCCTTGATGATACTCATGAACTGGGAGAGGACTTCAGTGTAAGTATAAACCTAAACTCTGGACAGTTAACTGTGAGGCATGTAGGAAATGAGGATAAACTAATATTTTCTCTGTTCGAAATTAATGGCCAACTGATAAATAGTTTTCCATTAAGTAAAGATGGCACCACTGTTAAAACGGCAGAGCTCATTTCTGGCAGTTATATCTATCAGGTTACTGATGGAAAAAACATGAGTTCTGGATTAACTGTACTCACTGATAAATAGGAACAATATTTAAATTTCTGCCTGATTTAAAAAAGTGTTAGCGGCTTTTCCTACCTTTCGTATGAGAATATGCACTGATGGTATTTAGCTCCTATCTATTTCTATTTTTCTTTCTACCCTTAGTGATATTGGTCAATCGCTTTCTGTCCCTAAAGGCAAGTAATGTTTTTCTTCTGCTGGCCAGTCTTTTGTTTTATGCCTCAGGAGAAGGTCTCTTGGTTTTACTACTACTGGTCTCTATCTTCTGGAATTTTTCCTTTGGTCTTCTTATAGAAAAAGCGGCTCATAAAGAGAAGAAACTCTACTGTGGTGTAGCCATAATTGGAAACCTAAGTCTACTGGCGTATTACAAGTACTTTGCATTCCTAGTAGATAACAGTCCTTTGGCAAAGCTAATTACGGAACAGCGATATAGCGATATAATCTTGCCTATAGGAATTTCGTTTTTTACTTTCCAAGGGATCTCCTATCTCGTTGATGTATACAGAAAGGAAGTTCCTGCTGAAAAAAGCATCGTACGTCTAGGGCTATTCATTTCCTTTTTTCCACAACTGGTGGCTGGACCTATAGTCAAGTACAAAGAACTCGCTGCCTTTCTTTCACATAGAGTTACTAGTGTGGATAAGACAGTAGAAGGCAGTATGCGCTTCATCAGAGGACTGGCTAAGAAAGTTATAATTGCAGATACCCTAGCGATAGTCGTGGATGCCATCTTTATAGAAAACCTGAGTGCCTTACCTACCACCGTTGCATGGACAGGAGTACTGCTCTACAGTCTACAGATTTATTATGACTTCTCTGGCTATTCAGATATGGCTATAGGTTTGGGATTGATTTTTGGTTTTAGGATTCCAGAGAATTTTAATTATCCTTATATCTCAAAGTCGGTAAGAGAATTTTGGAGACGTTGGCATATCTCACTGTCTACATGGTTTAGGGATTACGTCTATATCCCTTTAGGAGGGAATCGACAGGGTCAAAGTAGAACTCTCTTTAATTTATGTGTAGTGTTTTTTCTTACAGGTCTCTGGCATGGGGCCAGTTGGAACTTTGTATTATGGGGTATGCTTCATGGTTTGTTTCTGATCTTAGAAAGGCTGTCTTCTTTTGAGAAAATACGTTTGCCGCATTTACTAAAGCACATTTACTTGCTCGTGGTGGTGGGCTTAAGTTGGGTACTGTTCCGGCTACCAAGTTTTGCTGATGCACTTGTTTATTACAAATCCCTCTTTTCCTTTTCGGCCACCGGTGACTGGTATTCCTATGTGCTGATGACACCATATGTTTGGTTTGTGGTCTTGATAGCAATTATTTTTGCAGCACCTATCCTCAGTAAAATAGCAGCCCTCTTCTCCGTCTCTCTCCGTAGACTTAACTACTTACCGCTCTTAAGATATGTGGGTTACTTTTGCCTAGCGCTATTATGCATGATGGAGCTCTCCATGTCTTCTTATTCTCCATTTATATATTTCAAATTCTAAACGATGGAGAGCACCGCCAAAAACATATTCTGCCTATCACTCTTGATACTATTGCTGATACCCTCTATCGGCTTAGTGGTCGATAATACTCTGTATGAAGGTTGTGAAAAAAGAACGCTGACTGAATGGCCAGTCTTAGAAGCAAAGAAAGAAAATGTCGAAGCCCTAGAAAACTACTATAAAGATCATGCAGGTCTACGAACTTTTTGGAACCATCTCAGCAGCACGATAAAGTATAAGCTCTTCCGCAGTTCTTCTAAGCCCTCTTCGGTGATTATGGGAAAGGAAGGCTGGATGTATTATGCCTCAGTAGGTGATAATGAAATCCCTAGTGTCGCCAAAAAAGATCTTTGGTCTACAGAAGAACTTCAAAACAAAGTCGATTCGTGGGAAGATCGGAGGAACAACCTAGGAGATAAAGGCATTGATTACCATGTCGCCATCTGGCCGAATAAGCCCACCATCTATCAAGAGCACTTGTCTGATAAGATGAAAAGACTTATCCCTCCTGGCCCGAGCAAGGCAGATCAAGTGATGGATTACTGTCGCTCACAATCCCCTTTTATACCTCTAGATACGCGAAATTATTTGACAAAAGAAAAAGATAAGAAACTCTATCACCAACTGGACAGCCACTGGAATGACCTCGGCGCTTACTATGCCTATCGTGCTCTGATGATAGAACTAGGTATACAACCTTATGAGCTCAGTGAATTTACTCTCCGCTGGGAAGATAGTCGAGAGGGCGATCTACGATACTTAATGGGCCTCTGTAATCTAGAGACTGTCTCAGAGAAGGTGCCGAAGCTGACCTTCAATGGAAAAGCAGAGACAAACAAGGTGAAGGCAGACAAGGGGCCTGCCTATTTCTTCAATGAAGCAGCAGAAAGTGATAAAACGATACTGGTGTTCAGAGATTCCTATTTTTCGGCACTTATACCCTATGTCTCCCTGCACTTTAGGGTAGGCTATTATCCATGGACTTACTTCGATCAGCAGCTGATAGAAGAGCTGCAGCCTGACATTGTGCTCTCTGCCAATGTAGAGCGGCGTCTGTAGTTCTTTATTCGTAGCTTTGTGTCGGATATCAATGGGCAAGCCAAAATGAATCAGACACAAGAACATATTACCTTCTCAGACCTCAATCTTAGTAAAGGTCTCTTATCTGCCTTAGGAGATATGAATCTCTCTGTGCCTACGGCTATTCAGCAAAAGACCTTCTCTCCTATTATGTCTGGCAAAGACATTGTCGGTATCGCACAGACGGGTACTGGTAAGACGTTTGCCTATCTGCTGCCGACTCTTAGGCTATGGAAATTTACCAAGTCTCCACATCCTCAAGTACTCATTATCGTCCCTACTAGAGAATTAGTGGCGCAGGTGGTAGAAGAAATAGAAAAACTTACCAGCTATATGAATGTGGTCGTTGCTGGTGCCTATGGAGGAACGAACATTAAAGTACAAAAAGCAGAAATCAGCGTCGGTGTAGATGTGGTCGTCGGTACGCCAGGTCGTCTAGTAGACCTCATGCTGGATGGTGTCTTAAAAACAAAGTTTATCAAACGGCTGATTATAGATGAAGTAGATGAAATGCTTAATCTGGGTTTTCGTACGCAGTTACAGAACATCCTAGACTTTCTGCCAGAAAAGAGACAGAACCTGATGTTCTCTGCTACCATGCCAGAAGAAGTAGAGTATATCATAAACTCCTTTTCTGATTTCTATACCAAAATAGAGACCGCGCCTTCTGGTGCACCGCTAGAAAACATAGATCAGTACTCCTACGAAGCTGCCAATTTTAATACCAAAGCGAATTTGCTAGAGCTCTTGCTAGAGCAAGATAAAGAGATGCAGAAAGTCCTGGTATTCGTCGGAACCAAAAAGATTGCAGATGCCCTCTACGAGAGAATGTCTAAAGACAAAGGCGAAGAAGAGATTCTAGACTTTGGTGTCATCCACTCTTCTAAGTCCCAAAACAATCGTTTCGATACCGTCAATAAATTCATGGATGGTAGTTATCGATTCATCATTGCGACAGATGTCATTGCCCGTGGTCTTGATGTTGCTGAAGTGACCCATGTTTTGAATTTTGACTTGCCGGACGTGGCAGAAAAATACATTCATAGAATAGGTCGTACTGGTCGTGCCGAACAAAAAGGAATTGCCATTTCTTTTATCTCAGAAAAGGAAGAGGTCTACAGAGAACAAATCCAAAAACTAATGGGTATGACGATCCCGACACGATTTGCTCCTGATGGACTGGTCCTGTCTGAGGAACTCATCCCTCTGGAAATTGTGCCCGACTTTATTCCTTATAATAACCACAAGATGAAAAGCCACAAACCTAGTGGCGATGCCTTCCATGAAAAATTGGATAAAAACAAAAAGGTTAACAATAAGATTCGTCATGAAGAACTCATGAAGAAAAAATATAAAAAGCAGTACAAAAAGAAAAAGGAACGGTAATGAAGCTAGTATGCTTAGGAGACAGCCTTACCGAAGGATACGAAATAAACAGAAAGCTAAGATGGACCAAACTCCTATCTAATAAGCTCTGTATCCCTATCGTCAATAGTGGGATCTCTGGAGACACTACAGCAGGTATGGTCGGCCGTGTAGACAGTGATGTAATACGCCACTCCCCTACCCACATCATACTCTTAGGCGGTACTAATGATCTATACTTTGACCTAGATATCAATTACATCATCTCCAACCTTAAGACCATCCTCAGACAAGCCCGATACCATAAACTTACCTACCTCCTAGGCTTACCGACCATGATATATTTAGATGCAGAATCAGACACAGGACTCTTCATCTCTAGATCACAACTGCAAGACAAAATCCTAGACTTCCGTCAGCAACTCACCGCCTTTGCCAAAGAAGATGGACTTATCACCATAGATTTTAATGCTGGCCTCAGTAAAGAACATTTTCTAGCCGATGGCGTTCACCCCAACGAAGCAGCACAAGTCATAATCTGTGAGAATGTGGCTGACGTATTGGGTGGTTTGGAAGAGGAGTCTTAGTGAGCCTGCGCTACCCCTGGCCCTTCGATCGTCGAGGTTTGTAAACCTCGATGCAGTACGCTTGAAATGTAAAGAAGCATAACTAACTATCAATATAGCCAGTTAAGTTTTCTAGTTCAATGACATCTACTGCAAGTTCCTTCGATCGTCGAGGTTTGTAAACCTCGATGCATTGCGCTTGAAACGTAAAGGGTCATAACTAACTATCAATATAGCCAATTAAGTTTTCTAGTTCAATTACATCTACTTCAAGTTCGCCAGTATTATCTAAATAGCAACTTGCACTACTGTAAAGATAGTCTTCTGCTTTAGACACAAGACCTGCTCTAATCGGATTTTGATGAATGTAAGCTAATTTCTGATTTATCCATTTTGGTGAAACCATTTCTATGGGCTTGTTATCTCTTTTCCAAGATAAGCATACTGGATAGAGGTTACAAACCTCGACAATCGGAGATCTATTATTTAGTATATAATAATGAAAATGGTGTCTCCAAGACAAGCCCATTTATCATACAACGATAATATAGATTAATTTTATAATAGCAGGGCCACAATGTGACCCTGCTATTACTTTACTATATCTTATATGAAAAATCTCTACCATTACTTGTTTGTTATAACTTTATTCTTTGTAGGAATTACAAAACTCTCTGCTCAGAATAAGCAAGACTATTATTGGCCACTAGCTTTCTCTTTAGATTACACGAATACTTTACCTGGCATAGAGTTCGATTTCAATAAGAAACCTTTTAATCCGGAATTAAGAAATGAAGGACTCGTAATAGACCAGATGAATGCTTCTATCTGTGACAAAGATGGCAATCTACTTTTCTATACGAATGGCTGTGCCGTTGCTAATAGAAATCATGAGGTAATGCCAAATGGGGAAGGAATAAATGTCGGCTCGTTTTTTAATGATTTTTGGGGTGGGGATTGCAGTAAGGGATACACTGGAACTCAGGACATCACAATTCTTCCTGATCCTGCTTATGATTTTGGCTACTATATTATTCATAAACCGATTTCATATGATTCTACTGTTTTGGAGCAACGCTTTTCAAGAGATACAATTCAGTTTACGTATATTGATATGTCCTTAGATGTAGGATTAGGAGATGTGACGCAAAAAAATATAACATTTGGTAAGTCAAGTTTTCTGTTTTCCTATTTGACTTCAATAAAACAGCAAAGTTCAGATAACTGGTGGATAATCAACCCTATAAAACCGAAAGGATATTTGATTTATGAAGTTAATTCTTCAGGGGTGGATTCAATAAAAGTAGAGGAAAGTCCTTTCTGGGATGAAAGAAAATCAAGTTCTTCAGGTCATGCCCGTTTTTCTCCTGATGGCACTAAGTATGCCTACTTTAATCAGTTTGATGGTCTATATCTCTATGATTTTGATAGATCAGATGCTACACTAAGCAATGAAGAGCATATTCCTTGGCGTAGGCCAGAAGAAGGTATTTTCGCAACCTGCGAATGGAGCCCTAATTCGAGGTTT
>CAKZVK010000163.1 GCA_937921825.1 uncultured Saprospiraceae bacterium
TAATAACTAGTGAGCCTAATATATCCTCAGGATAGACTGCAGACCCTAATTCAAACGTATAAGAGAGTTTAGAGCCACAGGTTGTAAAGCTTACTGCCGGCTCTACTAAATAACCAGATCTGGAAATATCATCATTCGTAGCGCCAATAAAAAGCTTCTTAAACCTTGAAGTGAGGGTTAGGTTATTTTGATTTGGAGTCACATGTATAAGTTGAGTTTGTAAACTTAAAGAAGAAAAATTGAAATCATAATCATATGATCTACTTAAAAGCAACCACTCACCTTGTGAAGTGGAACGGGCTTTCTCAGCTATAATAAAAGGGGAAAAATAAGTCCTTGAACTCAAAGGAAACAGATTACCGACACCTAAGGACACTGACTGTCTAAGATCTCTAGAATCAAGCGTAGAAAAAACAGATCCATGGACTCTAAGTAAGTCTGTTGCACCATAAGTCACGCTGGCCTTAGCACCCATTTGTATTCCTCTTACACCAAGTCCATAGAGAGGATTAGGCAGAGTGACAGAACCTGTAGACACTATTTCGTTTTTTTTAACTAATGGAATCGTCTGGTGAACGGGCAGATAAGGAATCGGTGCACAAGATGAGAATAAAGAGACTATTAAAATTGAAACAATCCCCCATCTAGCTTTCATAGCTATTTTCATAATGAGAATAATTTAGTCAAACTAAAATGTTTTCGATACACCAAATCCCATATAATAACCTTCTAATTCTATGTCGGAATCATAGCTTATTCCAAAGTTAGAGTGCAGCTGCACATCATTTAACCTTATAACCATACCTGCTGATGGTTCTATCAAAATTCGATTCGTGTTCCGTTCCTCGGCACTCGTCCCCTCTATATGTGAATAGCGCATATTCTTGAAATTTGTAGCCATATAAATTTCAAAGTTCTTATTGAGTACACTGTACTTTGGCTGGAGAGAGGCAAAAACAAAGTCCGCAGATTTATCTATGTTCAGAAAATCATTTTCAGAATCATAGTCCATCATGCCCTTTCCAGCATTTAGATAGATCTGAAATCTACTATGTTCGCTCAGCTGTTTTAAGTGGCCAATCCCAAGAGAGAAAGTTTTACGCTTATCTCTATTACTTAGTGATCTTGAATACTCTGCATGTGCGCCCACCTTTTCTGATAGGCCATAGGTTGCTGATAACTGACCGGCAGTTTGCTCACCATTTGTGAATAAGGAAACTCCTGGATTAGAAAAGGATACTGCTCCTTTTATAATTAAGTCCCCCTGTTGCTCGATAGTCGGTACCACTTCTGTGATAGGCGAATAAATGGCGGGCGCACATGAACTAATGAATGCTGTAATGATGACGGCTAGAGCTAAAGTTGTTTGATTTTTCATGATTGTATTCTATTTGCTGATCTACTTATTGAATGAATACGATACAAAGATGAGACTGAGTAAAGGTTATTTTGTTTATCTTTCGTAAACCACGATTTTGTTTTTCTACGAATTGTAACCAAATTTTGAATAATGACTACCTAATTTCGATATATGAACACAAATGCGGACTATCAAAAGAAGTTCTTCGATATCCTAGAGAAGAGAAATACGAAGGATCATAAAGTAGTCTATGAGGTCATGGAACTCTTGGACATAAAAAAGGGTGCAGCCTATAAAAGGATGAATGGAGACACGTCTATGCCCGTCTCCGAAATTATCAAACTAGCTGACCACTATAACCTATCCCTAGATGCGACATTTAGAAGTGACAAGTATATCTCCTTCTTTCATCCTTTTGTACACAGAGAAAAGTCCTCTCTTGACAGTTTTATAGATCAGTATAAAAGATTCTTCAAACCTATCAAGAACCTTGGCCCATCTGAAGAAGTAGAACTTTCCTACCTAGCCAATGAGCTGCCAATTTTTTACTACTTCGGTCATAAGTATATTTTCAATTTTATGATCTCAGTATGGAAACATCTCCACTGGGATGATGTCAATATGGTCATCAGTGATGTCAATGAATACGAGAGAGAAGCCAAAGAAATAAGAAATGAAATTCTAGATAATTACTTTGGTAATAAGGTCACTGAAATATGGAACAGTAATATGCTGAACAATCTTTATCAGCAGATAATTTTCTGTGTGACCATTAGAGCCTTTAAGAATGCGGACTATATCCAACTCCTTATCAATGATATAGAAAACCTTATCCTCCATCTGAAAAACATAAGTGTCACAGGTGTAAAGTCTATCAAGGGAGATAAGGTAGAGGGTTCAGAACTGAAAATCTACCTTAATGACTTTGGTAATTATCTCAATATCGTTCAGTTCAATTCTAAAAGTATAAAATCTACTTTCTTAGGGTATGACTATCCACAATTTATAGTCAGTCACAACAAACCCTTTTTTAAATTTTCTAAAGACTGGATAGATAGACTGAAGAAAAGATCGGTACTCATTTCCTCAGAAGGTTATCAATACAGAGAGCTCTTTTTTCTAAAAATGGAAACTGACTTCAAGTACTTCACAGAGAGGGTAAAAAAGCTAATGGAGGTATATTACTAAATCAATTTTTCTGTCGTGTACAATTCTTCCAACTATTCTTCGTTATAGCTGATAACAAATTCTAAACTGATCAGTGCTAAGAAAATATTTATCACAGCTTTATAAATTATCGTCATGAATAGTCAAAAGAAATTGATCCAGACAGCTCTATTCGCATTCATCGTCTCCATAGGAATGAACTCTTGTCAGTCTAGTAAAAACTCTGGCTGCAACTATTGGAGTCATCAAGAGTCAGAAATTACAAATGAGCAGGACCTTACTCCAAAAGACATAAAGTATAAGGTGACATCAAAAAGTCAAAGCATAATCGATTAGGGATATGAGTAATAAGTAAAGCCAACTGGTTCTACTCTATTGGCTTTCTTCTTATTCCATTATCGCCTAAGCACTATCCTCAGACTACCAAACTTAACCGTGGTCTCAAATGCGACCGGCCTCCTATCCTCTCCAGATGAAATCCACAGGCTCATAACTTCATCATCCTCAAAGTGGCGACCCTCCAGAGCATCTATTTCTAATTTATAACCCTTGATCTTTCCGAGTTTTTTGACCTTTTTTGTTTCCAGACCTAGAGACCTAACCTGAATATCATATTCCTTCCTATTGTAGAGCAATCTCAAAGTATACTGAGAGCTATCCTCTACACTTTCAAAATCTAAAGATCTTAATCTATAGAACAGCGAAATCATATCATACGCAGGCTGACTCAGTGCAAGATTATAATGAAATAGCTCTCCATCATTATTAGACACATACTCTTTTGCAGTTAATTTAGCATTATCAAACTCAATGGAATCAAAAACAACGAATCCCTTTTTTATTGAATTCCGTAGGTAAGTACGGGGCCAGTGACCTGAGTCATCTAAGTCTGAAGTGAAGGAAGAATTAAAAGCATATAGTTTTCGCCATTTAGGTTCAGTAGAGGCAGACACCTGAAGTTGGACTGATCCATTGAGCTCTTTCGTTTCAAAACTTGCAGAGCCAATCTGAAACCATAGAAAGCCAGTTTTGAAATAGATATCATAGTCCAGCTTCTCTCCTATTGGATAGCTATAGCCTTCCTGTGCTCTCCATTCCTGAGCAAAGGATGAACTACAATAAGCTATCAACAGAAAACTTATACAGACCGGAACCCTTATCATTTCACACTTAGTTTGGCATCCATCAACATTTGATTTAATTGTATCAGATATTCCTGCTTCTTCCTTTCTTGTTTGCGCTTACTCGCAGTCTTAGCATTCTGCATGCCCCCAATATAGAAACGACCAAACCAAGGCACGATACTGAGCAGTGCATCAGCAAAAGACAGGTTAGTGGATACATAAAAAAACAAGGCAATCATGGAGCCATTGATTATGGCAGAATTCAGACCGTCCTTATAGTCCCCGCTTACAGTCTGACCAAGACCAGGTAGAATCATAGACAATGCACGTGCACCGAAATGTTTCTTATCAGCATTAGCTTGTACTTTCTGCTCTAACTCCTTGATATCTACTTTACTAAGCCCATCAATATAACTGAGTGACTCTAGCTCACTGAAGGCAAGCTCCACTTCATTACTGGCATAATAGACCATGGCTAGATAATACTGATATCTATCTTTATCCGCAGCTATGAGCTTAGAAGAAAACTGATACAAATCTGCAAGGGCCAGCTTCAGATCCACTTTCATCAGTAACTGTACTTTATAGTAGCTGGCTTCTATTTTTTCCTCAAGGTCTAAGTTAGTTACTCGGAGATATTGATTGAGGTATTTTATAGCATTAGAAAGATCCCCAACTTTCTCAAAGCAAAAGGCCACATCTTTGAGCACGGTAATTTCTTTAGAATCCCTGTCTTCAAAATGGACTCTCAATAATTCTTTTAGTGCCAGATCATAGACCTGTGCATCATACAGCTCGTAAGCATAAGATTTATCTGCAGTGATAAGACCAGCTTGACTTATTCCCTGCTTAGTAATCAGCAAGGAGTAGAGGCATAGAAAAACTATGAATTTTCTCATTTTGCTTTTTGTTATAAAATTTTGCCGACTGATAAGAACCGTATATATTACTTACATAGAATCCAAGTGCCAGACCTCCATAGATCCATCCTCCTACTGAGTTGATCCCTTTTTGGTTGAATCTTCGATAAGCTTGATAGCCAAATGATCCTACGAA
>CAKZVK010000164.1 GCA_937921825.1 uncultured Saprospiraceae bacterium
TCAATGCCAGATTCCTGTAAAGGATAACCCAAAGCCAAAGGTCTGTGGATTAGTGTGCAGGTCTGCGCCAGAGATCGTAATCGCAGGCGCAAAAACCAAGATGAAATTCTTAGCAGACTCTATAGCTAGACCTGGATATAACGTGACGATTGGATTAGCACTAGTCGTCTGATACCCGAAGCCAAATATCAGTTGCCATTTTTCATGTAGCACATAGGAGCCTATCTCAGCATTGATAATAAAAGAATCAAAACTGCCGATGTTCTTATAATATTGAAGATTGAGATCTATTGAATTTTTTGGATTCAGATCGTAAGACGCAATAATCCCTGCCCCATAGCCTGTGACAAAATCTTTATCACTACCAGAGACTCTATTGCCTAGATTCATACCGAAGCCTGCCATCGCACCCAGTGCTAGCTTATCTTTTTGGTAGGCTTGTACTTTAGTAGATAGACAGGTCATAGAAAAGTCGCTAGAAGTATTCAATCCTAATTCCACTTCCTTAGTCAATCCGTAGGTCAATCTCCATGAAATGCTAGAGGACAATAAAATGGAATCTCCGTCGAAGTCATACTTACTTCTGCTGTAGTTAAAGGTGGGTTCTAACTCTGCATATTTCTGTGGAATGGGGAAGACATTTATAGCTGCACTCTTGGAGGCAGAGATGCCAGAAATCTGAGAGAACAGCTCCGATGGTAGAAAATAGATAAATGCTAGTATGGCGAATAACAGAGCAGGATTCCTATTCATATGACAATAATAGTGAGATTCTGTCGAAGTCTAGAGGGACTTGGTCATGTAGATGGCATTTTATTTGTAGTCATTTAGCTTTATGTTATTAACTTAGATGTGCAATAGAATTCGTTGAATCTAGCTAGATAGTTAGTACCTAATTTTACATCCCTTATGGCAAAAACCAGATATGGTCAGAAAAGAAGTAATCCTGTCTTTAGGTGGGTTTACCTTATTCTATTTGCCTTTACCTCCATCTGGCTAGTCACTTCTATCATCACTAAGAAAAGCCCACTAGAGGTGCTGTCTTCATTCTTTTCTGCGATTCCCAATCCTAGAATTCAAAACCAAGAATACCTCATCATCCAAAAGGATTCTATCATTACCAGTCTAGAAGAAAAACTAGAAGCTTGTCAAGGCAAAGGTTCTTACAAGAAAGGCATGATCATCGTAGATAGCGAAACTATGAACCTCAGATCTGAACCCTCTCTAGTCTCTAATGTTGTGATGCGTATACCAGCTAACTCAGAAGTGGAAGTCATGTTCTATGACACAAAAACGTACTATCTCAATGGCAAAGCTGGCAAATGGTGTAAGATCAGATACGCAGGCACCGAAGGTTGGGCATGGGGTAATTTCATCCAAGAATTCTAAGTTCGTGAACTCATAAGCTATGGGTATAAAGTCATCCATACTAGGACTATACGCCAGTAAGATTTCTCGAGCCACTGAAAGAGATGCAAGATCTGCCCTCGCTGATCAAGACCAATGGTTTCGTACCCTCATTAATCAAGCAAGAGAGACACAGTTCGGCAAGGATCATGCTTTCTCAGAAATCAAAACCCCTATTGATTATCAGCAGAGAGTCCCTATTCGTGATTACGAGGCACTGCGACCCTATGTCGATAAGATAATAGCTGGCCAGTCCAATGTCCTCTGGAAAAACAAGCCCAAGTACTTTGCTAAAACCTCTGGCACTACCAGTGGTGTCAAGTATATTCCCATTACCCATGATTCTATCAAGCAACATATCAGCACTGCTAGTAGAGCCGTGTTTAATTATCTCCATGCCTCCGAGAGTAAGATCTTTGATGGTAAGGTAATGTTCATCTCAGGGTCACCCGTACTTACAGAAAAAAGTGGTGTCAAAACTGGACGCCTATCCGGTATCGTTAACCATGAAATTCCTAGTTGGCTAAAGCCCGGACAAGTTCCTTCGTTCACTACTAACTGTATAGAACCATGGGAGGACAAGCTAGATCAGATAGTAGAAGAAACCTATCAGGCTGATCTCCGATTAATCAGTGGCATACCCCCTTGGGTACAGATGTACTATGAAAGACTACTGGCAAGAACAGGGAAAGCAACTATAAAAGAGGTCTTCCCTAATCTAGAACTCTTCGTACATGGCGGGGTGAATTACAGCCCATATGCAGAATCTATAAACAAGTTCCATGGTGTAGTCATCCCGACTGTAGAGACCTACCCTGCCTCAGAGGGATTCATCGCATACCAAAATGATTACAGAGACCCGAGTCTCTTACTTAATACCAATGCTGGAATGTATTTTGAGTTTGTCCCTCTTTCTGAAGCTGGACAAGAAGCTCCTACTAGGCTCCCCCTTGCAGAGGTAGAGCTCAATGTAGACTATGCTCTACTCATTACCAGCAATGCTGGGCTATGGGCTTACTCTATAGGAGATACTATTCGGTTCAGTTCTCTAGACCCTTATAAGCTCAGCGTCACAGGAAGAATAAAGCATTTTATATCCGCCTTTGGAGAGCATGTCATCGCCAAGGAAGTGGAGAATGCCATGGAAGTTGTAAGTAGAAAATATGGCTTTGTCGTCAGAGAATTTACTGTAGCACCTCAGATCGCTCCTGCTGAAGGAGGCTTGCCGTATCATGAATGGTTTGTTGAGTTTGATGAAAGCCCAGCGGATTTGGCGCTAATAGCTCGTGCACTAGACAAGGAGATGGCCCAGCAGAACATCTATTATCGAGATCTTATAGAGGGTGGCGTACTCCAGACCTTAAAGATTAGAGCAGTAAAAAGTGATGGATTTAGGGAATATATGGCAGGAATCGGGAAGCTAGGAGGACAGAACAAAGTGCCTCGACTCCAGAACAATAGAAGTATCGCGGATCGATTAGGCTCTTAGATTAAGAAAATCTTAAAGTAGCTCCTTCATAAACCCATGATTATCAGCACTTTCGTTAGAATATGGTCATTGGATATTCATCGAAAATAAACTACCTTTGCACCCTTTATGATAATAAGGTCTATAACAATCATAATACTACTCTCTACAGTGCTGATATCAGGCTGTAAATCTCCTTATGAGGTTATCAGATCGAGTAATGATCCCCCTGCTATTCTCAAGGCCGCTAATAAGTACTTTGCCGAGGAGGATTATATCAAAGCTCAAGGACTGTATGAATTGATTATTCCTTACTACAGAGGGAAAGAAGAAGCAGAAGATCTATTCTATAATTACACCTTCACCTTCTACAATACAAATCAGTACGTCCTTGCTTCTCACTACTTTGAAAATTTTACGAAGACGTTCTATAACTCTCCTCGTAAAGAAGAGATGGCTTTTATGTCTGCCTACGCTAACTACGAGCTATCCCCTAATTCAAAATTGGATCAAGGTCCTTCTGTCAAGGCAATAGATAAGCTACAGTACTTTATCAATACATACCCCAATAGTCCACGTGTAGAGGAATGCAATGCCTTAATGGATGAACTGAGGGCTAAGCTAGAGCAAAAGTCTTTTGATCAGGGTAAGTTGTATTACGATCTCAAAAGCTATCAAGCCGCTATGGCTTCATTAGAAAATACGATAAAGGATTTTCCAGAAACAAAAAGAGCGGAAGAACTGCGTTATCTCATAGTAAAGTCAAGTGCACAACTGGCTAAGAATAGTATCTATGAGAAGATGGAAGAACGTCTGGAGAGTACTATAGAAAAATGTGAAAAATTTACCGCTCGATATCCATCATCGGATAAGAATGGAGAGGTAGCCGATATAATAACTTATTGTAAAAAAGAACTAAAAAGATTTGTCAATGACTGATATTAAAAACAAAGTTCAAAACATAGATCCAAGTGCTAAAGCTCGTGATATCACCGAGATGATAGAAAAAACGGGCAACATCTATGAAGCTCTAGCTATAATGTCTAGTAGAGCTAAGCAACTAGCTGTAGATATCAAGCATGAGTTACATGGTAAGCTAGAAGAGTTTGCTGTAAACTCTGAAACGATCGAAGAGATCCAAGAGAACAAAGAACAGATAGAAATCTCTAAGTTCTACGAGAAGCTGCCTAATGCTGCTGTAATCTCAATGAATGAGTATCTAGATAATGCTCTAGAAGTTAGATACAGAGATCAAGACACTGAAGAAAAAGAACTACTAGGATAGTAGAGTCCTTATTATTTCTCACTTATACTTTCTTGCTTGAAAGGCAAAAAAATACTTCTTGCCGTCACTGGTAGTATTGCTGCATACAAAGCCGCAGTACTCACTAGACTATTTATAAAAGCCGGAGCCGAGGTCAAAGTCATCATGACACCATCTGCTGCAGCATTTATAAGTCCACTCACTTTATCCACTCTATCTAAGCATCCTGTACATACTGATGTCATAGATGGCGCAGCATGGAATAACCATGTAGAACTAGGTCTCTGGGCAGATGCCATGATCATCGCACCTGCTACAGCTACTACCATAGGTAAGATGGCTAATGGCATCAGTGACAATATCGTCACAGCTGTATATCTATCGGCTAAGTGTCCCGTATACTTTGCCCCAGCCATGGACAGAGATATGTGGCTGCATCCTGCGACAAAAGCCAACATCGCTAGATTGCAAGAGTACGGCAACAAGCTTATAGATGCAGAAACAGGAGAACTAGCCAGTGGTCTGATGGGTAAGGGTAGAATGGCAGAACCTGAAAACATTGTCAGCTTTCTAGACGCAGACTTTGCCGTAGACCAAGATCTCAGAAACAAAAAAGTACTGATCACTGCCGGTCCGACTTATGAAGCCATAGACCCGGTTAGGTTTATAGGTAATCATAGCTCAGGCAAAATGGGTCTGGCCCTGGCAGAGGAATGCTACAAGAGAGGTGCAGAAGTAACGCTGGTCTTAGGGCCTAATAACTTAGAACTGACAAATCCAGAAATACAAATCGTCAATGTAACCTCAGGTGCTGAAATGTACAAAGCTGCACTGGAGAGACATGCTGAATCTGACCTTGTCATATTCGCTGCAGCAGTGGCAGACTACAGACCTGCTACAGTGGCCAATGAAAAGATCAAGAAGTCTGGCGATACCCTAGAGCTCAGTCTAGAAAAGACCATAGATATTGCTGCGACACTAGGCCAGCAGAAAAGTAAAGGACAACATCACATTGGTTTTGCGCTAGAAACTGCTCATGCTGAAAAATATGCCAAAGGCAAACTAGAGAAAAAGAACTTTGATCTCATCGTATTGAATACCCTAAAGGACAAAGGAGCGGGGTTCAAGCATGACACTAATAAAGTCACCATATATACTGATAAAGGGCAAGAATTGGCTTTTGATCTGAAAACAAAAACGAAAGTAGCGACAGACATAATCAATACATTCGTAGAAAATTACGTTACTATACCATCTTAATAGGTTTAGCTATAAACATTGATATCTAATGAAGTACCTTCTATCTCTTCTCATTATTATAACTTCAGTTTTCAAGCTGACAGCTCAAGAGCTGAATCTGACAGTAAAAGTTATTGCGCCTAGAATTACTACAGCAGACCCCAAAGTATTTCAGACTTTAGAACAAGAAATATTCAACTTCTATAATAACACCAAGTGGACAGAAGATGAATTCGAGACGCTGGAAAAGATAGAGGGTAATATCAATATTACCATAAAGGAGGAAGTCACCCCTACTGTATTCAAAGCTGACTTTTCTGTACAAGCTATCAGACCTGTATTCAATAGTAATTACAAAACTCAGATTCTCAACTATGTAGATAATGGCGTAACAATTACCTACAGAGAATTACAACCGATACAAAATAGCTTCAACAACTATATAGATCCTCTTTCATCACTACTAACGTTTTATTCCTATCTCATTCTGGGTTATGACTATGACACCTATGCACCCTTTGGTGGTGATGATCACTTTAAGACAGCAAGGGGTATTATCAGCAATATTCCACAATCACTGACTAACGGAACTGGCTGGGATAATAAGACAACGGACAATAAGAGTAGATTCAAGATTATAGAAGATCTCCTCAATCCTAGAAGTCGCCCCTACAGACAGGCCTTATATGAGTATCACCTCAAGAGCCTAGACAACATGCAAGCAGATGCTAATAAATCTAGAGCCGTCATGACCAGTGCAATCACAGCAGTAAACCAAGTAAATTCTGCATATATCAATAGTGGGATCATCCAGATGTTCTGTGATGCCAAGCGAAAAGAAATAATAGAAATATTCAAAGGTGCAGGCAGAGGAGACCAAGCCAAAATCTATCAGATGATGGTCAAAATGGATCCTGCCAGAGCCAATGAATACAATGAAATCAAATAGCCCCAGTGTCTAAGGGTATTGCAATATTTGCTACAGGCAGTGGCTCTAATGCCGAAAAAATAATTGAACACTTTTCGCACTCCGAAATCGCAGAAGTTAGACTCGTTGTGAGTAACAAACCTGAGGCTTACGTAATGACGAGAGCAGCAAACCATAAAATTCCTACGCATTATATCTCTAATAGTGACCTCAAGAATACTGACAACCTACTTGCAGTACTTAAGGAAGCGAAAATAGACCTCATTGCACTAGCCGGCTTTCTGGCACTTATCCCTTCTTATCTTATAGAGAATTATACCATCACTAATATACATCCAGCCTTACTTCCGAAGTACGGAGGCAAAGGAATGTATGGCAGTAAAGTACACCAGGCGGTCTTTGATCATAATGAAAGAGAATCAGGCATGACCATCCATTATGTCAACGAACACTATGACGAAGGAAAAGTCATTTTCCAAGCCAGAACTGAATTATTAGTCACTGATACACCGGACATCATAGCTCAAAAAGTACTAACACTAGAACATGCACATTATGCACCAGTCCTAGAAGACCTCCTAACAAACTTAGGCTAGTAAAATCTTTCGAGAAGATTTGGACGTGTAGTTATAGGCGGTAATGCCTTGCAGCCCTCCTGTATGAATATACAAAATCTTAGAGCCCGCTCTGAAGTAATTACTTTTCAGCAGATCCCCAAGCGCAAACATGGCCTTCCCATTATAGATGGGATCTAGAAGAATCTGATGGCTTTCATTAAAGGCATTGATAAAGTCTATAAGTTCTCTAGTGACCCTAGCAAAACCGCCAAAAGTGTATTCCGACTTTATAGACCAGTTGTGTTTTGGAGCAGAAAGTTCATTCTTGATCGTCTCTTCTAAAGACTCATTCCTCAGAGCATTGATGACGAGTATATTATCATTACGACTGGCTTCTATAATTCCTGTAGCCGTCATTCCAGTACCTGCAGAAATAATAACGTAATCATATTGCATATCCTCTGTGTATACTTCTGACATGAGTTCCATTACTCCTTGCTTAGCAAAGCTGTTGCTACCACCTTCGGGTACGATATAGGGTCTCTCATATGCTGTCAGTAATTGCCTAAAAGTTTCTGAATGTTCCTTCTCAGAATACGCAACCTTAGAGATATGGCTGAGTTGCATGCCTTCTTCGGCAGCTTTCTGGAGAGTAGGATTATCAGGGTCCTTATACTCGCCTCTGATGATTCCAACGGATGGAATATTGTGCGCACGGCAGATACTAGCAACCGCCGCTATATGATTAGAAAATGGACCGCCGAAAGTGATCAGATGAGAATGGCTTCCTCTTTTATACTCCTCCAGATTATACTTTAGCTTTCGCCATTTATTACCTCCAAAATTAGGATGAATAAGATCTTCTCTTTTGATGAACAAACGACAACCTGCTGTTTTTGCCACAGACCAATCAAGCTCTTGGATAGGTGAAGGAATATTTAGGTCAATCATAGTATCACTCCTAGGAAGATAAGGACTGCTCGTACTTGCTGTCCAGATGTATAATAAATGAAGTGCCTTCATTTTCTCTAGAATCGATGTCTATGGATCCTTTTAGGTAATTGACCCTAGACCTAATATTCGCTAGTCCCATGCTCTTGTACTTCTTATTGGGATCAAAACCAATACCGTCATCTTCTATATGGATGACTATATCATCATCTTCCTTATTAAGCTGTACAAAGATCTCGGAGGCCTGTGCATGCTTGATGGCATTATTAAGAATCTCTTGGACTATCCTATATATCCCGAGGGCAAAGTTCTGATTAAGATCTTTAGGGAGGTCATAATGCTGAAAAGTAATCTCGGGTCCACTTTCGGATTGATACCTATTGACTAGATCATTTATGGCAGAGACCAAGCCTAACCTCTTAAGAGCACCAGGCTGAAGATCTTGGGAGATAGTTCTAATTTCGGAGACAGCGACATCCAGTAGTTTCGTAGCATGATTGACTGCAGAAGACTTTACTTGGCTGCCACTATCGGTTCGGATATTACCTACCTGCAACTTTATAGTAGAAAGGAGACCGCCTAGACTATCATGGAGATCTTTGGCTATGCGAGCCCGTTCTACTTCTTGTCCTGCTATCATAGATTGCATAGAATTAATCTGGATTCTATCCTGGAGCTCTACGATTTTCTGTTTATTGATTTCTTCTTTTTGCTCTTCTATAATCTTAGCTGCTCTTATTCTATCAGAATAAAATCTAATGATATAATAGATACCTATTAGTAAGCCCGCTAAGGCAAGGCCTAGAACGACAAGAGCTCTTTTCTGCTGCTGATTACTTTGCTGCACAAAGGCTTTGTCTTGCTCAAGTAATTTTATTTCGGTCGCTTTTTCTTTTGACTGGTACTTATATGTGAGGTTATTAATTGCAATAATTCTATTCTCATTCAGTATACTATCTTGAAGACTTGCATAGCGCTGAGAGTAGCCATAGGCTACTGTCATTTTGCCTACCGCTTCATTACACTTGGAGAGATGGTCATAGGCATCGAGTCGGTGCTTGCTATATGGAATAGACGCTAACTGCTGTAGGCTCTGCTCAAAATCAGCAATGGCCTTGAAAAACTGCTCTAGTTTAAAATAGATCTTTCCTCTGGCAATCAGGCATTGAGCTCTGTCGACCTGAGTCCCTTTCTTGCCAGTAATTTGTAGACATAAATTAGCATCAGCAAGCGCAGCCTTATATTGTTTCAGCAATTCATTGTACGCTACTTTTCTGATTAGAAACTCGAACTGAATATCCTTATTCTCTAGTCCATCTACTTTACTTTCTATACTACTCAGTAACTGTGAGGCATTTTCGATTTCTAACTTATCAAAGTAATAGTCAAACAACTGAATCTCCGTAAGTACTAGATAATCCTCTTGCTTATGCTCTGCATAATAACTCTGTAGATCTGTCAGCTTGTCGTAGGCTTCTTCTTGCATCCCATTCTCCAGCAAGAGTCTTGAGATATGGTAGTTACACAGGTTGGATTCCTTCTCGGAGCCTATAAGTTCATAATACTCCAGACTTCTAGAGAGATATTGAAAAGACTTTTCGAGATTTCGATTGACGTTCTCCTCATAGAGTGCAAAATCATAATAGGCCTTAGCCAGTTCTTGGTAATCATTGGAGGCTCTGGCTTTGTCTAGGGCAGCCTGATAGCTGGTAGCCTCTTGACTCCAAAGCGCCACTGAGGTCCATAAGAGAAAGTATATGATTGCGGTTCCTTTCATTTAGAATAGAAAAGTAAGGAAGAAAAATTAGACCTAAAGATATAGTATTAAGTGAAGTCCAGTCTAGCTGAATATTCGCAACAAAGACTTACCCCCAAAAAAAGAAAGCACTCATCATTATGAGTGCTCACTTAAATTTTGCAATAGTCAATCCCAATGAGTTGCTTTTTATCGGTCTATGGTAAAAGATGGAGTTGGGAAATTCATTCAGACCTTCGGGATGTAAAATCAGGTCTTGAATTTGTAACATAAGTATATTAATCCCCCAACTCCAACAAACTAACTAAACTACAATTTGGATAGAATGTATTAAGTGCTATAATCTTACTTTCAGATATCAACCAAATACCTTTCTGATACTGTAAATATCATATCAATTAACGCTTATTCTATCATTGTATTCACCCAATTTATAGACTAGGGAATACCCCGAACTTATTGGAGTCAATTCCACTTATCTTGGTATCTTCAAATAATAAGAGAATGGAAACTATATTAGCACCACAAATACTTACCATGACTAAGATCCTAATTGCTGACGACCATGCTATGTTTGCGGATGGTATATCTTCTATTCTTAACTCTGAAGAAAACATAGATGTAGTCGGCCAGTGTCTAGATGGACCTTCAGTTATTGAATATCTAGAAAAGCATCCTGTGGACATCTTACTCCTAGATGTCAATCTCCCAGGCATGAGTGGTATAGATGTCTGTAAGAAAGTGACTGCTGCCTTTCCAGCAACCAAGGTTATTGCAATATCTATGTTCAATGAGGAAAGCTTCGTCACAGAAATTCTGAATAATGGTGCAAAAGGCTACGTCCTAAAGAATACAGGGAGAGTAGAATTGCTCAAAGCCATCAATATAGTGCTCTCAGGAAAGTCATATTTCAGCGATGATGTCACACAGACCATCATGAAAGGACTGATGAATCAGAGAAAAGGAACATCGGTAGCTAAGAAAGAGATTCCGAAAATTTCTAAAAGAGAAAAAGAAGTACTAGAACTTATCGTCAAGGAACATACCACTCAGGAAATAGCTAATAAGCTCTTTATCTCTTTAAAAACAGTGGAATCTCATAGATCCAACTTACTCGCTAAAATGAATGCCAGAAATACTGCAGGGCTCGTAAGGATCGCTATGGAGCACAACTTGGTCGGCAACTAAGTCGTCTTGACTTTACTTCTTATACTTATCATTCATCCCTTTGCCTTCTAGTATCAGAGGGATTATCTTTTTTAATCTGGTTTCTTTGGTTGCCTCCCGTTTGGCAGTGATGAGGTATTCCTTATACTCTTTTTGCTTACCTGGCGTAAGTGCATTGAATGCCTGGTCCAGTGCCTTGTTTGATTTCAGTTCTTTGGACAGGATCTCAGGAATGGCATATTGCTTCTTTTCAGGCTTTATCATTTTCCCAGCCTTCTGATTGGAGATGGCCTCCTTGATATAGGATCGTACTATTTTGAGATCTACGATAGAGTCAGATGTAAAATTGAGATGGCGCATCCCTTTTGTTTTACCCTCTTGAGCATTCCTTAGGAGCTTATGAGGATCTGATAAGAAAGAACCCTGATAGAACCAGAGTCCGTAGAATTTTTTGAAGCCCGTCAAGCCTACTACATTTTTATTATCCAAAGTGTAGACAGGCATACCCCATTTTACAGTTTCTACTAGCTCCGTCTTTAGCAGTTCTTTTCTTAGAATTTCTAATTCAGACTGCCATTGATTGCCAGCCATATAACTCTCTACAGTTCTAGTCTTTTCCATGCGTCTAAGCTAAGTATCTCGATATCAATATATCTCTGTGGTGTATTTCATGTCCTGCAATCATATAACCCAAAGCCAGCACAGTAACCTCAGCACCACTAGCGACACCTGTTCTTGGGTAGTCTTCATCTCCGAAACTATCAAATAGGGAAAGGGTCGCCGCTCTGATCGTTCGATATTCATTGATAATAGATTCTGGTGTTCTCATACTAGCACGAGAATAGTCCACATAACCATCTTGTTCAAAACCAGCTAGAGCTGTAGTATCATTTCTTCCTATCCTCAGAGCTCTATAGGCAAAGATGCGCTCCGTATCCATGATATGGATCATCATCTCCTTGATAGACCACTTACCTTCCGCATATCTGTAATCCCATTTTTCCGAAGGAATATTCTCCATCAATTCGAAGATATTATTACTCTGAAGGGCAGATAGAAAGCCTTCATCATCTACATTTTCTATATAAGTCTTGTAGTAAGGAGCAAAATCACCATCAGTTGGTCTATTTTTCATTTCTAATAGTTTGTAAAAAACTGTAATACATAACTAAATCGTAGTCAGATTTTTAATCAATTAATTTCCATAAATCCATTGATTTTGGTGACGAAAACACTGCTCAATCTTAGCCCTAGAAAGCACCCAAAATCAGGGTGAAATTTAACATTTTTCAGAGAGAATACAGGTATGTAAAGTAGTTTGCAAACCAACTTAAAGTACTTGATAATGAAGGGTTTAAGTACGTAAATTTATTCTCTAGCCTACCCCTAGTATACAAAAGCACTAGTTTTTTAGAATATCCTTTTCCGTTGGTTTAGTTATTGCCTTTTCACCTAACGGCGATCTAAGCCCCAGCTCCCTTTTATTACTTGTTAATTAAAATTAATGCACATGATCAAAAGATCAGTAACAATCTACCTATTCCTATTTCTTATCACTTCTTTGTTTTCACAAACAGATATTCCAGTTGCAGAAAAGTATTCTGTAATTAAATTATTTCTAGATAGCCCAACTCAGCTCAATGAAATGGCTATGAATGAAATCGATTTTGATCACCTACATGCCGATGCTGATGGTGGTATCCAGTTGCACCTTACCCATCAAGATGTCAGCAAGTTGGATAAGCTCAATATCAATTACGAAGTTGTGGTCAACGATTATCACAAGCATTACGAAAAAAGACAAAAGGAGGCGCTAGCTAATCTACCGGGTACTTACCCCACTAAGACAGCTGCGAATTTCGGATACGGGAGTATGGGGGGCTTTTATACCTATAATGAAGTCGTCAATAAGCTAGATGATATGCATACCCTATTTCCTTCTATCACTACTGAAAAGTACAGTATAGGAACCAGTGTAGAAGGGCGAACTATCTGGGCATTAAAAATTTCTGACAATCCCAATGTGGATGAGCCAGAAGCAGTAGCCTACTATGATGCATTACATCATGCTAGAGAACCTCTAGCTATGGCCGCGACAGTAAACTATATGTTCTGGTTACTAGAAAACTATGGAACAGACCCAGCAGTCACGTATATTATAGACAACAGAGAACTCTATTTTGTACCTGTCGTCAATCCAGATGGTTATGAATACAATAGAACGACTAACCCGAATGGAGGAGGTCTATGGAGAAAAAACAGAAGAGGTGGATATGGTGTAGATCTCAATAGAAACTACAGTTACCAGTGGGGCTACAACAGTTCATGTGCTAGCTCTACTACATCTTCTAACACCTACAAAGGAACTGCTCCATTCTCAGAACCCGAAACAGCGGCAGTTAGAGATTTTGTAGCAGCAATACAACCTACAGTGGCATTTTCTACACATGCTACTGCTGGTAGTTACCTTATGCCATATGGCTATAATTCTACTCCGCCAGAATTTCCTACTTATGCAGAGTGGGCTTCAGATTTCCTCTCCGAGAACGATTACCCCTATGGGACAACGTCTCAGATGTTAGGCTATACTTCTTGTGGAACAACAAGAGATTACCTCCACACAGAAGGCGTCTATGCTTGGACACCAGAAATAGATGGAAGTGGTTTCTGGCCAGCTCAAAGCGAAATTTTTGACCTAGTAGATGAAAACGTCTACCCAATGTTCTATCAAGCATGGATCTCTGGAGGATATGCTGACGTGCAAAGTCATACTGTAATAGGTAATGCAGAACCAGGAAATAATTTCCAATTAGAAGTAGAACTAAAGAATACGGGTGCAGGGGCTGACGCAGATAATGTCTTAGTAGAACTAATTCCTCACAACCCTCTAGTCAGTGTAGCTGCTCCTGTAAGCTATGGCACTATTGCCGCTAGAACTAAAAAGGATAATGCTTCTAATTTATTCAGCCTCAATTTAGATGCAGATTATAACCAAGGCATAGTCGTACTTGATATAGTTGTTTCCCAAGATGGAACAGAGACAAAAACAGAAACGATCACCATACCTGTCGGAGTAAAAACAGAACTATTCTTTGATGGTGCTGAAAACGGAACAGGCAACTGGACTGCTAGTGGAAATGGCATTCCATGGGGAGTAAACTTTGACGATAGTTACTCAGGCTCACAAGCATTTGGGGATTCTAATGGGAGTAATACTACGAATAGTACTACAAACTACTTTACCCTAAATCAAGCTATAGATCTGTCAGGCACTCAAAGTCCACAATTAGAATTCTTTACTAAATGGTCTTTTGAGCCTGGAGATTATGTAACACTACAAGCCAGCTCTAATGGAAGTGCATGGACCAACTTAGAAAGCTATAACGCTGCTGAACCATGGACTCAAAAGCAAATCAATCTTAGTAGTTATATCGGTCAGCAAGTAAATTTCAGATTCAGGTTAATAACTGATAATAATCTCAATACAGACGGATTCTATTTTGATGATTTTGCCGTGAATGAATATGTATGTAATACTTGTCCAGTTTGCAATACTTCAGTGACTTCATTCCCGTATGATGAGAGTTTTGAGAATGGGCTGAATGGTTGGACTCAGACCTCTAGCGATGACATGGATTGGATACTGAATAGTGGCGCTACTCCTTCATCTGCAACAGGACCGTCTAATGCCAGCGATGGTACACAGTATCTATATATAGAATCAAGCGACCCTAACTTTCCTACTAAGACAGGGATTATCATATCACCTTGTTTTGATCTGACTAATGCTAGTACAGGTACGCTGAATTATGATTATAGCATGTATGGAGAATCTATGGGTACTTTATATCTTGATGTTAGTCTTGATGACGGAGGCTCTTGGACAGAAGATATCTGGTCACTAAGTGGTGATCAAGGGAACATCTGGAATAGCCACTCTATAGATTTACAAAACTACCTTGGTGAATTTGTTAAGTTCAGATTCCGAGGTGTTACAGCAAACTCCTATAGAAGTGATTTTGCGATAGATAAAATAAATCTAGAAACCTCAATGAGCACTTGTGAAGGTCAACCATGTGATGATGGAGATGCTTGTACCACAGGAGAAACTTATGATTCTAGTTGCAACTGTACTGGAGGCACTTTCCAAGATAGCGATAATGATGGCATCTGCGATGCAGAAGATCTATGTGATGGCAACAATCCTATGATGCTTACACCAACTTTATCAGATCCGTCATGCCATATTAATAACGCTGCGCCTGATGGTGAAATCATGATAACAATCCAAAACGGCACAGCACCATACACTTACTTATGGAGTAGCCTAAATGGAAATATTCAAAATCCTACAAGTCAAAACCAAGATGGTCTTATAGCTGGGGAATACACTGTAGAAGTAACGGATGCTAATGGTTGCACCCAAACTGAAATATATTATCTAGTAGAGCCAAGTGAATTAATAGTTCAGGCATCTACGATCGATCTAGATTGTAACGCAATAAATGGCTCTGCCAATGGAGGAATAGATATCACGCCATCTGGTGGACAAGGGGCTACAGAGGGTGATTATACTTATGCATGGTCTACGTCAAATGGTAGCGGCTTGAATCCATCAGCTGCCGATCAGACTGGATTGAGTGCAGGAACATATGATGTCACTATCACAGATGCTAATGGTTGCACCATAACGGATACTTATACACTTACAGAACCTAGTCCAGTTGTAATTGCAGGGGTGCCAGCAGACCTAGACTGCAATATTATCAGTGGATCTCCAACAGGGCAGATAGACATTACTCCTACAGGAGGACAAGGAAGTACCGAAGGTGACTATGTCTATAACTGGACAACTTCAGATGGTTCTGGCCTAGTTCCAACTGATGCAGATCAAAGTGGTCTCAGTGCTGGGACATACTCAGTAGTTGTAACAGATGCTAATGGTTGTACTTCAGTAGCAAGTTTTACACTGACAGAACCTACACCAGTTGCAGTAACTGGAGTGACAACTGACTTAGATTGCAATGCAGCAAGCGGTGCTATGACAGGAGAAATAGATATTACTGCGTCAGGAGGACAAGGGACAACAGAGAATGATTATACATATACATGGTCTAGTGTAGATGGTAGCGGCTTGAATCCAACGAATGCTGACCAATCAGGACTAGGTGCTGGAACATACTCAGTCGTTGTAACAGATGCAAATGGCTGTACTGTGGAACAGAATTTTACTATAGCTGAACCTGATGCATTAGAGGTCATTGTTGATTTTGTAGAACCGAGCTGTAATGTAGAAAATGGCGTACCTGATGGGGTTATAGCTTCAACAGCTTTTGGAGGTACAACTCCTTATACCTATACATGGACTGCACAGAATGGAACTCCTATCAGCAATAATAATACATCATCAGTAGATGGATTAGCTGAAGGCACTTATACAGTTATAGTCACAGATTCAAATGGATGCGTAGCAGAAATTTCTACGACCTTGACTGAGCCTGCACCTTTGGAGATACTTCCTAATGTAACTAATATCACTTGCCTTAACGGTGATCTTATCCCTGGTGAGATTGATATTACTGCTATTGGAAGCACAGCTCCATACGCCTATGATTGGGTAACACCAGCTGGAACTGTAACCGTGGAAGATCTGATTGTATTCGATGCAGGCAGTCACTTTCTTACTGTAACAGATTCAAATGGATGTACTAATCAGACTGCCGTAGAAATAACTAATGATTCAGTAGGACAAACTTGTGATGATGGCGATGCTTGCACCACTAACGATGTATACGATGCAGACTGTGGTTGCACAGGTACCCCTGATGTAGACTCAGATGGAGATGGTGTCTGTGACACTAATGATCTCTGCCCTAACTTCGATGACAATTTAATCGGTACAGCTTGTGATGATCAAGATGCTTGTACACTTGATGATGTATATACAACTGACTGTGGCTGTGCAGGTACGCCTGACGTCGATACGGATGGTGACGGATTCTGTGATACTATAGATACTTGCCCAGGTGGGGATGACAATATAGATACCGATGGTGATGATACGCCAGATGCTTGTGATGATTGCTCTACAGGTGGCCTACCTTGTGATGATGGTAACGCCTGTACGACGGGTGAAACTTATGATTTCTTCACTTGTGAATGTACGGGTGGCACCTTTGAAGATGCAGACTTTGATGGCATCTGTGATGCAGAAGATCAGTGCCCTAACTTTGATGATAACTTAATCGGTACGCCTTGTGATGATGGAGATGCTTGTACAACTAATGATGTATATACTACAGACTGTGGTTGCGCAGGTACGCCTGATCTTGATTCTGATGAAGATGGAGTTTGTGATGCTAATGACCTCTGCCCTAACTTCGATGACAGCCTTATCGGTACACCTTGTGATGACCAAGATGCTTGTACACTTGATGATGTATATACAACTGACTGTGGTTGCGCTGGTACACCTGATATTGATTCTGATGGTGACGGATTCTGTGATACTATAGATACTTGCCCAGGTGGCGATGACAATATAGATACCGATGGTGATGATACACCAGATGCTTGTGATGATTGCTCTACAGGTGGTCTACCTTGTGATGACGGTAACGCCTGTACGACAGGTGAGACTTATGATTTCTTCACTTGTGAATGTACAGGTGGCACCTTTGAAGATGCAGACTTTGATGGCATCTGTGATGCAGAAGATCAGTGTCCTAACTTTGATGATAACTTAATCGGTACACCTTGTGATGATGGAGAT
>CAKZVK010000165.1 GCA_937921825.1 uncultured Saprospiraceae bacterium
GAAAACGATAACTGAGAGTAGCAATTACGAAGCGAAAGACTTTCTCATTCTGAAGGACAAAATCTATATCATCGCCAATAAGTATGACAACAAAATAGAAAGCTCGCAAGCTGAATTAATTTCAGTGTCTCTGAAAGGGGACGTTCTACAGCGGCTACAATTAAAGTAAGCTCCTATTTAGTTCTGTGGATCAGCATAGACTAAATCACCTAACTCCACAAAGGACCAAGTCAATTGCCTCTGCTCTGTATCTAAATCAAAAACTAAAACTTTGTCCTTGCCTAACTTAGAATGATCCACGTCCTTTCCTATATAATGAGTATTGTTTATTCCCGATGACAAAAAGGTCACGCCATCTACACTTTCTTCTTCTGACCCCTTATGCCAACCAGAATCTCCGACAACAATCACCACCTCTATGCCTTTCTTTTCTAGTTCCACTAATCTAGGATACAGTGCTGTCTTGAAATAAGAATTATTACTGCCACAGTTCATGGCATAGTACTTACAAACGCCATTGCTTCTGAAAGCTTCTGCTCCGGGAATATTCTCAAAAATCTGATGATGCATCAGCAGTACATAATGGGAAGCACTGGTAATCGTATCACATACATTCATCAGCATTTCATACTGTGCATCTAGCCCATGGCAGTTACTGGAATTTAAATTGGTATTGAGTACTGAGACGACAAGATTATGGTTTCTGCTCGTATAGAAATCTTGCCTACCCGTAGCGTCAAAGTAGGGCTGAATATTATTATCTCTATAATCATGATTCCCTAAGACAAAATGCGAGAGTGGATTATCTAGATCAAAGGCACGATCGAGATATTGCATCGTTTTAGGATTCAGAGAAGTATTAGCACAGACATCTCCTCCTAGCCAAATACCATCATAACGGTCTAAGTTCATCCGCTCTAGACGAGGATCGACTGTATCTCCTTTCCAATTACTCCAATCATAAGCATGACCTACAAAAAGAAACTTATAGCTGGTCTGTTCTTTACAGCCTACCAAAAATAAAAGAAGACTTAGACACAATAAATACTTGCGAATAGATAGAGCTTCTTTCATAGCACTACTTTAGATAGTGATACATACCGGTGACATACTTAGAGTTCTTCGTCAGTCGATAGGGAATCATCTGCATGGATTGATCAGCCAGCTGCTCTAGTCCCTGATCATATTTGATCTCTAATATTATGGATGAGTCCTGCTCGATTTGATTAGATAGAGTACCATTTAGTACATTGACATATTCTAGATTCCTATCTATCGTCGCTCTGATTTGTCCATCCATAGACTCCAGATAAGTACGATCATAACGGACGACGACATGTGGATAGAGTTCATTACTTGGAAATGAAGATAGTGCTGCTAGTTCTGGAGCGCCGTCTTGCAATGAAAAGTCATTCAACTTCTGATACTCTTTGGTGCCTAGTTGGCCTTTTTTAATTTTCTTTTCTAGTACCGGTTGAGTGATTTTATCCTTAGGATTGCCATACCAGCGTACACGATATTTCACCCTATGTCCGACGCCTAAGAGATTGTCATTGTAGGCGCTATAGTTGATATCGTCATAGTAGATAGAGTTGACTTTTCTATCAGGAAAGGCTGTAGTATAGGCTGCAGGATTAGACATCACTTCATGGAGGACAGATTCATAGCTACTGTGCTCAATACGATATTTTCTCTCGTATCTCATTCTGCATGCTGTTGCTTCCCAGCGATTATAAGTTTTACCCCTTTCTTCTGGAGATAAAGATTTTCTACTTCCTTCTGGTTCATCTTATTGATGTCAACTTCTGTAACAGGTTCATCATTACCACGTACTTCTACACCTTGCTGTATCTTTTCTAGCCACAAATTCATAATCTTAACCTGCGCATGATCCTTAGCCACTATTCCTCTGTAAGCCTCCGTAATTCCGAGACTCCATAAATAGGCACTAGCCCCTTTAGAAAAATCAAGTGCTTTATTTATGACACCTTTAATATTTACATCTACGCCATTCATAGATCCTGACTCCATCGCGATTCCATTACCTCCTATTTCTCTGAGCTTTACTTCTTCTAGAATCATGGTAGAATAGTCTGAGGTTATAGCAGTCCCAGGAATATTCTTAAACAGACACTTTTTTATTTCTGCTTTGCTATAGAAAGAACCCAAGGCTTCTTCCGCCGCTATATTCATAAAGTTACAGTTCTCTAACCTTACCTCAGTTTCATACAGGGCCAAGGCCGCCTTGGTCATCACCCCTCCAGCCATATAGTTACCTAAGCCTACAAACTGGCAATATTCAAATTGTGATTGCAGCTTCCCCTTAGAAAAAAACAACCCACTCCCCTCCTGGCCTTCAGAATAAAATTTGATCGGTTGAGCCTTGCTTCCTAGAGCTAACATATGACCATAGCAAACGATATTTCCATCTTCCACAAAGTGCAATTCTGCACCAGCAGCTATTTCTAGCTGATAACCATCAGGTATTACTATAGGTCTATTTACTTTATGTACTCCAGAGCCGATCGATAGTTTATTTCCTTTCTCACTTACATAGGGCAAGGAACTGAGAGGGGTCTTTTTCGAACCAGAGTTATTAATGGTGATATTAGCACTTGTTTTCAGTAAAGCTGTTTTATGGATTTGCTTTAGTCCCAGAGTTCGGAAGTAAATGAACTCTATCTCTCTATTATGTGAGAGTTCATACTTTCTTACTGGAATTAACTTATTATAAGCTTCTATCAGTATGGGTTCTGGTAGTTCATCTGTCAGGCTAGTCTCTGTACCAAAGCCCAATATCTCAACAGGGAAATAATGAAAAGATTTTAATTCTATTCTCTGCTTGGATCCTCCTACACGATAAGCCAGTAAAGACATATTCGGCTTAGGCTGTAGTTTTTTCAAATTGAACTGTGCCTTCTTATAGAGTCCATCCCAACTAAATTGATAATCTTTATAGAGTTTATCCGCTTTAATAAAAGTTATTCTGGCATCAAGTTCTTGCTTATACTTTTTATTAAAGTTATTTAGAAATTCTGGTTTCGTATACTGCTCCAGATAATGCATATAGCGTACATAAAAGCTTACATCTTTAAAGAACAGATATCTATAAGCGTTACCTCTCTGATAAATATAATCCTTATCTACTCGGCTATTATACGCTTGACCAAAAGCTTCCCAGTCAGAATTGACCTTAGGTAAATGATCGCCAAAACAGTCAAAGGCTATCGGCTCTAATTTTCCAGTCAGTGGATTAAGATAGAACCTGATATTAGTAAACTGCTGAGCATGCCATGAATGCGATAGATCTAACAAAGCATAATACTGCGCCATCATTTCTTGATCAAAAACTTCTTTTACCCTAGCTTCTTCATTCAGAAATCGAGACAAGTTTCTATAGCCGATTTCGTAGGCTTTGAGAAAGTTGGGATCTTTGCTGTTCTCTTTATTGAATAGCTCTATATGAGAAGCGTCTACCCATGGAAAAGGTTTTAGGTTATCCTGAACATTCTCCCAGTAAGCATCATCATTGTGCTTGAGTATGGGGCCTAATAATCGACCGTTATTTTCTAGCTGTTGATTTTCGAAATGGTGCTCATAGGCATAGACGCCAAGGTCCTTACCATTCAATTGCACTCTTATAAAATCATAGTCGGGTGCAATTATCTTCTCTTGTCGGAACAGCTGATGCATAATCCATTCAGCCACATGAGATCTGGCTTTAGAATTATGAATGCTGAAGACATTCATTCCTCGCCATTCCTTATTCCCCTTGAGCATGATTCTAAATGACCAACGATCATCTTGTAGGTGATCCAACAAATCTCCTTTCAGTCTCAACTTACAGGAATACGATTTGCCATCTACTTTTATGTCTGCATCTACTAGGTCTGCTCTAGAGGTAAAGAGCAATCCTCTCTCTAGCGCCTCTTCTCGCTTCTTAGCCAGACTTTTGAATTCTTCTTGCTTTATATCTATGATAAACTTAGAGCCTTTGAAATCAGCTTTGAGCTTTGCCTGTTCTTGGGTATTTTCTTTAGTGCCGTGCGATCGATTTTGGAACTTTTGATTCAGAAAAAAAAAAGTCAGTAAAACAATAGCCACGATAATTATCGGTACCATTATTTTCCCAAACGAAAAGCGCTTTTTAGATTCTACTATTCTCATAGCACCTGCTCTTTGATGAATAAAAATGTAGCGAGCAAACTGATCAACCCAAAGAAAAACCAGACACTGTTTTTATAAGCAAAAGACAAGGCACTCTCGTCTACCAGTACTCGCGTCTTTCTATACTTTGATCGTTGATCAACTTTGAGATTAGGGAATTTCTGAGAAAGTTCAGATTTTATCAAATTATTTAGGGCGAGCATACTGGCACGTTCAGCTTCAGTTGCTTCAGTATATCTCACTTCATTCAACTCTAGTTCTAACTCTGCATAAGATTGGAAAGGGAAATTAAAATGACTCACTTCATCCAGGGTGATCGTTGCGACACTTTCACCAGAATCATCTTTGATATAAACTCTTTGCCTTGTCTGCTTTAGCTTAACAGAGGGCACTATATCTTCAGGTCGTAAATCATACTGTGCCAGTTGGAAGCGGAGTCTATCTAGATCTGACTTTCTAAAATATTTTAGAAACTGATGTCGCTGACTGATATCTCCAAGTCCTTTGCTACCATCTACTTCAAACTTTATCTCATTACGTACTACCTTATCTGTAGAGTATGGTGTTTTGAACTGGACCAGTTCTTTTAGCAATAGCCCGTTTTTGAATCTTTTTCTATATCGAAGGCTTACTTCTTTTTGTGCAAAGCTGCCAGAGGAATCATCGAAGTACTTGTCTATAAAAGTTTCTACAGATTGCTCACCAGAAAGATTCATTTCTGCTAAGGAAAATTTCTCTAGAGCATAGGTCGTTTGGATATACTCCCAAAGAGCTTGCACCTCATCAGCTGGGATATCTAATTTATATTCACTCTCTAATCTGCCAGCCTGTGCCACTAGGTGAATATTGGATGAAGTCCAAACAAATAAAATCAATATGGAGCAGAGCTTGCTCACCCTATCATGTTCTTATTATCCACAAAAGAAAATTCTGTATCCGCATCTTGCTCTAAGAGGCCTGCCTTGACTGCAGACAATTGATTGAAAGCCTTAGCCTCTACCACATAGGTCATAAATAACTTGCCCTTATTTTGACTCATACGTCTTAACTCTACACTATCAAAATTCTTAGCCATCATTTCATTGACTGCAGACTCAGAGAGCAGTGCAGAAGAGATATTAATGACCAACTGGTTATTCAAGTCAAAAGCCTTACGATTACGCATTCTAGCTTGCAAGTACAATAGTGAGAGAATCAGAACAAAAGCAATGACGGTGATGAAGGGCTGATTAGCCCCCATACCCAAGCCTATTCCTATCACTAAAAACAAAAAAGTCAATTCTTCTGGCTCCTTAATCGCCGCCCTAAATCGCACTATAGATAAGGCACCCACCAAACCTAAAGAAAGGGCTATACTAGACTTCACGATATAGATAATCAACATCGTACTGAGGGCCAACAACATAAAATTATTAGCAAAATGAGAGCGATTGCTGACAGAGAGACCATAGCTTCTATAATACTTAGCCAATACCCACGAAAGCAGTGCCGTCAATAAGGCATTGAGAATAAAGTTATTCAAGTCCAAAAGCTCGACCTGATAGTCCAACAGAATTTCCTTAATATCCATGTAAGTCTTTGATAAATTAAGCTTTGTAAATATAGTCTTTTCGTCAGGATAGCTTGACTATACATAATTTTGATCTTAGCCTCCAAATACTGAGGTTTCACAAAAGTTTAACCCAAAATGAGATACTTTCTTTGCATTTTTGGAGTCAATTAAGAAATGAGATCTACACTTTTCATATCATTATTTTGCTTGATCACCAGCATAAGCCTTGCTCAAGATAGAGGCTATGACCAGTGGAATACCTTGGCTATGGTCAATATGGAGTCAAAATTTGACGATATGATGGGTATGATCATCAAGACGGCCACCCCCACTCCTGTCGTCCAAGCCTTACAAGGGAAGGAAATAGAAATCAGAGGGTATATGATCGCTCTAGATGTCACTGCCAAACAAGCGCATTTTATGTTTTCGAGATATCCGCAGAATATGTGCTTCTTTTGTGGAGCTGCTGGACCGGAATCTGCCATGCAAGTTTTTATGGCAGGCGGCAAAAAACTAGAACATACCACCAATAAAGTTGTTTTGAAAGGTATCCTCAATATTCAGAAAGGAGATCCTACAGGTCTGATCTATACATTGACAGATGCTGAACTAATAGAAATAATAAAATCATGAGTACTCTAATCAAATATTTTCTTTTTGCAATAGTAGCCCTAGGGATAAGTGTCTCAGCCTCTGCACAGACTGCTGCTGAGCCAGAACCAGAGCAAAAGAAAAGCTTGTGGAAGACCTTGAGTAAAATCACTTACAAGAAAAAGTATGATGAGCTCATGGGTTTCAAAATAGATATTCCAGTATTCAGTGATCCTATCAAAAAATTAGATGGCAAGGAAGTCATCGTCAAAGGCTACATCATTCCTGTAGAAGGATACAAATCTCACAAAGAATTTATCCTCTCCGCTTTCCCTTATAATATGTGCTTCTTCTGCGGCGGCGCAGGACCGGAAACAGTAATGGAAGTAGAAGCTGTAGAAGGCATAGAATACTCTGCCGAACAAGTTCTCATCAAAGGCAA
>CAKZVK010000166.1 GCA_937921825.1 uncultured Saprospiraceae bacterium
TGTCGATGGCAACTACCACTCTGCTAGACGACTACCAGAACTAACTACTAGAGCAGTAGAAAGAATCGAAAACTCAAAACATCTGGGCGAAGAAGGCCTGGAAGCTCTGAGAGAATTTATTTCGCTACCCGAAAAGTATAACCTAAAGTATATTTTTTCTAATGACAAGTTCTATGAACCACTGCTCTACTTCTATGGCTGGACGAAACTGAGGCCTCTCGAAAACAATATAGATTTATGGGAAAGAAAGGATGTACCGCCGCTTGCCACTATCCTCCCTAAAAAAGATATCCCTCTTATCCAAAAGCTTATGTGGGGCATACTCCCACTTAGTAGTCTTTCCTTCGCACTCTTACTCAACTTAGGTATATGGTTTGCCAGAAGAGAAGACAGAAGAGCTCTGATTATAAAACCTACTGACTACAAAACCTCTAAAAAATGGTATGCCTTATATGCTTTATGGATTATTGGACTGACAACTCTATGTGCTATTATAGGTATAAAGGCTGCTCAAGCAAAAGACTATCATAAAGATTATACAGAACTTGTACATGCCTATTTTCATGCTTTAGATTTTAAAAACTTTGAAGAAGCGTATAGCTTCCTAGAAGAAAGTCCTGATCTAAGTTATGAACAATATTGCCTGGAACTCTCCTTAGAAGATGGGATCATGGCTTCCTATGCTAAACTTGATACTATAGAAATAGAACTCATTAAGTCTCCATCTGAAAAGCATAAGAAACTAGAAGTAACAAGTCACTGGTTTACCGCTATTCAAGAATACAAAAAAAATGAAATCCTAGACTTACATAAAAGTGGTGACGATTGGTACATCCGAAAAAAGCCTTATACCAAAGTCACTCCACCAGATCAACTGATAAATATACCTGACATCAACTTCCATAATCAAGGCAGAAGAAAAGCAGAAACAAATGCAACCTATAGAGAAGATATACTTGATAGACCCGACTGCTACATAAACCAAGGGCATCTCATCAAGAAAGAGGGCCGCTATCATATAGTCGGTGAGATACAAAACATCGATAACGATCCTGCGTATGTCACGATAGTCGCACAGCTCTATGACAAAGAAGGCACGGTTATCTGTACCGCAAATGCAGATGAACACCTCATCCATAATCTACTGGCTAAAGAATCCTCCCCATTCAGAATTGATTTTGACCTATGCCATGGAGATGAATACGATCAAAACAAAGTAGCCAGTTTCGCAGTTTTTGCTAGAACTATGGTTACAGATGAAAAGATGTACAAATTTAATGGCCTTAGAAATATGTCTATCTCACAGTCAGGTATACTTGAAGGACAGTATGATAATTATGGTAATAAAGAGATAGCTATCCCTCAAATTCTTATAAGTAGCTCTGAGGATAAAAATATTTACTGGGTAGATTCTAAATACATAGACACAGGCATCAGACCTCAAAGAGAAAAAGACTTTGACTATGATCTTACAAATGACACCAACTACTTTGTAAAACAAAGGGGAACAGATAGTAACCTCCTGGTAAATGGCTCTAATAGGTCTAGGTACAGAAAGCTATTTCCAACTAGAACAATCAAGAACAAAACTCTGAGATACGGAGATACAGAAATACAATTATACACTAATGGTCTAGTTTCGTTTTAATGCATCAAACTAAAATATATACCGTTCTATTTCTATTGATGATTTTCTTCAGCTGTAAGAATAACATAGAACCGACTCAGCCCCATACCAATGCGATAGAGTTGCTCGTGCAAGCAACAGGAGGAACTGAAGTTGGACATCCCATGACCTTCTTAGCTAGGACAAAAGACAATACTCGAATACCCATAACACTGGTACTCAGCAATGGAATTATGACTCATACGCTTAGGACTTATATTAATAAAAAAACAAAAATTGAAAGTAGATATTTTGAAGTGGCTGGCCTCTACAACCTTGATGTATACAAAGGTCAAAAGCTCCTCAAACAAAAGAAATTCATACTACAGTCCCGCTCTAGTCAAGATCCTCTAAGTCTATACTGTGGGCCAACAACTATAGTTACAGGTGGCAAAGAACCCAGCATGATTACTGCCATTCTTTCAGACACTTTTGACAACCCTATCTTAGACCCATTATTAGTTAACTACAAATCTACAGGTGCACAAAATTTCTTGTCACAAGCTACAAACGAGCACTTACATGCTTCAGAAACTTTTACTTCAACTAAGAATGCTGATAAACTTATAATATCGGTTACTCAAGAACAACAAGGCGCAAGGGAACAAGTCGTCACTCAGACTGCAGATTGGGGTCAAGGATTTAGCATAGAACTTATTTCTACACATCCCTATGCAGATAACCGTCAATACACTAGATTAAAAACAGACAAAATCCTAGATCAATTTGGCAACCCAGTCCCTGATGGCACTCTGATAACTTACAACATCTACGACAAGGACATACTTATTAGTAGTTATAAAGCTATGACCATTGATGGCATTGCAAATGTATATCTGAGAAACCCGAAAGTTGCGCAAGAGTGGAAAGTCCAAGCCCAACTATCAGATGCCAGTGAGAGCAATTTTCTCTATTTAAACTTCAGACCGAATCTGAATAAAATTGCATACAGCTATGATGATTTTATCAAAGTACTCAAAGTCGGTCCATTAAATTCTGTCCTAGGTCAATATGTCCCAGATGGCACTATCGTAGAAGTCAAAATAGGCGATCAAAAAATAACCAAGGAAACAAATAATGGCTATGCGACTATTAACTTACTAGAAGAAGGTATACTGAATCTAGGGACTGCTACTCTTACAGTAAGTGGCGTTAGAAGAAAAATAGAATTGAGATAATGAAGTTCTCAAGGATAACATATTATATTCTCGTGA
>CAKZVK010000167.1 GCA_937921825.1 uncultured Saprospiraceae bacterium
AGATGACAGAAATCCTGATGATGGGATAGAAACTAGGGTTCAGGCGTTTATGTTTAAGTTCGATGGCAATGGAAATATAGTCAATACGACCAGTGCGACCACTGGAGTAGCTGATAAGCAAATAGCAATCTTTCCTAATCCAACTAGTCAGCTCTTACGGTTAGCTCATACTTCTTCTGAGTCTCTAAGCTTAATAGTAACAGATAGTAATGGACAGAAAATAGCAGAACAGAGTTGTGGACAGTCTTCTTGTGATTTTGATACTTCAAGTCTGGCCAGCGGTATTTACTTTGTTTTAGTGTCTGATTCCAAAGGGGGACTTCTAGAATCACGTAGGGTAGTGGTGGAGCATTGAATCAGGGTAGTAAAATCGAAATCCTAAAATTTGTCAAAATATAGTTTAATAGCATTTTTATTTTTTAGTGTTATACTTCAGAGTCAAACACCTTTCAATAAGGTGTTTGACTTTGGGTATCATCAGCAATTTCCGACAGAGTTAATTGTTCTAGATTCTTCAATAGTTGTATCAGGCACTTCGCTCAGAAAAAATGATAATAGTGAGAGAGGGATGTTTGCTGTCCAATTTAGCAGTGGCGGCGACTATATTGCTCATACAACATTAGAAGATGCAAACGATCAATATACTTATACAGATGATGCTCGTGATATTGTACAGATAGGATCCAAAGTTTTTATCCCTAATCAAGAATTAGCAATTGGGTCTGAGCTAGATTCGGCTTATAGCTTTATAGCCAGCTATGATCTTGATGAGAATTCGCTTGAATATCACCATATCGTCAAAGATTCATTAAATAATCTATATCTGCCATGGACGACTGCGCTCTCTAAAACTATTGATAATAACCTAGTTCTGTTGATGTCAACCGGCTCAAAAGATAATCTTGGAATCTGGTTGCAAGTACTCGATCCTTATCGACCAAATACAGTGATCGAAGATTTTGTCTTTCATAAAGCGGATTCAACCTTTCATTCCGCTGACCTAATTACTTATTCGGATGGTTATTTAATCATTGGGCATTACAGAATTCAAAGCGATCCAGATCTGAGGGGTTTATTTGCTCTGAGTATTGATCGAGATTTCAATATTGTCAAAGAAAAATATTTTGATGATCAACGATATTTTAGTCCTTATCTTAATGCCACTAGGGATAGAGAAGGCAATATCGCATTTGTCACAAAAGATTACATTTTACTTCCAAATCTACCTCCTTTTTTAGCTACTCGATTTCGAGCGCTGGTTACGCAGCTAGATGAGAATCTAGATATTGTATGGCAAAGACCCTTTGGTCATCATGACTATCAAGAACAAGGAGATACTTACACTGGTATAATTTGTTCTCATGATAATGATGGTTATATCCTATGTGGATCTGGGAGTCTAGATGATGACTCATTTACCAGTTCTATTGGTAAGGTTGGCCAGGATGGAGATAGCTTATGGCTTAGACAACTAGTTCCACTTGATGAAGAGATAGTAGCCAGTCAACTGTATGATCTTTGTCCGACTCCAGATGGTCACTATATGGTGACAGGATATTTACGACCAGCCGTAGCACCTGACTCTGTCTATCTCAAAGGCTGGCTAATAAAATTTGACGAGGATGGACATATATTTAACATAGATAGCAGTTCTTCAGTTGTAAGACTTACTGAAAAGAATCTTAGGGTATTCCCCAATCCTGTTTCAGATATACTATATATAGAAACAGACGATATTTTAGATGCTACTATTTCTATTTTGGATAACCAAGGAAGGATAATAGTGAATGAGAAGTCGCTGAAACCATCTCATACTTATATGTACCCCGTTTATGATCTCAAGGATGGTGTATATTTTATGCGACTACACGACAGTCTAGGAAATCTGCAAATAGAAAAGTTTATTGTTCAAAAAACAAGGTGATTTATTAGTGTCTGATTCCAAAGGGCTACTTCTAGAATCACGTAGAGTAGTGGTAGAGCATTGAATGAAATGATGAACTAAAGAGGCATTTGCTCAGTAAGATTCTACCTATACTATTGTGGAAGATTTCTCTGTAGTTCCTCCTTCGAAATGAAAAAAATCATTGAAGGAACTTTATCCTCATGCACCACCCACAATTAATTACTGAGCTCTTCTCCTTTTTCTTTTACGGTATCCATCGTGGCCATCATCTGATCCCAGAATTCACTGAAGATAGGACGTACGGACTCCCCGACATCTTGAGCTGCACGAGGCAGAGGTTCTAACATTGGATAGGTAAAGGAAGCCACTTTAACTTCCTCTGAGATCAATTGGATCTTATCCATAAAGTACACAGCAAAGCTGACCAGTAAGGCATAAAACAGACCCAGTAGCAAACCACCTGCTAACTTATTGAGACCCCCTAGATGAAGGCTCCCTAGCAGCTTCTCTATCCTGGTACCTAAGAATCTTATCAGTGCCATGACGACTATAAAAGTCAGGACAAAACCCAGGACAAAGGTGATTGCGGGACTAATGCTTAAGGCCTGCTGCAAGAGGTTTATCACTATCGGAGAGAGTTTGAGCGCAGCCACAATACCTATCATCAGAGAAAAGGTAGCGAAGACTGTCTTGATTAATCCTTTTGAGAATCCTTGGTAAAATCCAAAGGCCACTAATAGGCAAGTAATTATATCGAGAATCATAGTTTGCTATATGTTTGTATAACCAATCATAGTTTGGTAAAATTCACAAATTATTGTTAATTACCTATATGAATGAAATTTGTAGGAGTTATTAATGATTTATTTGCTTGAATGAATCGATAGAATTATTGAAGGGGAGGCTGAAAAGCCTTAGAATCTAAATTTATCGTCAGGATTATATTATATATTTAGACCATATATTAAAGTCACCTTGCTAGCCACCTTATCCACATATTCAAGACTCTTTGCACTTACAGCAGTACTGCTTGTAGCTGCTCCGGGAGTTCATGCACTGGAGAGTAGGGTATCAGAAGCGACAGTGGATACCTTGCCTCAGGTGTTCATGATCGGGCAGAATGAGATTAAGTATGAAGATCTAGTGGCTCAGTGCAGCAGCCCTTTACTCACTGTATGCCAAGACTCTATGGATCTGGCTTACCGAAGATGGATGGGCTTACTCAGTGACATGGAACAATATGCTGAGAAGTCTGAGTTTGATATCAAGGGGATAAAGATATGGCTCAATGTATTCTGGAACAGCGATGGCTCCATAAAGCATCTCGTCTATTTCCCTAAGCCCAATTCTCGAAATATGGATTTTGATGACTTAACGAAATTCATGTTCAAGTTTGTAGACAGCTATGTCATGGATAGCAATCATGATACTTGTTATAGCCATTATGGCTCAGCGACCTTTCCCACTTTTGCGGAATATTACCTCGGAACTCCAGAGGGATCTAAATAGGCTGTTTTATTCTTTTGGTTTAACAGTTTCGCAACTTACTTTTAGTTCTTTTGTTCAGTTATTCTACTAAAGAAGGCATATGAAACTATTCCACTTTACCTTATTGCTCTTTTTATCTCTCAGTGCAACGATAGCCGTAGCTCAGAGCCAATATGCTTCAGCAGAAGATTCAGATCCTGCAGCACTAAAGATCTTAGAGCAGATCAGTGAGGACTACCTCGCTCAAGAAGCACATAAAATCTCCTTTGCCTTAGATATAGAACTACCGGGCAGTGCCAAGGAAGAACAGAAAGGGCAGCTCATTCAGTCAGGCGAAAAATTTGTATTAGAGATGGCAGGAAGAAAAATCATCTCTGATACAGAAACGGTCTGGATGTATCTACCTGATATCAACGAAGTACAAATTAATGATGCTGAGATGGACGACTTCGAAGAGTTTTCGTCACCATCTGATATCTTTCAATTATATAAGTCTAAAGATTATGTATTCGCTATAGAGGCCTACACCAAAGAGGCAGGTCAAGCCATCACTCAGATAGTAGGTAAGCCTTTATCTGATGAATCAGAATATTCTAAGATGCGTCTGACAGTTATAGACAAAGGTCAGAAAGTCAAAAGTCTACAGATTTTCAATAAGGATGGGAGTCGCTATACACTACATATAGCAGAGCATGATTCCGATTTCAAAGTAGCGGCAGACACCTTTAGCTTCAATGCTTCTGATTACGAAGGCGTACACATAGAAGACCTACGGTTCTAATTCTTAGAGATGGTCCCTATGAAGTGGGGCACTTTTTCTAGATCCCAATCGATGACTAAGCCCTGCGCCAGACGGCGAGCGACTGCTGCACCATAAAGATGCTCTGTCAAGTAGAGAGCGGCCTCGAAGGACTTAGCGCCTCCAGCAGAGGTAATGTACTTATCATCATGGACAAAGAGGACTGAATCCTTTACCAGCAGCTGAGGAAACATTTCTTTGTACTTATCGATGTCAGATGGAAAGGTCGTCGATGCTACCGAATCTAATAAGCCAGCCTTAGCCAGAACAAAGGCACCATCACAGTGGGAGGTGACAAATAAAGCCTTCTGGGCAGTAGCTTCCACCCAGTCTATCATAGTTTTATCTTCTAAGTCTGTATCGAGATGATGTTCAGCACTAGGAACCACGAGGATGTCTATAGCAGGATAGTCGTTAGAGGTATAGTTATAGTCCGGAAGAATCTTGAGACCTTCGAAGCTGGTAATCTGCTCTTTTGATTTTGCTATGGTAAAGACTTCCATAGGCTTGATGCCTTCACGGTATTGGGTATGCTGAAAGATATCCATCGGGGCAGTGAGTTCTGTATTATATACACCATCCATAATGAGCAGCCCTACTTTGTAGGTGTCATTTTTCTGCAGAGGCATGACTTTGGGAGTTGGGACTTCAGTGCAAGAAATGAAAAGAAGCGCTATTACTAGATATCTCATAGTATAAAAGTAAAACTCAACCGAGACAATTGAGAATCATTCTCGCATAGGGACAAAAAAATAAGTCAGAGAAAAATCCCTGACTTATTAAAAACAATGTCAATAAAGTTGCTGGTCAAAACTTCTCTATTGGAATAGTTGTTTCCGCTCCTTTGAGTAGGGACAACTAAACTTATATTTTCCTAAAGTAATAATCTAAGCCTTGCTTAGAGAATTCTTTTATGTGATTTTGTGCTTCTTCTTTAGTAGCGAATCTTCCTACGTTTACTTGGTATAGGTTCTTGTGATTCAGGGACATGAATAGTTCCTGCCCAGTCAGGCCTTCTACTTTTTGCTTGTGCTTAAAAGCATTGTTCTCTACAGAAAAAGAACCCACCGTAATGGTCCACAGCTCAGGTGCAGAGACTATTGCTGTATTATTCATCATTCTTTTTACGGGCGCTTTTTTTACAGTACGAGTAGCTATCATTTTATTAGCCTCTCTCTGAGCTACCTTGGTGTCTACGTCTGCATAAGCAGTCAGACTTTTCATAAGTTCTTCTTCTGAGACTACACCACTATGACCGACTAATATCTTTCCTGTTTTATCTAGTATAAGGAGGTTAGGTAGGCAATGAGACTCATATTTGTTATTCCACTCATCCATAGCGGAATCTTCTATGTCTACTTTGAGCTCTATATAATTGGTTAGTGTCTCCTGAATAATACCGCTTGTAGCGATCATGTCATCCATTTTATAGCATTGGATGCACCAGTCTGCTTTAAATGAAACGAAAATATTCTTTTTCTCAGCGGATGATTTTTCTAGAACAGACGCGAGAGTAGTGGTGGAGGATGGTGATAAGGCTGAGAGATTCGTACTCAAAATCAGCCCAATTATTGCAATCGTTAGGTTTTTCATTATTCAAGGGGTTGAATTGTTAAAGTAGAAACATTTTCCTGATTTCAAGTAAAAACACGAGCTTTTTATGATAAATGACCTCAAAACTGAGGGTAAATAGCTTAGAATAAGCTCTTAAACCTCTCTTTTTAGACTACAAATGAATTTGTTTTCATCATGGAGGCCTAGAATTTTGCCTTTCAGGTTGATAAAGAACCATAGGAGGGTGATGGGGTTATTATCTTCAGTGACATTGAACAAAACAACTAGTCAAAACTTATAGAAGATAGTTGTACAAAACATACAACATTAGTTTCTTTGCACGTTCTTGTTCAATAATGATGAATATCAAAGGGTTACATTACATACTGTTTATTATACTTATCGGATCGGGCTTAGGTCTGAAAGCTCAGAAAGGTATCGAGGTAGGTGCCCATTTTGGAGCAGCCCACTACTTTGGAGACTTAAATCCAACTTATAGTCTTTCCGACCCCAATCTAGCCCTAGGTATAAAACTGCGTAGAAACTTTAATGAGAGAGTATGCCTAACTGCAGGCCTTGACTATGGCAAGGTAAGTGGATCAGATAGTAACTCTAATAACTCCTTCGAGAGGAATAGAAATCTGGATTTCAGTTCTAAAGTGTTCGATACCAATTTCTCTTTAGAGTTTAATTTCTTCCCCTACATACATGGAACTGCAGACAACTATTATACACCATATATCTTCGGTGGTTTTTCTCTAATGAAATTTGATCCACAGGCGGAGTATCAAGGGACGAGTTACAGTCTGAGAGATTTACAGACAGAGGGTATTGATTACTCTCTAGTCTCAGGTTCATGGGTCTACGGTTTTGGATTTAAATGGGATATCAATAGGGATTTCAGTTTTAATATTGCACTAAGTGGTCGAAACCTATTCTCGGACTATATAGATGATGTACAGAATAATTATGTCAGTCACAATGATGAAGTGGCCGCTGCTCTAGCCAATAGGTCTGGGGATATAGATTTCGGATTACCAGATACACAGAGAGGAGATGGATTATCCAATGATTCTGTGTACTTTCTAAGCATAGGCGTTATGCGCTATTTTGGCCAGTTGCACTGTCCAGCTATTACTAGGGACCTTTATTAGTACTCCTTGGTAGAACATTATCAATTCTCTATAGCTCCACAAAGCAGGGGATACCACCTTATCACTTCTCAAGTATTAGCAGCCGTGGGTCCACTACCTGAGAAAGGCTTACTAAATTTATTCATACAACATACCTCAGCAGGTCTTACGATTAATGAAAATGCGGATGCTGATGTCCGGACAGATTTTGAGAGCATCTTCAATATGATAGTGCCAGAGAACTTACCCTTTCTAGAGCATACCTTAGAAGGACCAGATGACATGCCAGCACATATCAAAGCGAGTATGGTCGGTAGTGCAGTCACCATTCCGATTTCAGAAAGCAGATTAATGTTAGGGACTTGGCAAGGCATCTATCTCTGTGAATTTAGAAATAGAGCTGGCAGCAGAAAATTGGTCGCGACGATTTATACTTAATCTTATTTGAAATAGGGATATACCTAGAGTTTAATCTTAATTTGGTCTCTATATGTTACCTTATGTTCTAGAAGGTTTGATTTTTGGAATGGGGCTCGCGGTGTCTTTGGGACCTATCTTCATCGCACTTACACAGACCTCAATAGAAGAAGGGGTATGGCCGGGATTTACCGTAGGGCTAGGGATTTGGGTCAGTGACATTATATTAGTAGCCCTCTTCTATAAGTTCATTTATGAGATAAAGGCGAGTATAGAAAGTTCGAGTTTTGAATTTTGGATGGGCATATCAGGTGCTATAATTATGCTTGGTTTTGGTCTATACCTTATTCTACGTAAGCCAGCCCTCGATTACACAGAACGAAAACATAACTATAAGAACTTCATAGGATTCTGGCTTAAGGGTTTTCTCATTAATACTATTAATCCCTTTACTATTTTCTTCTGGCTCGGTGTTATTTCTTCTTATGTGATAGGAAGAGATATCCAACATAACCAGGCTGTGGTCTTACTGACCACTATTCTTACAGTGATAATTATGTCAGATGCTGGCAAGGTGCTCTTAGCTAATTGGCTTAAAAAGTGGTTGACGCCGACTCACATTGATAAGGTCTCTAATTTTTCTGGAGTGATCTTATTAGGCTTTGGAGTCTTCATGGCCTTCCGTGTTTTCTGAGTAGAACTAGAATTCTTGTTCGATTAAAGTTCAGATTTTGAACTAAATTAGACTCAGCATAATTTCCTCATCACTTTTATTAATCTGATATGAAAAATCTGTATTGCCTTATTTTAGGTCTTTTGATAACCAGTTTCTGCTATGGTCAGGCTTCTTTTAAGTATAAAGAAATAAAGGCGCCCCTAGCTAAGAAAGTCTATCCTATGGAACTGGAGGATATGTTTTTTGAGACCTTAATCTATTCTGAGGCCCCTAGACCCTATGAGACAGCGATAGAAAGAGTCAAGTCTGAAAGTAAGGCAAGATTCCCAAGGAAGCCGAGTCAGGCAGTTAATCTTAGAAGGATGGTAGAACCACCAGTGGTAGAGTTTGGATTCGAAGCTAATTCTAGAGATACTTCAGTGCCTACAGATAATTCTTTTGGGATCGCTTATGATGGGACGAATGTCTCTGCGATCAATACCAATCTTAGATTCTCTGATGAAGAAGGAAATTTTATCAGAAGCTTTCCGCTGAATACTTTCGCTAGTGGATTGGCTGGTGGTGCTTCTATGTTTGACCCCCGTGTGATCTATGATCCTCAGGCAGATCGATTCTGTATGTCTTGGTTGGCTGGGAATAATAGCGAAACCAGTACTATAATTTTTGCTTTCGCTTCTAGCTCGGATGTCAGAGAGCCTTGGCATCTATATGAAACTGATGGCAGCCCCTTTGGTCCCGGAAGATGGTCGGATTATCCGATGCTTTCTCTTACTGATGACAAATTAATCTTGACAGTCAATCTTATTAGAGATGCAGAGCCCTGGGAGACAGGCTTTGATCAGACCTTGGTTTATCAATTGGATAAGGCGGGAGCCTATGAAGGTACTGACAATCTAGATATGACAATGTTCTACGACATAAATTTTGGAGGTAAAGCTATAAGAAACCTACATCCGGTAAAATCTGCTGATGAAGAATTAGAGTCTGAGCAGTACTTTCTATCTAACAGAAACTTTGATGTTATAAATGATACCATCTTCATAGTACGTATGGAAGCAGGTGCAACTCAGAATGAGGACATAGAAATTGATTTTAGAATCGCAGATAGAGCTTATGGTATGCCTCCTAATGGGCAGCAGGCGGCAGGAGGAGAACTCAGTACCAATGATGGTAGAATCTTAGATGCATTCCGATTAGGAGATAAAATTCAGTTTGTCAGTAATTCTATAGATACGGCTACAGGTTCTGCTGCGATATATCATGGCTATATAGATAATCTAGAGACAGAAAAGAATGTCACAGCATCTATCGTCCCTCATCCTACTAGAGATGTGGCTTATCCAGGCATTGCTTGGACAGGTATAGAGCAGTCCGAAGAAGATGCAATTATAGTGGCTGAGCATTCTAGTGTAACAGATTTTGCAGGTTTCTCTGCGATCTATGTCAGTCCTGAAAGAGAATACTCTGAATGGGTGGATGTAAAGACGGGAGGGAACTATGTAGATATGCTAAATGGTACAGAAAGATGGGGAGATTATATCGGCTGCCAGAGAAATTATGATGTGCCTGGAGAAGTATGGGTAAGTAGTATGTTTACTAAGAACAGTAACAGAATGCATACTTGGGTAGCAAAACTTTCTGAACCCAATAGACAGATGTCTAGCACTGCTGAGGCACCAAGACAACCTGCCACAGTAGAAGTATCTCCCAATCCTACAAGCGAAAGAGTAAGAATAAAAGTAGATATCCCAAGAAAGGAAGCGCTCAATATTGCGCTGTATGATATAGAAGGAAAACTAAGAAAACAATTCCATCAGCATACAGCTAAGAAAGTAGGAGAGTTAGAGTTTTCTTTCGATATGGAACCTCTCACTTCTGGAACCTATATTCTGAAAGTGGTCCTCGGGGACAAGGAAGTGGTCAGTAAAAAAATAATCAAGACTTAATAGCCTTCATAAATTGAATAACAATAAAAAAGCCACTAGGGAATCCTTAGTGGCTTTTTTGTTCTTGATTTAGAATCTATTACTCTTTTTCACTGTAAGACTGAGAAGTGAGATCTACGATATCTTTCAGTATATGCATAGTCTCTTCTAAGTAGAAATCTTTGCTTACGCCTTCCTTCCAGTCATCATTTCTTGCTACTCTAGATTCATCACTATTGATATATTCTTCATCTACGGCAAGGTTAGAAATGACTAGAGACTCTATCGTCTGGTCAAAAAGACCATCGAACTTCTCTGCAGCTTCTTCCTTACGATCTATATACTCATTATAAGCGTCGAACTCT
>CAKZVK010000168.1 GCA_937921825.1 uncultured Saprospiraceae bacterium
CGCCTATAAATAGAAACGCAGTTGCAAAACTAATGGCTCACTACGAGAACGAAGATACCTCTGTTCCGCTCCGCTACAATCGGTATGAAAAGCTTTTTTTCTTTTCGACCAGAACGAAGTGCCGCGGAGAAATCTTCGTGATCGTATCATGCCAGCCTATAAATAGAAACGCAGTTTCAAAACTTAAATGACTCACTACGAGATCAAAAGATACCTCTGTTCCGCTCCGCTACAATTGGCATGAAAACGTCCTTTTCATTTCGACCAGAACGAAGTGCCGCGGAGAAATCTTCGTGCTCGAATATGACATGTACATGATTGCTCATAGTTACATGGCATGAATATTTAGCTCTATGTTGATCGAACAAAACTTCATGCTTTCGACAATAATATCTTTGTATATTTTCTTGTAAAATGTCAACCTCATCTATAACTGTGAATGTCAGGTAACGTATTGAAATATGATTGATAGTTTTGTGACCGTTCGTGATTATATTTATCTTTTTCTAAGATAAGCATACTGGATCGAGGTTAAAAACCTCAACCATCGGAGGAGTAAGTTATAAATCGTTAAATACAGCTCAATGGCCCAACGCCAAACAGGGGAAACCTAGGGCAAGTATCTCGAATTAATCATCATCTACATATAAGAACCTCGCAGCTCGGCATGGGCTTCTTTCTTTTTCGATCATATTGCATCTGGGCTACAAGCCCAGACGAACGGGGGTTTTAATTGGAAATTGACTGCTGGTGTTTTATGCTACATCTAGCAAAACACTGGCACCTGAGGAACGAGGACGACAGTATGCTCTGTCAATAGTGTTTATGATTTCTACTGTGATGAGAATACCCCAGCGTTATCAGTCTTATTGCTTAACAAAGAAACTGGCGTAAGTCCTTCCATCATAAATAAAATCCACAGTATAGCTCCCGGGAGGTAAGGTTGAAATAGAGATCGTATTGTCTAGTTCATGCATAATGGACATGACCAGTCTACCTGAAATATCGTATATTCTTAACGGTACTTCAACTCCAGCTTGATGGCCAAAATCTAAAGTTATTTCTTCAGATGCAGGATTGGGGAATATTATGATCTTATGCTTTTCATATATAACTGATACTCCAGTACTCAAATCGTTATAGAAGTAAGTACTCTTTCTTCTCAATACGTCATCTAGCCATGGATCAAGATTCTCGTATTCCGATGACCTGATCAGATGTTTTTGATCATGAAACTTATTTATTCGACTCAGATCAAATAATCTAGGATATTTGACTTGGCATTTCTCAACATCAAAGTCAAATTCGTAACAGTATTCATCCTTTTTAGATAGATCAAAATCCCAAGGGTGGTACCAAGTAATTGTTTTTTCTAGATCACCATTATTAAAATGGTATTCTTCTGGAAACATTGTAGCTGTCCATGTATCTGTTCCTTCACCATCCAAAGTAATCAGTCTGTCTATTAGACCTTCTTGATTATAGAGATATCTCTCACCTTGATACGCAACATAGCCACCTTGAGTATAACCGTATTCTTTTTCTTCGTAGAGCTTACCATCATCGTTATATATGTAAGCAAGACTGTCTAGTATACTCCATTCACCAGAGAAAATATCATAACCTACTCTTTTTTGATAGATTTGTTGTTCATTTTCATTGTAACCCATTGTCCATTCTGTTCTTAATTCCATGGAATCACTGCCCACAGGTCTAGTATAGGATTCTACCTTATATAATAATCCTAGGGAATCGTAATGATAGAACCCTTTAACTGTAGGGTTGTTATCAGCAATGCCTCTTTCTCCTATCTCTGTAAATTCGAGAAGCTGCCCATTCAAATTGTAGTCATAATATCTGTCTATGAACGGATCATGCTTTATTAAAAATTCTTCTAAGTCATCAAAAGGCATTTCCCAGTTATAAGTTATAAATCTCATTATTCTATTATCAGAATTAAAAATACCAACCAATACATATTCTTCTGAATAAATTATACCATCTTCAGAATCGTAAATCAAACTTACATCTGTCGTATCATTCAAAATAATGTACTTTGATAATCCATATCTTGGACCGGATCTAGAATCTAAAGTGTATGATGTAATGCTATCTAATTTAAATTGATATTCTCCTCCACCTCTCAGTTGCACTTCAGAATTTGCCTCTTCCCTAGCTAGAGCCTCATAATATATATCTAGTACCGTTCGGTCTTCTTGTGCAACAACGTGAGAGTAGGAATAGAATAAAGTAATCGTCAACATGTATTTCAAAACAACCATCCTAATAAATTAAAAAATAAATATGTAAAAAATACCCACATTACCACACCTGCACTTATACTACCATTGCTAAATTTAGTACAATTACTAATCATAAATCGATAAACTTAATTGTCGAGGTTTGTAGACCTCGATGTAGTACGCTTGCATTGTAATGAAACAAAACTAACTATCCACATAGTCAATTAAGTTTTCTAATTCAATTACATCACCTGCAATTACGCCAAACGTCCTTTCCATTTCGACCAGAACGAAGTGCCGCGGAGAAATCTTCGTGATCGTATCATGCCCGCCTATAAATAGAAACGCAGTTGCAAAACTAATGGCTCACTACGAGAACGAAGATACCTCTGTTCCGCTCCGCTACAATCGGTATGAAAAGCTTTTTTTCTTTTCGACCAGAACGAAGTGCCGCGGAGAAATCTTCGTGTTCGTATCATGCCAGCCTATAAATAGAAACGCAGTTCGTTATGATATTTATCTTTTTCTAAGATAAGCATACTGGATCGAGGTTAAACACCTCAACCATCGGAGGAGGAAGTTATAATTCGTTAAATACAGCTCAATGGCCCAACGCCAAACAGGGGAAACCTAAGGCAAGTATCTCGAATTAATCATCATCTACAATAAGAACCTCGCAGCTCTGCATGGGCTTCTTTCTTTTTCGATCATATTGCATCTGGGCTACAAGCCCAGACGAACGGGGTAGATCCGAGGCTGTTGACTTTACTCAAGGCTGTGCTTCAAACTACGCTGAATGAAGGCAAAAGAGCTTATCGCGACTTGATGATATATGGCTCTAGCAAAATAGTAATACTGGCCTACACTATATGGACAAGCATAAATTTCATCTATTATCAGGATCAATCGTGAAAGAGAGTTCAATGAGCTATGAAACTAGCTGCTAAGCTCCTCAATTCACTTTCACAAAACGAATCACTCTATCTATAGTTTGTAAAAAATACATGCCAGAAACTAAAGTAGAGACATCATAACAATTTGACCTCAATCGCTTGTCTTTAAGTGTAAATTCTAATTCCCCACTATAATTATAAATGTATAGAGGGCCTTGCGCTTTACCTTCAATACATAACTCTTGTGAGACTGGGTTAGGAAAGATGGCAACTGGATCTGAATTAGATATTGCTTCTGTACCAACTAGTCTTTCACATTCAAAATCAAAGTAGGGTTGTAATGGATTAATCCAATACGGTTTGTCGAATGTAACCACTCCAAGAGCATCATTAGAAAAACATCGAACAAAGCCTCCTATATTACTATGCCCACCAGATAATCCCCATACATCATATGGAATAATAAAATTTATAACTGAACCTACTTGATCAATAAGTGTATCGATAATACTTCCACCATTTCTATCTCTGAATCTATAAGACATACTAAATAAGGAATGATTATTCAATTCAATCCGAAAGGTGTCAATAATGACGATATCAAAAGTATCGTCCGAGAACCTCCTCTAATAGACCAAGAATCTCCGGGCACTGCATTAAAGTTTGCCAAGGTATCAATCTCTTCTTGGTCTACAGTAAACAATACCAAACCGTCCAAATTTGCTACATAGACAGGATCCTGATCTTCTATTATAGTATCTAAAATAGAATCAAAAATTCTACTGGTTTCAATTGAATACTTATTAAAGAGAATGTTGCGAATAACCGTGTCCTTGGAATATGTAACTTTTGATACCCCGTATCTATTATTGAGATTATAAATCCATTCACTGTCTTTACCACCAAATTCTTGGGCGCTTGAACTTAAAGTATAAAATAAGAAAAATACAAAGAATAGAATTGTACTAGTGTTCACTGTAGTAGTATTTTTTAAGATTGTTATTGTCATTACAAGAGCTATACAAGTAGATTCCATTTGCTAAATTAAGATTGTGGAGGGCTTTAAGGTTTTTAACTACACCTATTTTTTCACCAATCAAGTTGTAAATTTGAAATAAACATTCCTCATTGGAATTCGCTTGGATATCAAAGTTAATACCTTCATTGTAAGGTTCAACTACTTTTATGTTCTCATCCACCATAATATTATGAATTGTTTCATCATCTCCACATGGTAGGATATTTACTGTACAAACACCTCCAATTTGAGAAAGTACATCTGAACTCACTTCAATGTTATTCAATTGAACTGACAATTTAATGAAATAATAATTACAATTATTATCATCAGGTTCCCTCGATGCTATAAGCTTGTTAAATATTTGAGCTTTTTTATAATTACATCATCTATACTTATAGATTTAAAATCCCCCTTTTGGGCATTGTCCTGCTTAGCTGGTAACAATGTAATTACTACTATAAATTGTGTCGTGTTTTCCAAGATAAGAAGATTAAGTTAATGTATCCGATTCTCCTCAATGATTTTAGTTCTTCCTCCACCTGACCTCCTCCAGAGGAAGAAAGCTGGCGAGCTAGAGCCTGTTTTAGGATTTGTTTTGACCCGCTGGCGGGGGCTAGGGGGTGGAATTTTCCCACTCTCAGTAATACATGTACCAGCTGTCAATCTTCACCACTTCCCAGTGCTTGTCGAAACTCAATAAGTTATGTACAAGATATTAGAGATCTTAAATTTAACCGGACAACAATGGTTACAAACCTCAACCATCTGAAGAACAAAGAGATAGTAAACGCATTCCTGCTTGTTGCTAAAATATCTTCATGATGACAATCAACCTTATTAGAATTCTTAATGGCTAGACAAATGTGTAGGAATTCTATCTTAGCGAAAAAGATATTAAAATATGAGAGTACTTCGAACTTTATTATTAAGCGTTATCCTTCTAAGTTTGAGCACGGTAGATGCCACTGCACAAAAAGATGAGAAATGGGCATCGTTAGACAAGAGCCCTTTTGACATGGCTTACTATCCTGCCAAAGCAGCATGGAGAAACTACCTTACAGGTGCAGATAGAACTATGCGACCTCAAATGAGAATCACTTACTCAAGGCCTAGCAAAAACAACCGAGAAATCTTCGGCAATCTTGTGCCTTATGGAAAAGAATGGCGACTAGGTGCCAATGAAGCTACTGAACTTACATTATACAATGCAGTAGACATTGCAGGTACAACCGTCAATAGAGGGACCTATACCCTTTCTGCAGTACCGCAATCTGATCACTGGATAGTTAACTTTTCTAGTGAGAGAAACATATGGGGCAGCGAGAACAGAGACAAAGAGCAAACAGTTGCTTATATAAAAGTCATGACGGAATCTATGCCAGAGGCTAGAGAACAGTTAGCAATGGCATTCCAAAGAGTAGATGAAGAATCAGCTAATCTGGTTATAGAGTGGGACAAAACTAGAGTGAATATTCCTATCAGTATGAATCCAGTCATGTTCGAAGAAGTAGATGTTAGTCCGATGGATCAGATTCATTATCCTGAGAATTCTGCTTTTAAAAACTATCTCAAAGGAGAAGAGCTAGAAAATGCTGATCCCAAAGTCAAAGTTACCTACAGCCGACCACAGAAGAAAGGCAGAAAAATATTTGGTGAGCTACTTAAGTATGGCGAAGTATGGAGAATAGGTGCCAATGAATCTACCGAAATCACATTCTATCAAAATGTAACCATTCAGGGCAATGAAGTGAGAAGAGGTAGCTACAATCTGTATGCAGTTGTGAATCAAGACTCTTGGGACATAATACTGAACACGGACAGACCAGCTTGGGGTCCACCTAACAGAGATGAATCTAAAGATGTCCTTACTGTAACGATACCTGTAACAATGGACACTGAAGATTTGGATGTGCTTAATCTGAAATTTGAAAAGAAGTCAGATAATGAAGTAGCGCTACTAATCGCCTGGGAAAAGCATAGAGCTAGCTTACCTATAAAATTCTAGATTAAAAATAAATATTATGAAAAGGCCCATCATTTCGGTGGGTCTTTTTTTTTATGAAAGAGTAGACTTTACCTAGCAGATATAAAACAAAAAAAAGACCTGCTGAGTCCAGCAGGAAATGAGTTTTGTAATTTATCGAAACACTACAAATTTTTTAGTACAAAAACTATCATTTGTAGAAGCTGTTAGAAAGTAAATTCCAGATTTTAGAGTAGAAACATCTATGTCATCTTTAAGAATTAGGGTTTTTCTCGACATTAATATTCCTTGAAAATTGAAGATTGAAACCTGCACTTCGCTCTTTTTGGAAGTGGTAAACTTTAATAGATCCCTTACTGGATTTGGAAATATATCAATCGGCAATTCCTCTTTATGAGTATCGATTATTGATGAAGGTTCTATTCCTTTGTAAATATAATCTGAAGAATTCTGAAGGACTCTTTCGTCAAATTGACCAACATTCAAATCGTATTCCTTTTTTTCTAACAACATATATTCTTGAGCATGGTGAAAAGTATATATACTAGGATACAATACATTCTCGTCTCTAACATCTAATTGATGAATGTAAACAGTTTCCTCTAATTCCTCAATCCAAGAACCCTCTTGATACCACCATCGCTTAGTCCGAATTAAATTCTGGGTATCGTCATAATAATATTTATTTCGGATATCTTCTTCATACCAATCTTGCTCTAGATCATAATTAAGAGGAGTAACAAAATCTATATTACCGTATGCATTATAAATATGCCTAGAACCAAAGGTCGGATTATAGACATTATCTTTCCATACAAAATTCTTTTCTTCAAATAAATTTCCATCACTGTGGTAGCTGTATATAACACTATCCTTTTTAAGTTTAGAAGTCCCCATGTTTTCATACTTACAGCTAGTAGTGTATGCTAATAGATTATCATCATTATATTCATACTCAGTTGAGGAAGATAATTGAAGTGTATCTTCTGTTCTAAAATAATACTCAGTTAATTGTAGTCTTGAAAGAGAATCATAATGAAATCTAAACTGATTTGATGGCCTACCAATTTCAAAATCTTCTTTACTTCTAGTTTCTATTAATATGATCTGATCAAGGGTATTATATTTATATACTCTATCTAGATTAGGAAGTTTATCAGTAAGGTCGATCCTAGTTCCATCCCAATTATTATTCGTATAGTGGCTGATTGAACCATTATCATTAAAATATTGAACTAAGAAAGTACTAGGATTAAATACATTGTTTTCAATATCCAACCGATATGAAAAAATTGAATCAATCTTACGATCAAGATCCAAAACATATTTAGCCGAAACCCCAATTAAAAAATCAACATTCCAATAGTTTAGGAAGAAAGCACTATCGAGTTTATGTGTTGGAGTAGATCTCCTTCGAAGCTCTGAGCTATTTATATATTTGGCAAAATGATGAACTCTCAAAGGAGACAACTTGTCAATTTGTACTAGATGTATTTCTTGGGACTGAACACTACTTAAGAATGATGCATTTAAACAGATACTTAATAAGATACATGCCAATACTTTATTTCGCATAAACATTTTTTTTGCATACTCTAAGTTCAACTAACAAGTGCAACATTTGTCATACAATAATTTTTTTCCTTGCTTGAAAGATAGTTCAAATTTAGATTGGTCCAGTATTAAATGATTTTCTGTTGAATTTAGTCTTCTAATTTATCTATAAGAATAATCAAGATAAAAAAAGACCTGCTGAAACCAGCAGGTCTTCTCAGTTCAATGAAGAACTGATCAGCAGTATCTTAAGACCCTTATTTTACGAGGATCATTTTCTTTGATTCATTATAAAGATCACTAGACAACTTATAGTAAATCACACTAGCACCATCAAACTGATCCGCAGACAAAGTATAGCTATGTAGCCCTTCTTCTAATTCTGCAATTATACTGTAGATCAACTGTCCATTCATGCCATAAAAAGAAAGAGTGACTTCCTGATCTTCTGGAATAAAGAATCTAATGTCTGTCGTCTCTTTAAATGGATTCGGCTCATTCTGATAAAGTACAAACGGTGTTTCTACCTCTTTATTATAGCGAGACAGCACTGGTCTTCGTTTAGTCATCTCCTCACCTATATAAGTCTCAGCGACTAGCTGCTCAGTTATAATATCTAAAGTGAAAAGATTTTCCTCTGCATCCTTCACAAGTAGATAGAATAATGGGATACTCACATCAGAGACCGCACCTTCTATACCGTTCCAACTTATGGACAGCTCTGTACTACTGTATAGATTCATATGAGCAGCCGTAAGATCTACACTACCTGGTAGTACATCGATTATAGTTCCATAATTCACTTTAAGCCCAAACTGGAAACCATAAATCAAACCACTATCATTAGAGAACACTGGAACTAGATATTGGTTCTCTTGACTTGCAGCACTCATTCCATAATAAAGCTTACTTACAGCTCTTAGCTCAAGTTTCTCTTTGCCCTTTAGCAGCTCTACAGAATTATCTACATCTCCTATCTTGACACCAATAAACTCATTTGCCATACTCACAGAATCAGTAGTGGATACAGCAATAGTTTCTTGGTACGGGAATGGATTCTTAGGATCTTCAAACTCAAAAGCCTTATCTACAAAAGTCCAAGAATAATTATTATGGAAAGTATCTATCTGTCCTAATATCAACTTACGAAGCTGAACCATATCTTGACCATTCACTCTTGCATCTCCAGTTACATCGGCAGCTATTATCTTATAAGGCGAACTTAGCGGTCGCTCTCCCAAGATGTGTCTCTGCATTAAGATCAAATCGAAAGTAGAGATACCATTAATGTGATCATTATTCTTAAATGGACTAACCACTTGCTCCTTTAGTGTAGAGACCTGATCAAAGTAGAACGTACCCATAGAATCTGTCAATGCCATTGCTTCCGCAGCTTGTACTGTAGAAATCAAATAAGTTTCTACATCTTCTACGGCCTTGCCATCTTCTGTCTGTATACTACCGCCAACGACCATCATCATCTCCCCATTATCTAGACAAGCATCATTAGGATCTAGCAAGCTGAGCTGAGTGATACAATTGGACTGATTGCCCGCCTCATCAGTGACGTATACCATTACAGGTATATCCACTGAGACACCATTCGGCATATCATCACAGCTAAAGGTGATATTACTCTGAAGGTCTACACTATCAAAAGAAAACAGTAAGTCCTCAATTGCTGTACAATTATCAAAACTTCCTGCATCGAAGTCAGAAACCCATAAGGTGGCTTCACCGGTAGCATCCATAACCACTGTAGAGATACTCTGGCAGTAAGCCGTTGGGCTCTTCTTATCTACAGGCAGTACTCGCTGAGTACAAGATGTGGCATTACCACAGCCATCCGTGACCTGCCATACGACTGTCAGACTACCTCCTTCTATCTCCGTGACGGTTACAGAAGGATTATCACCCGTGAAAGTTCCCTCGACATCTGCAATGCCATCTTCATCTTTATCTATAGCATACGTCCAGTTCAGAATAGCCGCCTGTCCACAGCTATTGTCTTCTGCTGCATTAGTAATGGTTAATTCTGCTAAAGAGCAATCTGGAGATTGTATATCAACTTCTATATCTCCGCAGCCAGTGATTGTTGGTTCCGTCGTAGAGACAATTTTTATCGTCTGCTGATGTGTCCATATTCCTACCGTAGGACTGACTGCTGAATCATACTGACACCAATCGACAACCTTCCAAGTGTTCACTACTTTGTAACAAGCCGCCTCAGAAAAATAGAAAGTATCTGACTCTAGGTCTATGCCTATCTGTGTACAATCAAAAGTAGAGACCATCGGTTCTACTGCATCATTCATTTCAGAACAATCGCCTTCAAAATCTTCAGGCCATACTATATCATTACCCGTAAAAGGCACAGCCGCTGTTATATTTATAGTCTGCTTACAAGCTATATCGTAGCCCTCTATGTTCCATGTTCTTATGACAGCACCAGTGGTACATTCAGTCAGCGCCGCAATATCATCTTCAAAGCTAGCATCAGCAAACGAGCAAGCAGAACCTATACTCGGCTGACCAGTCAGATTAATATTATTGTAATCTTGGTCACAAGCGATAATCACATCAGCTGGACACGTCAATTCTGGAATATTAGAATCACTCACGACTACTCTGACCATACATTCAGAATAGTGATCACCCATAGTTCCGAATATGCCATCTGTATCTGCATCATCCCATACTCTCATCATGAGTTGGATAGGTTCGGTGCTGACATCATTACAGCATAGTGTGACATAGTCTCCTGGTTCTAGATCAGCAGGATTATCGCAGCCATCAGTCATTCTGAAGATCTGATGCTTGATAGCAGTACAGTTATCGTAAGATCCATCATCCAGCACTTCCGCTGGTACTTCTGCAATACCAGAACTATTCAATGAAATATGTAAGTCTTGCTCACAGATAACCTGTGGACCAGTCTTATCTTCTACTTCTATATCAAAAGTACATCTACTGAAATTACTACACTGATCCCTCACTGTGATCTTTACAGTATGCATGCCCGGTGCCATATTAGTCAGATAGTACTCTCCACTACCTGCAGGACGTTCCATCACAGTACCTGGAGAAACACTAAATACAGTATCCTTGATAGAACCACAGAGCTCTATGATATCTGGCATATAATCATTCAGATAGACATCTGTACTACAATCAAAATCTGCACTAGCAAAAATCAGTTCATCTTGACAGCCTTCGAAGACTGGTGCCATATTATCTATGACCTTGATAGACTGATAGTACTCTATTGGATTCGTACCCCAGACGATGTCTTCACACATATCCCTTACGAGCCATTTTCTGAGTATTTCATAACTACCTTCACAGTTAAAAAGAATCTGATCATCCCAGTTCCAGAAGTGACTGCATAAGCCATCCCCTGTTTCTGAAATAGGTACGCCATTTAGATCAGGATAGCCTGTATGGTCTGGATGAATAAGCGTAGGATCTTCCGCGACATCTACACAATTAATCTCCGCTGTAGTAATAATAGTGTCAGCAGGGAAGTTCACCGCATTGATATCAAAGCGTTCTATAATTATCTCTTGGAGACATTCTATTGCATTATTGCTTTCATCTGTGATAGTCCATATTCTTTCTATAGAACCAGGGAAGTCATCACACATATCCCCAAAGGTTATATTGTCCTCATAAGAGAAGTAGACCTCTTGCTCACAAGTTTCTAAAATAGGCTCGCCTACTACAGAAGGTTCGAATATTTCATTGCAGACTATAGTTACTTTTTGCTCTGGGCAGTCTATAGAAGGAATCAATTTATTTTCTATCAAGACCTCACCCCAACAGCAATTTCCACCATTGCAATCGGTACATACTTTTACTGTCAAGGTCTGGCCGATATGTTCTTCAGTAGCTACATTGTTTAGCACTTCATTGCCTGCAGCATCTGTCACTTCTATACAGTAATTCGTTGTGCAACCATGCTGACCTCCTGGTGCTAATAACATAGCCGCAGTTATCTCCTCTTCGCAATCTGCATCTAAGCTGAGATTAATCTGACCAAGACATAACATCTGGTCTGAACTTGGCATAAAAGGCAGTACAGTCACCATGAAGTTACAATTGCTGTTATTGCCGAATGCATCTGTAATTCCTAACACCAATGGATGATCTCCAGCAGGTAGTCCCTGAGAAACCGAAGGTGTAAAGCTTATATTACTAGAACCACAATTATCTAATAGTGCTGGAAAGTTCAATGCCGAAGCCGGAACGAAACACTGATTAGCGGCTAACTGTATGGTCTGATCTATACACTGAGACGCATCTAAGGCTGGCATCTCACTATCCTCTACCACTACTTCAAAGCCACAGACAGATTTATTACCATACTCATCGACGATTGTATAGATTACTCTCGTCGTCCCTACTTCAAACAATTCAGTTACGAATAGACCTGGCGCTACATCACCCGAAGGCGGTATTGGAATCTGATCATCACTTTCGTAAGTGACAGTCATCATCCCTGCTCCACAGTTATCACTCAGCTGAGGTATCTGCCAAGTGTACACAGCTCCACACTGACCAAGGTCATTCTCTAGAGCTACATCCGCTTGAGAATATGGTACTAATTCTAACACCTCTATACAAACGTTATTCAGCACTCCTGGTTGAGCTCCTTTATTCGCAATATGCAAAGTCCATACTCCACCAGCCGATTCATCAAAGTAATCTAAGAAATTACCAATAGGCTGATAAGCGGCCTCTTGACCCAATGGCCCACAAGTGATATCTGCGAGTACCTCATCTGCTGTATCATCCAAAGAAACACTTATATCTGGCTCACCATTACACAAGCCTCCGAATAAGAAGACTCTTGTCCCTGAAGGGCTGGTAAGTTCAAAATCTAATTGACTAGCATCAGTAATGCTTATTCCTAAATTCGTCAAATTAACATCACCTACTGTTATACCTGCAGGTATTCCAAACTCAATTGCTGTACAACTGTTACCTGCTATAGTCTGTGGATCTACAATACAAACTCTAGTTGTATCATACTCAGCACAGAATGCGGGTTCTGTATCTATAACTACCACTTCAAAAGAACATTCTGCCACACTAGGTACAGCTTCCTGTAAGGCTACAGTAGTGCCATTAGCGGTCATGGTAGTCAGACTAGGATTTAGTGAACCGAAGGAGCCTACAAAGCAAGAAGTAGTCACTAAGAAATCATCAGCATTATCATGGTCACAAGTCAATGTCCTAGAAATATTATCTCCGTAGACAGCTCCGCTAAAACCAAAGGCAGAAGGAGTATGACCATTCAATGCCACACCATCCATTATTGTTTCTACAAATGAAATGTAATACCCAGCAGGAATTCCTGAATCTATATCAGAGAAAAGCTGTGCATAAGTTTCTCCCACATTAAGTATCGTACCGTTAGGTACATTATGGGTTTCATTATCTGGACCTTCTCTTGTTATTTCTAAGCAAGTAATATCTAAATGGGCAGGCCCAAAGTTTGTCAACTCTACTCCTGTAGTATTCCCATCTTGGATGATTTCTGTAATCAGTAATAATGGTTGATCCACTGCTTTGTACTGTACAGTAGTCGTTCCTACTGGAAATAGCTCTTTGCTTGCATTTTCAAAACCGCAAGAAATTGTTACTCCCTGTTCATTTAGCAATTCATAGGTCACCGTCGTATTTTCTATACAGTTATCCTCTACATTTATTGGAGCCAGATTCGGCACTAGAGCCCCACATATAGATGGATCATTTTCTACTTGTACACTTTCTGGACAAACAATAGTTGGAGGTGTATGGAAATCATTTACTATAATTTTCAGTTCACAAGTAGAACTATTGCCACATTCATCCTCTGCAACAAAAGTAATGATCGTCAATCCTACTGGGAATAGATCTCCTGATTGCAAACCAGAATCATCCACCTGAGTCACTGTTAGATCAGAACAATTATCCTCAGCAATCGGTGTCGCATAATTAGCATAAGCACTACACCAGCCATCTGGCGCATCATTAATCACCGGAGGCCTAGGACAGTTAATAAACTCTGGTGCTGTCACATCTCCTACACCAAATCTGTGCTCCGTGTCTGAAGTATTACCGCAAGCATCTGTCACCGTAAAGACCACATCCACAAATCGTGTATTGCCACAAGTTGTTTGCCAATTTTCTGGATCATAATTATTAGACCAGGTCATCTCGCCACAAGCATCAGTCGCTGTAGCACCTGCATTAGATACTAACCAAAAATCAAAATCTAAGATATTCCCTGTGATATTATCATCACATTCTTCCATCGTCATATCTTCTCCTGCAATTAGATCAGGAGAGGTAGTATCTTCTATTATAAAGGTCGCTTCTTCAGAATAGTTATTTCCACAGTCATCTGTAATTGTAAATCTATAAACCTGGATGCCTGTGATACCACAACTATCTTCATCCATTACCAGATCATAACTCCATGTGATAGGCATACTGCAAATATCAGAGGCCACCGCTCCCCCATGCAAGTCTAGCCACGTCTGTAATTCTTCATCATTCCCTGCACCATCGCACTCTACAGTTTGATTCTGAGGCAATAGATCAAAAACAGGAACTGTTGTATCCTCAATGATAAATGCTGCCATAGTAATCACAGAAACATTTCCACAAGCGTCCGTAGCGGTAAAGTCATATATGGCATTAGAAGTCACACCACAACTGCCTACTGTAGACCTGAGTTCGTAATTCCATACCAGTGAAGCACTACAAGCATCTGCTGCTTCTGCATCACCATGTGCCTCTAGCCAAGCTTCTAACTCTGCAATATTACCGGCACCATCGCATTCTATAGTTTGATTTGTCGCTTCTACAGTTATGATTGGAGGTACATCATCAGTAATGATCAGCATCGCTGCAGCTGTGGATAAATTACCACAAGCATCAGTGACTGTAAATATTACTTCTACCCCTCCTTGCATATCACATTCGAGATTTACTATAGAGAAGTTATTACTGTAGCTAATAGCACTACAGTCGTCTGCTGCCTCTCCTCCACCTGCAAGATTGAGCCATGACTCGATCTGACCCATTGGGTCAGCACTACCATCACATTCTACTTCTAAGTTTTGTGGCTGAAGTATCCAATAAGGATCTACCTCATCATTAATAATGAAATCAGCTACAGTGGTACTTGTATTGCCACATTCATCTGTCGCTGTAAATACGACCTCTACTCCACCAGTTGCTCCACAGTCTGCGACTATACTTCCATA
>CAKZVK010000169.1 GCA_937921825.1 uncultured Saprospiraceae bacterium
TGTGATGATTGCTCTACAGGCGGCCTACCTTGTGATGACGGTAACGCCTGTACGACGGGTGAAACTTATGATTTCTTCACTTGTGAATGTACAGGTGGAATATTTGAAGATGCAGACTTGATGGCATCTGTGATGCAGAAGATCAGTGCCCTAACTTTGATGATAACTTAATCGGTACACCTTGTGATGATGGAGATGCTTGTACAACTAATGATGTATATACTACAGACTGTGGTTGTGCAGGTACGCCTGATGTAGATACGGATGGTGACGGATTCTGTGATACTATAGATACTTGCCCAGGTGGCGATGATAATATAGATACGGATGGAGACGATACACCAGATGCTTGTGATGATTGTGCGACAGGTGGTCTACCTTGTGATGACGGTAACGCCTGTACGACAGGTGAGACTTATGACTTCTTCACTTGTGAATGTACAGGTGGCACCTTTGAAGATGCAGACTTTGATGGTATCTGTGATGCAGAAGATCAGTGCCCTAACTTTGATGATAACTTAATCGGTACAGCTTGTGATGATGGTGATGCTTGTACACTTGATGATGTCTACACAACTGACTGTGGTTGTGCAGGTACTGCAGAATCTGATTCAGATCAAGACGGCATTTGCGATGTACTAGACCAATGTCCAAACTTCGATGACAACCTTATCGGTACAGCTTGTGATGATCAAGATGCTTGTACACTTGATGATGTATATACAACTGACTGTGGTTGTGCAGGTACGCCTGATGTAGATACGGATGGTGACGGATTCTGTGATACTATAGATACTTGCCCAGGTGGGGATGACAATATAGATACAGATGGTGATGATACGCCAGATGCTTGTGATGATTGCTCTACAGGTGGTCTACCTTGTGATGACGGTAACGCCTGCACGACAGGTGAGACTTATGATTTCTTCACTTGTGAATGTACAGGTGGCACCTTTGAAGATGCTGACTTTGATGGTATCTGTGATGCAGAAGATCAATGTCCTGAATTTGATGATAACTTAATCGGTACAGCTTGTGATGATGGAGATGCTTGTACCATTAACGATGTATACACTGCAGACTGTGGTTGCGCAGGTACGCCTGATCTAGATTCTGATGAAGATGGAGTTTGTGATGCCAATGACATCTGCCCTAACTTCGATGACAACCTTATCGGTACACCTTGTGATGACCAAGATGCCTGTACACTTGATGATGTATATACAACTGACTGTGGCTGTGCAGGTACGCCTGACGTCGATACTGATGGTGATGGATTTTGTGATACTATAGATACTTGCCCAGGTGGGGATGACAATATAGATACGGATGGAGACGATACGCCAGATGCTTGTGATGATTGCTCTACAGGCGGCCTACCTTGTGATGACGGTAACGCCTGTACGACTGGTGAGACTTATGATTTCTTCACTTGTGAATGTACGGGTGGCACCTTTGAAGATGCAGACTTTGATGGTATCTGCGATGCAGAAGATCAGTGTCCTAACTTTGATGATAACTTAATCGGTACGCCTTGTGATGATGGAGATGCTTGTACAACTAATGATGTATATACTACAGACTGTGGTTGTGCAGGTACGCCTGATCTAGATTCTGATGAAGATGGAGTCTGTGATGCACTAGATCAATGTCCTAACTTCGATGACAACCTTATCGGTACACCTTGTGATGATGGTGATGCTTGTACAACTGGAGAAACTTATGACAACAACTGTGGTTGTACAGGAGGCCTTCTTGTAGATGCAGATAATGATGGCACTTGTGATCTTGATGATCCATGTCCTAATGATCCTACGGATTCTTGTGGAACAGTACCTCCATGTACAGTAATGGGCAACAGTACGTCTTACGAATACATAGAAAGTGTAAGCTTTGAAAGCATTAGCAATACATCTGGGAACAACTCTGGATATGCAGACTTTACAAATTTAAGTGCTGCTGTAAATCCTGGACAAACCTATATGATTACTTTAGAACCAGGGTTCACAGGCGCTAGCTATACAGAGTACTGGACAGTTTTTGTTGACTTAGACAGTAACGGAGACTTTAGTGGTGCAGACGAGAATCTATACACAGGTTCTAGCAAAACGAGCATTACTGCATCGATCACTATTCCAACTGGACCTTACATTGGAAATGTTGTAATGAGAGTAGCAATGCAGTATAACTCAGCACCACCAGCATGTGGAACCTTTACTTATGGCGAGGTAGAAGACTATACACTTTCTCTAACTCCAGCATGTGCTGTAGGTAGTCCTTGTGATGATGGCAATAGTTGTACGACCAATGATGCATTTAACTCTAGCTGTGAATGTGTAGGTACACCAGTGGCTGATAGCGATGGTGATGGTATCTGCGACGAAAATGACATCTGCCCTAACTTTGATGACAACCTCATAGGTACTCCATGTGATGATGGTGACGTATGTACAATTGGAGAAACTTATGATATTAACTGTGGTTGTTCGGGAGGAACTACTTCAGATTCAGATCAAGATGGTATCTGTGATGGACTAGACCTCTGCCCTAACCTAGATGACAATCTAATAGGTACAAGTTGTAACGATAATGATGCCTGTACTACGAATGATGTCTACACGACTGATTGTGGTTGTGCAGGAACACCAGCAAACGATGCAGACAATGACGGCGTCTGTGATGCAAATGACCTCTGCCCTAACTTTGATGACAATCTTATAGGAACTGCATGTGACGATAATGATGCATGTACGACTGGAGAAACTTATGATGCAAACTGTGGTTGCTCGGGAGGTATCTTTACTGATACAGATGATGATGGCGTATGTGATGCAAATGATGAATGCCCAGGTTCAGATGACTCTATAGATACTAATGGAAATGGAGTACCTGATGGTTGTGACAACTGTCCAGCCTACAATTTCAATAACAATCCTATAATTGGATATGATCCAGGTCAGGACTTAGGCAACTACGAAATTCAGGATAATGGCGCCACTGTATTCATAGAGAAGAACTCATGGAAAGCACTCAGTATTAATTATACTGTCACGCCTAACACTGTTCTAACTTTTGATTTCAAGAGTACAATAGAAGGAGAGATCCACGAAATATCTTTTGATAATAACTTGAGTTTATCTCCTAGTCACAGATTCGTTCTTTACGGCACACAGGGGTATAACGGAGATTACAATATCCCTAAATATACTTCTGCAGGAGAATGGCAGTCTATGTCTATCGCTATAGGAGACTTATTTACAGGGGACTATACTTACCTAGTACTGACAGCAGATGATGACAATAAAGTCGCAGGTAATTCTTACTTCAGAAATATTACCTTATTTGAAGATCTGAATGGTGACTTCTTATGTGATGAATCTTGTCAAGTAGGATCTAGTTGTGACGATGGCGATCCATGTACGACTGGAGAGTCATACGATAGTCTTTGTGGATGTACAGGTGGTATCTCTGGTACTGATTCTGACTCAGATGGCATCTGTGATATCCTAGATCAATGTCCTGGGTTCGATGACAATCTAATAGGAACTGCTTGTGATGATGGTGATACATGTACAGAAGGAGAAATTTATGATGCAGAATGTGGCTGTTCAGGAGGTACGTATATAGACAATGATCAAGATGGTTACTGCGTAGGCGAAGATCCAAATGACAATGATCCATGTACACCAGACAACTCAGGCTGTGCAGATTGTACTGAGTTTGATTTCAATGATTTTGAAAACAATCTTGGAATATGGAATGATGGAGGATCTGATTGCTATAGAGGCAGCAACTTTGCATCTTTCAGTAAATCAGGTACTGCTGCAGTCAGGATTAGAGATAACTCTGGCCTAGGTTCTTCACTTTATTCTGATGTGCTAGATCTAAGTAGTTATGAAGGGATAGAAGTAAACTTCTCTTTCTTTGCAAGTTCTATGGAAGCAAATGAAGATTTCTTCTTAGAAGTCTCTACAAATGGAGGCAATACTTTCGAACTGGTAGGAGAATGGAACTCAGGTGTAGAATTCGTCAACAATCAGAGATATGATATCTCCGTCAACATTGACGAAAGTTTACTATCTACTTCTACAGTTATAAGATTCAGATGTGATGCTTCTGCTAACAGTGATAGAATCTACTTAGATGATATCCAGATAGAAACCTGTGGATCTGCGAGCTTCAAAGCTCAACCCTTATTGAGGTCATCTGCTCCTAAGAACCAGACAGCTACTCTAAGAGTCTATCCTAATCCAGTGAAGAATGATTTATTCCTAGAACTGAATGATATATACTCAGATAAAATGGAGACAGCTAAAGTGATAACAAGCTTTGGTCAGGTGGTGAAAGAATTCAAAATGGATAGAGATAGATATGCTCGATTAGATGTTTCAGATTTGGATGGTGGTCAAACTTACTTGATCATAATTCAAACAACAGATGGCGCATCCTTCATTGAGAAATTTATTAAGGTATAATAAGAAAAGGGGAGCTCGAAATTTCGAGCTCCCCATTTTTCTATAGAAGACTGCTTAGTCTATCATTTCTATTTTCATCATTACATCAGTGTTGGGTCTATCTGTTACCTTTCCACCTGTACGCATAGCACAGATTAAATCTATTACTTCTAGCCCTTCGATTACTTCTCCAAAAATGGTATAATTCATATCCAAAAATGGTGCACCTCCTACAGTCTTATAATAGGCCGCTGCTATATCAGAAAACTTAAAATTATCAGTCTCCATATTTTTCAACTGTGCATCATTATGCACATAACCCTGCACTACGAAAAACTGACAGCCGCTAGATCTCTTTTCAGGATTAGCTCCATCAGGTAGTCTCGCTGCAGCTATCGCTCCCTTCTTGTGAAAATAATGAGACTTAATCTCTGCAGGCAAAGTTGTACATCTATCGGAACCCAAAGCCTGATCAGGTGCAGCACCTACAGAATTGGGGTCACCACCCTGAGCCATGAAGAAAGGCATCACTCTATGAAATAGAGTACCATCATACCAGCCATTCTCCACATTCTTTATAAAATTATCTCTGTGGATAGGAGTATCATTATGTAACTTGATAATCATATCTCCGAAGGTCGTTGTAATCTTAGCCTTGTAAACTTTCTCTGTTTTCTGTCCTGAAAGGTTAAATGACAGTAAAGCTATCAAAGCAATAAGGGTCAATCTAAAATTCATCTTTTATCATTCTTTTAATCAGTTAATAAGAAAACCTCCTGAAAGGAAGTGTCTAAAATAATCCCTGCACAAATAAAAAAACTAGGATCTGGCCCTGCAAGACATGAGCTCTTAAGAATTGGTTAAATTTATTGCGAGCTGCAAACAACTAAGGCATTAGCTGTTTGTTATAGAAACAAACCAATCAGAGTACTAGATAGGTATCTTTGATCAAAACTAAAAATAATGAATTTACTCACTGCTTCTTTCATATCTCTATTTTTCTTACTAGGTCAGGCCTGTAAGATCAATGATTCGGTTACTAAAGAATCCAAGAATCCTAGCAACACTGCAGTGGTCACCAAAGCACAGACTAATAAGAAGACCTATCCACTAGCGGAGTACACTAAAGAGAATAAGTTGGAAAATTATAGCCAAGCCATCTTTGCAGGAGGTTGTTTCTGGTGCACTGAGGCGGCATTTGAAAGAATAGAAGGTGTGGTAGATGTTATCAGTGGCTACTCAGGAGGGCATCTTGCCTACCCTACTTACTCTGGCGTAGGTGCTGGGAATACGGGGCACGCAGAGGCTATCGCGATATATTATGATTCTGACAAGATAGACTACAGTACACTGCTTGATGTCTTCTTTGTTGCACATGATCCGACTACATTAAATAGACAAGGGCCAGATTATGGAGAAGAATATAGATCTGGAATCTACTTTCAAAATGAAACAGAGCAAAAAATCATCGATACTAAAATAAAGGCGCTCAACGCCAGCGATGCTTTCAAAAGTAAGATAGTAACCGAAGTAGCAGCCTACAAAGAATTCTGGGTAGCAGAAGGCTATCATCAGAATTACTATGAGCTCAATCCAAATCACAGCTATGTCGCTAAAGTCTCTAGACCTAAAGTTGTAAAAGTGCTAAAGTCTTTTCCAGATTTGATAAAGAAAGAATACAAGTAGGCATTCTCAGTGCCCTAGGGTAAACACCTAAATAAATATAGAAAGCTACTGATTTAGAGCCTCTTACAGATATATAAAAATAAATTCTTGTCTGTGGTGTCACATATCTCTTAGTAGCAACGTTTAATATCCAATAGTTATCCCCATTTTCTAACTATTGTAAAAAATTTTGACCCATGAAAAAGTTATGCATCCTGGCTAGCACAGCCATCCTATTTCTTTTAGTTCAGAATTGTACAGCGCAGAATGTCGTTTTGATTAACGGCAAAGCGACTGAGGTTACTCTCGATGGTAATGATATAGAAACAATAGTGAACAACAAGGTTTCTAATTATCTGAGAGAGTACGGACAAGAGCCTGAACAAGACTTTATCCATATTGATCTAAATAATAAGTCGAAAGCCAAAAAGCTAGCGACTTCTAGAGATCAAGAATATGATAGCTCTACTCCTGCCTTGCTTTCACTAGCAGCAGATAGACCTCAGATTCACAAAATAGAAGAGTAATTATTAAAAAGCGTTTGATTCGTTAGTTTAGATATTTTGCTAGTCTGATAGCAAAACATTTGATCATGTCAGCTCAAGTTATACTAAGAGTATTTGGAAAATATTCAGTAGTAGTTGGTTTAATCCTTTCTTGGTATTGTGCTGGCATGATCTTTTTCTATACCCCAGAGTTCTAAGCAGTTTAGTAGCGGAATACTGAGCAACTTTACAAACTATTCTCCTCTGGTAAGCCCTCATAAGGTGATTTTTTATCCCTCATCTAAAAGTTCAATTTGCTTACATCAGTAGTATATTTGATACACGATGTCAAAGCCTATAGCCATAATACAAGGTAGTGCAAGGAACGATGGAGATACTCAATACTTCGTAGATTTATTTTCTGAGTACTACGCTTCTGATATATTTGCTTTGAGTGGATTTAATATTGGTCATTTTGATTATCAGCAGAGAAATAGTAAAGATGATTTTTTACCTCTTGCTACCAAATTGATAACTGACTACGATACGTGGCTGATAGCGACTCCTATCTATTGGTATACAATAAGTGGTCATGTAAAGATTTTCCTCGACAGAATTTCTGATCTTCTCTTGGAGCCTCATAAGAACTTAGGGAGAAAACTCAGAAATAAAAAACTTGCGGTCATAAGTGTCAGTAATGGAGACGATTGCCCTGCTTCTTTTTGTACGCCATTAGAACTTAGTGCAGAATATCTTGGTATGAATTACCTCGGAATTACACATCTATGGAAAGCTTCTGATAATCATAAAGAGATGAAGGCTAAACTTATTCAATTCTCAAAAACGATTATCAGATGAAGTGGGCTTTTCTTATTAGTGGTATAGTAGAACTTATCGGCAGCTTCATATGCTACACCTCTCCTGAACTTGTGTATCAAGGAGGATCGGCATATATGATGCAACTCTATGGTCTAGCCGCCCTCACTCTGGGAATTATAAACATTCTAGTTTTTACAAATTTTGAAGAGTCTAAACTTACAAAGACACTAGGCATAAGCATGATGTTCTTTCATGCCGCAGTTGCCATGAAAACATTTGGTATAAAGTCCGATAATATCACGTATCAAAATGAAGCCATCATCACCCATGTCATACTATTCTTACTATTCCTAGTCGGCTACATGAATGGCATCAAACCTGACGATAACAAAAAATTATAGGACTAATTCTATTCTTACATACTAAGTCCACAGCTTATAAAGTTAGATAAGTCAAATTCATAAGCTATAAGAAAAGCTCTACACCTATTACTAACTTTTTAATAATATGTGTATGAGATCCAATTCCATCTTTCGAACAACTGCTCTCCTATTACTCTTCACTTTTCTTTTTAGCTGCTCTTCAGATTTCAGGAGTTCTGAAGACCCAACAGAAGTAAATACGAGCACAGATTCCGAATACATCCTAGTAGATAAAGCCCTGTGGCCCTATTTCCAAGAATTCGAAACAGAAGCTGCAAATAGAAATATCTCCATAGATCTAAATACGCTAGAGATAAGCGGCGTTATAGAAAACATAGAAGAGTCTGGAATAGCGGGCACTTGTCAGTACGGCAGACATATCCATCATGTCACCATAGATCAGCAGTTCTGGAATAGAGCGAATATGTTACTTAGAGAGATGGTTGTATTCCATGAGCTAGGCCATTGTGTACTAGAAAGAGGTCATGAAGAATCTGAAAATCAAAATGGCATTTGTCTCAGTATCATGAACAGTGGCACTACTGATTGCTCTGTAAACTACAACTACAATACGAAGCAATATTATCTGGATGAGTTGTTCTCTGGATTGACGTTATAGAGCTGAGTAGATATTTTTACTATCCTTTTGTTCGATTCTATCGATATCAAGCTACAGACCTTATGGACAATAATCATCAATGAGAGACTAAAATTGGTTACGGCACTTATTCTAAATCCGGTAAATTAAGTACATAATTAGTGCTTCTACCTCCTTCTCCAGAATCAGACAAAACGCCTTTGTTTACCAAATCTTGAATATCTTTCAACGCTGTATCTCTATGCACTTTCGTCATTTTAGCCCATCTCGATGAAGAGAGTTTTCCTACAAAATCTCCCTGCAGTCTATTAATCATTGATACTTGACGTTCATTGAATTTAGTGTCCCTATTTACCTCCCAAAATTTTGCCTTTATTAAGACTTTGAATAGAATATCATTAGTTGCATTCAGTGCTTCTATTAGTCTCTCAACATACCACACCAACCACTGACTTATCTCTAGGCTACCTTTCTGAGTAGACTCCAAAATATTATAATATTCATTTTTAGACTTCATTACCTGAGATGACATACTATAAAACCTTTGATTAGTTCTGTCTGCTCTTGCTAATTGGCAATCGCCTATCGCACGGGCGATCCTACCATTCCCATCATCAAATGGATGAATACTTACAAACCACAAATGAGCTATGGCAGATTTGATTACTGGTTCGGTATTACTATCAGCATTAAACCAACTCAGAAATTGGTTCATTTCGTGATCTAGACGCGAAGCATCAGGTGCTGTATAATGTACTTTTTCTTTACCCATAGGTCCAGACACTATTTGCATTGGACCTTTTTTATCGTCACGCCACTCTCCAACAGTAATTCTGTACATACCACTTCTTCCCGTCGGAAATAGAGCAGCATGCCATCCGCATAATCGATCTTTGGTTACTTGCTCTGAATAATTCTGTGTAGCGTCTAACATCATCTCCACCACACCTTCTACATCTCTACTTGCCTTCGGTAGTCCAGAAACTTCCATTCCAAGTCTTTTCGCTACTGATGATCTGACTTCTTGAGGGTTTAAAAGTTCACCCTCTATTTCACTTGATTTGATTACATCTTTGGTTATCGTTTCTAATACTGCCTCGTCTCTCAGTTCAAAGCCCAAACCTTCCATTCTGCCAATCAACCTCCCTTGTAGATCACGTACTTTACTTACATATGGCAATAGAAGCTCGCTATCCCACAGAAAATTTGGCCAACCTTTATTTTGATGAATGTACATTAGGCTCTATTATTTGCCGTTTAATATACGTCAAATATAGTACATTACTGCCGATCATGTATTTATTTGTCGTATAAAATACGGCAAATAGGATCATTATTCGCCGTAATACAGCACTAATCCCAATAGAGCAAGTTTTCGACGTGAATCCACATTCATACCTATCATAGCAAGTTTTGCAAGTCCAATCATATAGATCAGACTATCTAGGAATGATATTAACACCAAAATTTATAGGCTTAAGATAGGGTCCATCGAGAAACTGAAATACTCTTGGGCCCACCTGAGCATAGAAATTTAAAGGACCATATCCTACTCGCACCTCCCATAGACCTGAGAGCTTGGACATATTGAAATCGCCCTTTATTTTCGTCTTCTCACCAGTCTCAGTCTTATACTTATAATTAGAATTCATTAGCGCTTGGAATACTATTCCTGCTGCTATATTAAGAGATTTAGAGGGTCTATTCGGGTTAGAGTTAAACTCTAACAAAACCGGTATCTGTAGGTGGTTAGCCTTAAGTCTATTATACCTAAGTGCGGGCACATTATAATCTATGCCGTCTTGAAATCTATCTGCATTCCTAGTCACTTTATAATCCTTCTCCAGACTATAATGAACCATGTTCCATTTGATACCTGCAGAAAATCCTAAATGCTGTGGCTTATCCTTTTTTCTGAATCCCTTTTTTACATTAATGATATGGATACCTATGTTATAAGATCTACCCAGACGCTGATCCATATAACTCAATTCATCTGGTAGGTCTAGTTGGTTTCTGCCATCTACATAGGTACTGATCCCTAAGTCTACCATTCCCATCCTGATAATATTATCATGACTTCTGTTATTTCGATTGATGCTTATGTTAAGACCAGAATCGTCATCATCAACTGTCTTTGGAGTAGCTGGTGGCTCTGGTGGAGCAGGTGGTTCTGGATTTGGCACTTTTACGTCAGGGGCCTGTGGTGCTTGTGGGGCTTGAGGTGCTTCTGCTGCCTGAGGAGCTTCTGGCATCTCAGGTGTGGTCTGTCCAGTGAGGGTGACACTGAATACGAAGCAAAAGGCTAGAGTTGTTAGTAATATTTTCATAGTATGATTTTTAGTTTGTGATTAATTGAAGTGGAAGTACAGAATTATCCATTTCCTCTGCACTATCCTGTAGTGTGGCGGAAACAAAAACATCTCCGACATCCACATCACTATACGTTTGAGGGATAAAGAGATCCCACCATTTTTTTCTTTTACTCTTAGGCTCTTCTGAAGCCATCGACTCTGCTGAATCTAAGTGAGTAAGATTAATCTGCATCGTTTCTGATAGATTTAGACTTCTAGATTCTATCTCTAATACTTCAGCGATCAACACTGGCAAGTCAGAAGGTGATACTGTCAATTCTTTCTGAGTCTGTTGCGGCACTGCTTCTGCCATGATAAGCTTTGGAGTAGTCACTTGCTTACTTGATCGGACAGAGGATGCACTCTGCAGTTGTATATCAGGCTTTTCTTTCTTACTAATACTTCTGATTACTCTCGACGCAACTTGTTTCTCTATGTCATTCTTGACCTTACTAAGAACTTCGGATTGTGTCTGCTCAGTAACTAATAAAGAGCTAGCAGCCTCTTGCTCTGTTTCTAATTGTTTTAGGTCTACTTTCTTAGCACTGTCATCTAGTACACCATTTTGCTTTAAGTCATGTAGCGCTTCCTGCACTAAGTCGTTAGTTCTGTCTTGCACTTTAGTAGAAGGCTGTGCCATGAACCAGATCGATAATAGAGCGGTCCCTATGATAAAAAAGGCTAACAAATATCTTGTGAGTGCAGTTGTGCTTTTAAGATGCTGTGCTTTCTGAGTATATGTTACATTCTCGTCCTCCACTAACAACGGTCCTTCCAGATACATACTAATCTCGGCCTTGATGTCAGGATGCTCGCTAAGGAACTGATCCATCAGCTGTCTCTCCTCTAGAGTCAGTTGGCCTTCGATATAATCTATCATGAAGGCTTCATAGTTCAACTTATTGATTTTCATAACTCTTGGGCATTTCATTATTCAATTCGATAACTATCGCTCTCATCTTCTTTCTCGCTCTGAACAGGTTTACTTTTACAAGACCCAGACTGATATCTAGGATACTTGCTATTTCTTCATAAGCATAGCCTTCCCAGTCTCTGAGCATAATAATTTGTTTCTGAGCAGCAGTCAATTGACTAAAACTCTGATCCAAAAAATCTTTAGTTTCCAGATCATTAGAACTCGTAGCAGCTTCTGCAAACTGGTCTGTCAATGTTTCTCTTTTCTTCTTTCGCACATCATCTACCATCTTATTATACAGCACTCGGTATAAGAATGGCTTAGCATAGTCACTCGTGACCTTATCTCGATTACTCCATAGCTTTATCAGACTCTCTTGCACAAGATCCTGCGCCCAACTATAATCTACAGCTAGTTTCAGCGCATAGCGAAACAATCTATCAGAATGCTCATTAATGACTGTGTTATATTCAGCTGTGGTCAAGTTAGGTATTCGTTGTTTTGCTCCTACTACGTCTGAGTAGGTAGAAAGTTACAGAGGTACAAAAAATAAATTCTAGTTCTATCGAATCGACCTTTTATACTCCCCATAGGATTTGCGCTTAGCTCGATAATTTAGATATTTATACACTATTAAGTTACCATGTTTACAGAATACATAAAATTAGGCGTAGAGCATATACTAGATCCAAAGGGCATAGATCATGTTCTATTCCTCTTAGTGCTGGTGATTTTATTCTCTCTTAAGAATTGGAAGCAAGTTATTGTGCTGGCTACTGCTTTCACGATTGGTCATTCACTGACCTTAGCTTGCTCTGCATTAGGCTGGATCAGCACCTCTAGTAAACTGATAGAAATTCTTATTGCGCTCTCGATAGCTGTTACAGCTTTATTAAATATGATTAAGCCAGACCCCGAAGGAGATATAAAAGGAAGATACCTATCGGCTATCATTTTCGGTTTGATACATGGCTTCGGCTTTGCTGGATTTTTCAAAACCATACTAGGAAAAGATTCTATTGTACTGCCGCTATTGGCCTTCAATATTGGGGTGGAGATAGCGCAAGTCACGGTCGTCATTCTAGTATTACTATCCAGCTTCCTGATCGTAGATATCATGAAATTAAAAAAGAGGCACCTGGTATTGGTCACCTCTCTTTTAGTATTCTTATATGCTATTAAGCTCGTCGTCGAACGAATATAATTTCTAGATTATAAATCCGATAGGTTTGTCCGAAGAAGCGGTATTATAAAAGTTACCGATGTTAGGGAAGATAGTGCTTAGTTCACTAGGTGCAACACCAAACCATAAGGCCAACTCTGCAAAATACTCATCTACAGATGTCGTCGGTATCATGATGCCATTGCTGTAGTTCGCATTTTCACTTAATTCTAATTCGCCTCCTAGTTCTAGAAGAGGATAATCTCCATACATTCTTCCTCCTTGCACAGGGCCTCCCATCACCATCACATTACCACCCCAAGCATGATCAGTTCCTTCACCATTAAATGTCAGCGTCCGACCGAATTCAGAACTTGTAAAGGTTGTCACACAATCATGTGCACCTATTCTGATTAAGGCTTCATTGAATTCTTTCATGCCATTAGATATCTCTTCTAGCATAGCTGATTGAGTTTCTAATAATTCGTCGTGGTGATCCCAGCCTCCAGCTTCTACAAAGAATATCTGTCTCTTAGCGCCAAGGCTTTCTCTTACAGAAATCATTCTAGCGATCATCTTGAGTGAGTCAGAAAATTCAGAATTAGAAAAGATATCATCGAGATAGGCAGATTGATTCAGACTTTCTGATACTACTTTATTGGCATCCCTAGATCGCTTGATGACATCTACGTAGGTATTCTTAAATACATCATCATAGTGCTTATCCACGATATTATCTATCGATTGATTACGTAGTCCTATGAATGAATTTCCCCAAGGATTATCATATTCGATTATCCCTACTGCGCCTTGTACTGGATCTATCGCATACTCCACCGCAGAATTACCCGTCTGGAATATATTGGATCCACCCAGTGAGATATTCATTGAGATATCAGGATTTGTATTGACACTATTCATGAGGTCTGCAATCTTGCCACCCCAACCTATACTAGATCTATCATGCGGCACAGAGGTTTGCCATTGTTGCACCTGATCTGCATGAGAGAAAAGTCCTAGTGGTAGGCTACTCTCATCAGTAAGGGCTTGCGGCTTATCTACAGGAGAAATTAAAGTCCCAATATTAGAAATAAAGGAAAGTTGATTTCCGTTATAGAGTTCTTGTATCCCATTCATAGAGGGATGTACCCCATAGTCTGTGCCGTTAAGTGCCAGCAAGCTATCTCTAGGAATAGCGACTTGCGTTCTTGCATTACTGTAATGTCCGTATCGTGTTGATTCACGAGGGATCAGCATATTATGAGAATCATTTCCTCCTGACATTAGTATGCATACTAGTGCCTTGTAATCTCCCCCCATCAGTACACTACTATTTGCGATACTAGCCGCATTCATGAACTTTAGGTTAGTAAGCGTAGAAAGCAAAGTGGTGGTACCTATTGCAGCACAACTTGATTGCTTAAGGAAATGTCTTCTTGTTATATCTTTAGCCATGTCTTCGTGCTTTTGAGGTTATTTAAGAATGGTGTACTCTGGTGAAATCATCATCAGGAAGAGTACTCCTCGGACCTTACGACTGTCACTGACCCAGTTGGGTTGCTCTTCTACGAAGGTTCGCAAATTGTTTCTGAGGTCATCAGTCATCCGGCCTTGCATCAAGACGATATCTAGATAATTAAACACTGCTTCAGGATCTTCTAGCATCCCTTCGAGTAGCGTTGTATTAGGGGATAGCCAACCCAGGTCTTGATTGATGTCTCTATTCCATGGACCTCCATAATAATCCCAGACAGTGGCGACGAACATCATATTGATATAATTAATCGCAGTACTTGCATCATGAATTTTGAACTCTGGTGCGACTAAGCCTCTCTGAGTCAACTCTCCTACTGGCTGGTGATCGGGGAGATAGAAGTTAAATACTGAAGGTGCCCCTAGAGGTGATTGTCTCAGATTATTTCTCTGATCAAAACCATTAAGCCATAGCCTATTGACGGTGCATGGTGTTTCTGATAAAGTATCACCATTGATAACATAGGTACTATCTTTATAACAACTGAGTGGTATCGCTCTACCTAAGTGCACATGCCTCAGCATAGGTTCTATTAGTTTACCATTATCAGGAGAAGCTGATTCCATACAATCTCTTGCCTCTTCATCTAGTAAGATTGCCTTGAGCACTGCCCCCAAATCACCACGTACGCCTGAGCCGTTATTATTAAAGACGCCTGCTACTCTTGAGATATATGCTGGAGAAGGATTTGATTTTACAAAACGCTGAATCAACTGACGAGAGACAAACGGTCCTACATTGTCATGATTAAACAAATGGTCTAAAGCCATATCAATATCCTGCATACCTGGTTGGTTAGCGGGTATGGTCAGTTCTCCTAGTATCGTCTTGGTAGACTTTTCATGCCACTCTTCATACATACTCATCGGTGTCACCTTATCATCAAGGTACCAGTCCATTCCGAAATAAGGATCATCGATCCATGGATTAGGCATAACTCCTGTACCGCCCAGACCTGTAAAGACTTTCGCCAGTTCTTTTATATCATTATTATTATAGGTCGGAATATCTCTGCCTTCAGAATCTTTTTTTCTGGTTCCATCCTGATTCAGTTCATAGAGCCCGATAGAAAACAATTGCATGATTTCTCTTGCATAGTTTTCATCAGGATGGAGGTTTTCTTCTGGTATCTCCCTAGGGTTATTATAGTGACTTAGATATAAGCCCATCGCCGGAGACAAGGTCACTTTCCTCAGAATGTCTTTATAGTTACCGAAAGCATCTTCCATAAAAATATCATAGAAAGTCGTCAGTGATTCTGCAAAATCAACTAAATCAGATTCGATAGACACAACAAATATTTGACTCAGTGCATAGGCCATCTTCTGTCTAAGCATATCATTGCCTGACAAGGCTTTCTCCCACCAGGTATAATGAAAGGTCAGAGCCCAAGGACCATAGATATCATCCTCCAGATCTTCTAGGACCTCTGCCGTAATGGGTGCGCCAGGATTCTGTTGCTCATACTCCATGATGGCATATTCCATTTCCCAAGCGAGCAATTCATCCCAGATCTCATACATTCTAGGAGTCAAAGCCTCTAGATCCATAGCCATCTGCTCTTCTATCCATGCTTCTGCTCCGATAGCAGATACTCTTTCTACATGATCCATGTGATGACCTAAGGTTGCTTGCCCTAAAAATCTTGAAGCAGCCATCAGTTCCACATCCATTCCATTGCCATTCAGGGAATTTTCTGCAGCCGTTCCTTTGCTTTCGCTACTCGTGCTGATGGTGACGCCACTACTATTCCCAGCACCTATATATTCTATCTGTGCCTGTGTATTTTTTGCAACCCATAAAAACAGGGCTAAGAATACTATCTTTTGTATGCTTGCTTTCATGATTGGTTATTTAGATTTTATGATTGAAAGCTCAGTAGTCCACTCTTTCTTCCCAGTACTTAGCTTGATAATATACTGCCCACTCGTTTCTATTTGATCAAGATTATATTGTAACTCTTGTTCACCTCCAGTAAGCTGTACTCTATCTTGAGTAATGATTCGCCCTTCCATATCTATGAATCGCAAGTTAGCCTCCCCTGCTAAATCAGAAGTCCACCTGAGTAAGGTCATTTCAAATGCAGGGTTAGGGCTTGCAGATAGGCGTGAGTTATGGGCAATAGCATCAGAAGTAGAAGAACTTTTCTCCACTCCAAATCTTATCTCACCGAAGCCACTACAATTCCCTCCATGATTATTAAGCACTGTCAGCAAGATATGTCTCGCTTCGAGGCCTTCTAGATCTGGCCCTTCTATTCCTGTATAGAAACCAGAGCCTTCCGCCATGGGCACATCCCATATGCCCCACACTTCCCAATTAATGCCATCTACAGAATAATCAATAGCCAGCTGTCTGACTCCATCTTCTAGAGCTGAAGGATTATTGATATTCCAAATACGTGATTCCGTCAGTTTTTTGACCTCTCCCAGGTCATAGGCTATCCAGTGCGCATCTCCTCTTATAGGATTAGGACTGGCGCTAAACTCACATGAAATCCAGCTTGCCTCTAGAGAGGTATTATGTCTATCATCTAGACATTGACCATAGCCAATACAGTGAAATAATAGAAAGAGTAAGAACGATAGGTGCTTCATAGAAAAATGGTTTAGCTAGTACAATGGGGTTAAGAGTCCACATTAAGTATCAGTGGAATTTAAAGTTAGGATAAAATCTACTATTCTTTTTAAGGGTTTTAACCTAATATCTGGGTATTTACTGACTAATGTCTCAGATTCTGCATGTTCACTCTGACGACAAAAGGTGTAAATCAGATATAACTTTCAAAAGGCCTTATCTTTGAGTTGAATTTCAGTAATAACCAAAAGAGATATTTGGGCCATTAGTCGAATAAATTGTCAATTTTAAAATCGATAAACTAAATTGACGCTAGCCACAAATCTATCCATAGATAATACAAGACATGAGACTAGCTATATTACTTAGCTTCATTACAATCACTAATCTCCTAGGTCAGAAAGCCATAGATGCTAAACGAATTTCTGCAGAGATAATTATAGATGGTCTCATAGATGAAGCCAGCTGGAGTGATGCTCCTATAGCGACAGATTTCACAACCCTATCACCAGTGCCAGGAAATAAACCTGCGCAGAAAACGACTGTCAGAGTCCTCTATGATGACGAAGCCATATACATTGCTGCAGACATGGAAGAAGTCTCCAGAGATAGTATACTCACTGAATTAACGCCTCGAGATCAAGTCGGTAACACAGATGCCTTTATGCTACTTCTAGATACATATAGAAATGGGACTGATGGAATTTTACTATTAGTAGGCGCTACTGGTGTCCAGTATGACGCCAAAAAACAGAATAATGGCAATGAAGACAGCGACTGGAATGCTGTCTGGTTCAGCGGAGTCAATCTCACTGACACTGGATGGACTTGTGAAATGAAAGTACCCTATGCAGCCATCAGATTCCCTAATGAGCCGGAACAAGAATGGACCATTAATTTTCTGAGAATCCAAAAAAGGAAAAACTCGCAGATGGCCTGGAGTGAGATAGACCCCGAGGTCAATGGTCTTTTTACTCAAAGTGGTATTCTACAGAATATCAAAAATATCAAACCACCACTGAGATTATCACTGACACCATACCTCTCTACCTATGCCACCCAATATCATGACAAGAATTCAATTCCGATAAATAGTACAGGATATTCTTACAATGCTGGTATGGATATAAAATATGGGATTAATGATGCCTTTACTCTAGACATGACCCTCATTCCTGACTTTGGTCAGGTGGAATCAGATGACCTCGTTATCAACCTCTCACCCTTCGAAGTATTCTTATCAGAGAAGCGGCCATTCTTCACTGAGGGGTTAGAAATGTTCTCTAAGGCAGATATCTTTTATACTAGAAGAGTGGGCGGTACAGCTTTTGGTTTTTATGATGTAGAATATGATGAAGATTATGAATCAATAATTTCAAATCCTCAAATCCCACAGCTCTATAATGCAACAAAAATTTCAGGCAGAAACTCTAACGGATTAGGTATAGGCATCTTCAATGCTGTGGAAGGCAGAACAGAAGCCGTCATACAAAATTCGGAAACGAATGCCTCTAGATCGCAGACTACACAACCCCTAACCAACTATAATGTCACAGTACTAGATCAGAATCTAAAAAATAATTCTTATGTCTCACTTATCAATTCTAACGTATGGAGGAGAGGCAAAGACTACTATGATGCCAATGTTATCGCAACAGACTTCAACTTAAAAGACAGCCTTCAGCGATACAGCTTCAATGGACAAGCTGCATACTCTGTCAAGTCTTACAATGACCAAGATAATATCAAGGGCCACAGATTAGAATTAGAAGCCGAAAAAATTTCGGGGAATGTGAAAGCATGGCTGAGCTACGATGAGATCAGCCCAGATTACGATCATAACGATTTAGGTTTTCTAAGAAACAGTAACATTAGAGAAGTAAGCATCGGAACCGAATACAGTATCTACGACCCCACTTGGATCATTAATAGAGCCAACTTTTGGTTAGATGTAGAATACTCCAGACTGGTAGCCCCTAATGTCTATACTGGCACCTGGTACAATACAGGCTTATGGACCCAACTGAAGAATTTTTGGAATTTCAATATGTGGCTTAACTACTCCACAGATAACAAAGATTACTTCGAGCCAAGGACAGAGGACTTCAGCAGATATATAATTCGACCACAATTTTATAGTACTGGGCTATGGCTAGGTACCGACGAACGAAAGAAATTCCGAATAGGAACCAATGGCAATATCTACAACCTCAATGAAGAAGGCAGATGGGGTTATAGTTATGGCATCAGTCCCAGATATAGATTCTCTGATAAATTATCAATGAACTTTAACTGGCGCTATAGTATACAGTATGACGACACTGGCTGGGTGGGTGATGGAGATAATGGTGAGATCTATATCGGGCAGAGAGATTATAGAAATGTAAGAACTCTAGTCAATGTCTCTTATACTTTCAATGATCTCATGGCCCTTAGCCTAAGAACACGACATGACTGGACTACTGCGGATTATCAGTCCTTCCACGAACTAGCAGAAGATGGGACTTTCCCAGAATCTTCCTACACTGATGAAATAGATTTCAGCAATTCTTTCTTTAGCGTAGACTTGGTGTATAACTGGAACTTTGCACCAGGCAGTGATCTGAATATCGTCTGGAAAAATAATATTGCTGGAGAAAATACTGATCCTAACATAAATTATAACAGTAGGTCTTACTTAGATGGAGTGAATGCTCTGGGACAATTTCCACAACAAAATAGTATATCTATGAGACTAACGTATTATCTAGATCAGACTAATTTTAAAAAGTGGAAGAACAGGTAAGTTCTTAGGAATAGAGAAGTTACTCTGAGTACATATATCAAGAGTAACAAAGGAGGCTGTCTTCATCTGACAGCCTCCTTTGTTATTTTATGCTTACATATTTGTGTCATAGAAAAACTGCTCTGACACAATCTTTCCATTCTTGACTTGATATAGACACAGTTCTGATTCTTTAGTTCTAGGCATACCTTTCCACTGAGAATCTATCGTCATCTTCATTGTGATCCAGTTACCTGCTACTAGAGGCTTAGATACCTCCATTTTATAGACCTTTGCATTTTTAGCCCAGGCTTCTCCTTTCGCTGTGACTTGTTTCATGCCCTTAGCTACTCTCGGATATAAACCTGCTGGCTCTTCGCTCCATACATTATCAGCATAAAGTTCTTTTTGAGCTTTGGCCCACTTTCCTTTCTTGCAATAGTCTGCAAGCTTGTTTGCAATCTGTTGTGTTGTCATTAATATTCCTATTTAGTAATTATGATAAATATTTTCCTACTATCGGCAATCGTCTACCCATACCAAAAGCTTTCTTAGATACTCTTAGCACAGGAGCTGTCTGATACCTTTTGAATTCATTACGGTTCACCATCTTTAGTATTCTTTTCACTAGGGCTTCCTCATAACCCATAGAAATAATTTCAGCTGGCCCTTTTTGTTTTTCAATATACTCATATAATATCTTATCAAGTATAGCGTAATCAGGAAGACTATCAGAATCTTTTTGATCTGGTCGGAGTTCCGCAGAAGGCGGTTTAGTAATAGAATTTTCTGGAATTACTTCTCCATCCTTATTGATATATCTCGCAAGTGCAAATACATCAGTTTTATAAACATCACCAAGAACCGAAAGTCCACCTGCAAGGTCACCGTAAAGAGTTCCATACCCTACGGCCATCTCACTCTTATTACTTGTATTGAGTAAGATGTTACCGAATTTATTAGAAAAGGACATTAGTAAAGTCCCTCTGACTCTTGCTTGGATATTCTCTTCAGTCACATTAAAAGCTAAGCCATCGAAGTGAGTATCTAACTTACCCATGAAAGCATCATAGACCTCTTTGATAGCGATGATATCATATTGTATACCCAGGTTTTCTGCAAGTTCTCTAGCATCATTCACACTATGATCAGAAGAAAATTGAGAGGGCATGAGGAGTACCCTAACATTCTCGTTTCCAAGTGCCCGCTGAGCAAGCACCGTAGTGACTGCAGAATCTATTCCTCCCGATAGACCTAGTATTGCTTTCTTGAAGCCCAACTTCCCAAAGTAATCTTTGATTCCACAGATTATTGCATCATGTATTTCTACGATGTCATCTTTGGGTTGTTCTGAATGTTGCTCTCCAGCTAGGACCTCATCTAGATCAAATATCTCCATTGCTTCCTTGAAATACGGCAGCTCTCTATGCACCTTCCCATTAGGTGATACGACTAGAGAACCTCCATCAAATATTAACTCTGTCTGAGCTCCTACATGGTTAGTATAGAACATGGGGATCTTATACTTACTGACATTAGCCTTGACGATATCTATTCGAGCTTCTGCATGACTAAAATTAAATGGAGAGGCTGAGACATTAATAATGAAGTCCGGCTGCTCATGAGCCACCTTATCTAGAGGACAAAACTGATACAAAGGATTTTCTAGTCCTGCATCCCATATATCTTCACAGACCGTAAAAGCAATCTTCTTCCCCTTATAGTTAAGTGTATTGAATTCTTGTGCTGGCTCAAAGTAACGATACTCATCAAAGACATCATAGGTAGGCAACAAGGCCTTATGCTGAATGTACTGGACTGCCCCATCGGCTATGAAATATACCGAATTATAAAGATCCTTACCTTCAGGTATCGGGTTCCGAGTTGGAGAACCTATAGCTATACCGATACCTTCTGAGACTGCTTTAAGTTCTTCTATACTCGCCTCACATCTTTTTATAAAATCATCAAACTCCAAAAAATCTCTAGGTGGATATCCACAGGTCGCCAGCTCTCCAAATATTATTATATCCGCTCCTTCTTTTTTAGCCTGCTCTGTATAAGTCTTAATCTTCTTGATATTCCCATCAAAATCTCCAATCAAATAGTTGAGCTGAGCAATTGCAATCTTCATTCTGTATAGCTTAAGTGAATTAGACTCCAAAAAAACAATAAAAGAATGATAGACAAAACCGTACGGAGAACTTTAAGACCCCTATCCGAAATATATTTCTCTAGATAGGAATGCAAACTATACGACATGAATGTGAGGATTAGAGCTTTTTGTAGGGCCACTGTAGGTCTATCCACTACTTCCTGTAGTAGTCGCAGGTCAGTGTACAGCCTTCAAAAATGGTCTTATAAGTACAAACGCAAACATTATGAAAAATCTAATCACAATCTTAGCAGCTCTTACAATCACTTTCTCTACGGCTTTTGCTACTGCAACTCCTGAGGTGATCATCTCTACTGAAACTGTAGAAGTTGTTACTGTAGAAACTTTAGATTTTTTCTCTGCAGCTGAATTTGATACAGCTACTGAGAACTTAGCGTTCACTACAACACAAAACATCTCTGTTGTTCAGATATTCAACGAAGAAGG
>CAKZVK010000170.1 GCA_937921825.1 uncultured Saprospiraceae bacterium
GTTCCCGCAGATTTCGGAGATTTTCGCAGATTTATTTTTGAGGGAAGAAAGTGCCTTGGGTATTAGAGTAAAGGGGTTGTTGTAGTTGATAATGGACAATTGATAATGGACAATTGACAATGGATAATTTTTGTTTCCCGCAGATTTCGGAGATTTTCGCAGATTTATTTTCTTTTATAGTTCTGGCGAAAGCTTAACGTAAATATTAATTTTCTGGCTGATTATAATTTTGTTTCCCGCAGATTTCGGGGATTTTTGCAGATTTATTTTAGTGCTTTGGGTAGTAACCTTTTGGCGTTTGGCAACATAAAGGGGTACTACAATTCATTCCTATGAAGTACTTCTTCGCTCTCTTGTTATGGCTATTTGCTATTGCTAGTCTTATTTCACAATCGGCCATTCGGTACCAAGCAGTAGTTTACGACAAGGACAATCAACCATTATTTTCGCAGCCCATAGACTTGGTATTAAGTATCCGAGAAGATGCCATGGATGGTACTGTCCCTTATTCAGAATCACATGAGCTAACCACTGCAGATGATGGCAGTTTCGATCTATTAATAGGCCGCGGTATAGCTGCAACTGCTTCCTTTTCAGAGATAGCTTGGCTAGAGCACAAACATTTTGTAGAAGTCAAAGTCGATATAGAACAAGATGGCAATTTCAAAGTCATAGGTCTCACAGAATTATTATCAGTGCCTTTTGCTTTCCATGCACAGGTGGCGCAGTATGGGCCTACAGGTGATGAAGGGGAACAAGGAGAACAAGGATTATCTGGTAATGCTGGGCCTCAAGGAATTGCTGGCCCTCCAGGTGAGGATTATCCATGGAGTGGTGCTGTAGGACCTAAAGGTGAGAAGGGCCCACCAGGGCCGCAAGGCTTTGCTGGGCCTCAAGGCCCTAGAGGAGAAGATGGTGACCCGAATGGACCCAAAGGACTCCGAGGTGATCGAGGCCCTAAAGGGCCACAAGGAAAGTCTGGACCTCAAGGAGAAGTGGGAGTTAGAGGGGAACAAGGGCCGCAAGGCTTTAATGGCAATAGAGGTCCCCAAGGCGAGCAAGGAGATCCAGGGCCAGAAGGTCCTCCAGGGGAAGATGGTAAAATGGAAGGTGATCCAGGACCTCAAGGCCCTCAAGGTCTTCCAGTACCCGATGGTGACTGTTCTGGTGGAGTTGGTCCAGTCGGTCCAGCTGGCAGAAATGGATTAGATTGCTTTGATCTGAACGGTAACGGAGTAGGTGACCCTAGTGAAGATGTAAACGGTGATGGTGATTATAATCAGGCTGATTGCCAAGGAGCAGTGGGATCCCAAGGAGCAACGGGTCCTACAGGAGCAATAGGTCCCTCAGGCATATCTTTCGATGTGATCCTAGATACACCGCCTACAGGAAAATTACACAGTATCTATCTAGATAATGGCTCTAACCGCTCTGATGGGAAAGTAGGATTCAGGTATTATGATGGACAAAAATGGATAGACCTCTACTAGTATGAAAAGATTAATCAACTTTAGTTTCTGCCTTATTCTTGCCACTGTACTGGCGGGCCAAGCCCCCTTAGCCTTTAATTACCAAGGATTGATATTGGGTATGGATAACAAACCGTTAAAGAACACAGAATTAGGCTTACGGATAGGAATTATCTCTCTTTCTGATCAATCATTATTGTATCAAGAGGAGAGCAGTGCTAGGACTACAACTGCTGGAATATTTGCAGTGAATGTTGGTCAAGGAGCTTCCGTCTCTGGTAATATGGAACAGATAGCTTGGGGTGCTGACAGATTTGCTTTAGTGATCGAAGTGGATATAACTGGCGCTACGAACTATCAACCATTATTCAGTGAAGAAATTTTCGAAGTTCCTTATGCTTATTACACTAGGACAGCTACCGAAGTGTTGAACCCTGGACAGACAGGTCGGCAAGGAGAGAATGGACTTATAGGTGCAGAAGGCCCGCCTGGAGCGGAAGGTATTCCAGGTCCTAGAGGGAGAAATGCGGGTGAAGGTCCTCGCGGCGAAAATGGAGCGCAAGGTCCATCAGGTCCTGCTGGTCCACAGGGACCACAAGGAAGACATGGAGGACCTACAGGTGATGCTGGTTATCAAGGACCACAAGGAGATCCTGGACAGGCGATGGGACCACAAGGACTACAAGGTCCAAGAGGAGAGCAAGGTCCACCGGGATTAGTAGGAATTGTAGGCTTGCAAGGAGAGGTGGGTCCTCAAGGCTCGCAAGGACCTATGGGTGAAGCAGGTCCTATTTCCAATATCAAAGGAGCTACAGGCCCACAAGGGCCGAGAGGTGAGGATAGGATCTGTGAGGGTCCACAAGGACCAAACGGAAGAAATGGCCTTACATGCTACGATTGCAGCAGTAATGGTACGTGGGTTGATATTGGGGCAAAGGATGTTAATGGAGATGGTGTTTTCAACCTTGCTGATTGTCAGGGCCCACCAGGTCCCCAAGGACCTACAGGTCCCACAGGACCTCAAGGACCTCAAGGCAGATCTGCTTCATTTAGTCAAACGTCCACTATACCTAGTCCTTCTACGATGAATATTTATCTAGATGATGGTACTAATAGATCTGATGGTAGACCTGGTTTTCGCTATTGGAATGGTAATGAATGGGTAGACTTATAATTATGAATATGGAATATAGAATATATTGTTTTGTAATCATCTTTCTATTATCTCTTTGTATTTGCCATGGGCAAGCACCAGATGCTATAAGTCTGCAAGGCATGGCATTAGATGATAACGGTTTACCTCTATCTTCGGAAGAAATATCTATAAAAGTGGAGATCATTTCTGACTTTACTTTAGGAACTGTTACCTACGAAGAAGAACATTTGGTCACTACTTCAGAGTTGGGTCATTATACATTAGAGATAGGTAGGGGTGATGATAGAATAGGAGCAATTGAACATGTTGGGTGGCAGAACAGTGATCATTACATGAGACTCAGTCTACAAGAAGAAAATGGAAGCTTTGCTATCATGAGTACCTTGCAATTGCTTTCAGTTCCGATGGCTCTAGTTGCAGATATTTCTGGCTCTGGTATCGCAGGAGCTCAAGGGCCAAAAGGTTACGAAGGTCCGCAAGGTCCCCAAGGTGCCTTAGGTCCGCAAGGACCACAAGGAGAATCAGGAAAAGATACAGGTGGAGCTCCAGTGCAAGGTCCACCCGGTAGCGCTGGTCCCCAAGGTCCTACGGGTCCGGCAGGTCCAGCGGGCCCGCGTGGGTATGATATAGGGGCAAAAGGGCCTCAAGGCCCTGTGGGTGAACCCGGCGAAGATTACGCAGGTCCACTCATTCAAGGTCCAAAAGGAGAGAAAGGTGCAACAGGTTCACGTGGACCTAAAGGTGCACAGGGCCCTCAAGGACCCAAAGGTCCACAAGGTCCACAAGGCCCCCAAGGCGAAAAGGGAAGAGGTGGAGGCCCTCAAGGGGATCCAGGCCCACAGGGCCCACAAGGAATAGTTGTGCTCAAAGAAGGGCCAAGAGGATTCCCAGGAATTGATTGTTTTTCAGATCCTAGTGGAATACCTCAAGATGGAGAAGATATTAATGGAGATGGGATCTATAATGCCTATGATTGTATAGGACCACAAGGCCCTAATGGACCAACAGGACCTTCAGGAAGTTGGGGCCCTCAAGGTGAAAGAGGAGACTTTATAGTAGAGATGTTATCGGAGCCGCCTGCAGAAAAAGGAGATGGCTTCTATCTTGACAACGGAATGAATAGACCGAGTGGCTTACCAGGTTTTCGATTTTGGGATGATCAGATAGGGGGATGGTTTAATTAATTGATAATTGACAATTGATAATTTTTGGGTTCCCGCAGATCTCGCGGAGTTTCGCAGATTTTTTTCTTTTATAGTTCTGGCGAAAGCTTAACGTAAATATTAATTTTCTGACTGATTATAATTTTGTTTCCCGCAGATTTCGGGGATTTTCGCAGATTGTTCTAATTAAAGTTTATTGACTTTTCTAAAAATTCCCTCATTTATATTGTCAACATTAAAATTTACTAGGATGCCTAATTTCTTGTCCGTGATTTTTAAATAAGTCAAAACCTGTTTATGATGCACCGCCATTAAATTTTCAACAGATTTTACTTCTATTACCACCTTGTCTTCAACAAGTAAATCTAACCTAAATCCTATTTCAAGTTTTTTGTCTTTATAGTAGACTGGTACTGGCACTTCTTTCTGTACCAAAAGGTTGTTCTCTTTCAATTCGTGCATTAGCGCATTAACATAAACTGACTCCAATAAGCCTGGCCCAAATGCATTATATACATTGTAGATGGCTCCTCTAATCGCATATGAAATATCATTTTCCGTCATCTTTAATTCAAATTGATCTGCGAAGATCTGCGAAATCTGCGGGACACAAAAATCAATTATCAATCTTCCCCTCTATACTAGTCATGCGCTTCATAAGTTCTTCCATTTGTGATTCTAGTTTAGTGGCTGCATTTTTCTTGTCGTCGCTAAAGCTTAGGTGTCCATAATATTCCCAGATTTCATTCACTTGATCGAAGGGTAATTCGTAGGGTAGAAAGACTTCATTGTCAGAAGATAGGATGAGTTGCTTGTTCTTTTTGTCGGATTTAACGCGTTTGTATACCAGACCGTCTCTATTGCTGATGATGATGTAGGTTTTGTGGTCCTTGATCTGATCTAGTTGCTCTACATAAGAGGCGATGATGACGCTGCCGGGTTCTACTGGAAGCATAGAGTCTCCTTGTATCTCAAAACCTCGGTAAGTGCCCTCAGGGATATTAGGAAACTGAATCTTAGGTAGATCGCGGATGTATTCAGGATTGTGATAGCTATCTAGATAGCCAGCTTCTGCTTTGGTATCTACCAGTTCTATATTGCCTTCATTATTACTGTCTACGGAGATAGCCAGCACTTTCATGACTTTGGTCTTCAGAATTTCGTAGTCGCTGTGACTGAGATCGTCTTTTATGAGGTTGTCTACTTTGACATCAAAGTATTCTGCCATCTTGATCAGCATGGCAATATTGGGTTCAGTTTTACCTCTCTCATAATCACCGAGAGTAGTCCTGGGAACATTTAAAACTTCTGAAAGACCTTGTTGAGAGATTTTATTCTTCTGTCGTAGATACTTGAGATTCTTATTGAGCATATAGAGACTTTTGCTCAAAGTTACGACATCTGCCGAATATATCGGTCAATAAATGTTGACTATATCGACAATTATTTCATTTTGAAGGTTTGAATCTGAAAAGTGTCTACTTCTATGGGACGTAGGTTATTTCTTTTTCTGGACTTCAGCACCAAGGCTGGAAGCATAATCACTAACAATAAGGATATTACAAATACTATCATATTGACTAGACAAGACAGAATAAATATTCCCTTGAATCCACCAAGCTTTTTATACTTTAAGTTGTCTTGCGTCAGCTATCTGACTAGAATAATGTCAGGGTATTGTCATTTAGATTGGGACGCTGTTCTGCGATCAGATCAATAGAATTATTCCTGACATTCCCGATCTTGTTAGAGACAGGATAGGCTTTCATATGCTCAGAGGGATAGGGCTCTATCATGCCTACTAATTCAGAAGGTGGGAGATCATCACTTAGCCAGAGTTCCTCCTGTTCTGGCGTAAGAATAGCCGGCATTCTATCATGAATATCTTTCATGAGTTCATTAGGTCCTTGTGTAATTACGGTAAAGGAAAAAATAGTCTGCCCATCTGGAGCCTTCCATCTATCCCAGAGTCCAGCCATGGAGAATATTTCTCTATCTGTAGTTTGGATTCTGTAAGGTTGTTTTGTCGTTTTGCCATTGGGGCCTTTGATTTTTTTCCATTCATAAAAGCCATCTGCAGGTACGAGACAGCGTCTTTTGGCTACAGCCATCTTGAAAGAGCTTTTTTCAAAAAGGGTTTCTATCCTGGCATTGATCATTTTGTTACCAATCTTGGCATCCTTGGCCCAGGAAGGAATAAGTCCCCAGCGATAGGCTTGGAAATGCAGTCTGTCTTCATTGATGATGACGGGCATGACATGGGATGGCGCCACATTGTAATTAGGGAGTGGGTTATAATTAACCAGTCCATCAGAGTAGAAGGTAGCATTGAAACGTTCTTCTAGTTCTTTTTCAGTTTTGGTGAGTGATGATCTGCCGCACATATTTTTTGGGTTTTTAATGGGTTATGAGGGATAATGGGTTTAATAGGTTCAATGGGTTTGGTGGGTTTGGTGGGTTTGGTGGGTTCAATGGGTTCAAGGTTTAATGGGTTTAGTGGGTTCAATGGGTCTGGTGGGTTCTATGGTCATTAGTTTAGGGGTTTTTGTTTTTTAGGAGGAAAGGGAGGAAGCTAAGGCAGAATAGGGCTAATCCTATAAACTGTAACATAATCAGATAAATGGGCCAGGGGCCAAGGTGGTCCATCAGTGACGCCACTTCGGGTTTATGTCTGGTAAACATATAGTTGGACTTGATGCTGAAATTTATGACCATAGTCAGTAAGAGGAATGCATTGGCGACCCAGTAGGCATTCCATAGATCCCACTTGTCTATCCTCCTTCCTAGTATGTAGCAATGATAGATAGGGAGGGGAATCAAACCAAGATGAATGATGAAATAGGTAAAGTAATTAAAATGAGGAAAGTCAAATCTTATGTCCGCAGCGATGACTGCATTGAATGTGCCTACTAGTATCCAAAAGTAAAAAATGCCTGTCCAGAATTTATTATCCCTTAGATACACTAGTGGTGCAAACAAGGCCAGTATTCTACATATGTGTAATGGCAGGTCGTCTTGCAGTGTCCAGGTTCCTAGGCCCCATTTAATCAAGTTCTGAACAATTAAAGTCAGAAAGGGAATAAGGGATAATAAAAACAGAACTCGTTTTCTCTGCTGAGTATCCTTAAGCTTATGGTGACTGTAAATAAAAACAGCCAGGGTAAATAAGAAATACAGGAATATAGGTGCCCTATGGGTCAGAGACCAAAGAGAGAAAGAATTTTCTTGCAAGAAATAGGAGCTATCCATCCTTTAAAAATGAGGAATTTTGGGATTTAATAGAATTTTAAAAGTGAATATTAGATATTCTAGCTACTTTCCGAATTAAACTAACCATTCCAATAGATGAAAAAGATTTTAAACCTCCTTTTGTTCGCCTTTATTATCCAAGTTAGTCATGCTGGAGAAGGCATGTGGCTGCCCCTATTTCTGAAGAGTCTTAATGAGGCGGAGATGCAGGACCTGGGTATGCGGTTATCAGCCGAAGATATCTACAGTGTCAATCAAGGATCGCTAAAAGATGCAATCGTCCATTTCGGTGGCTTTTGTACATCAGAATTAATTTCTTCTCAGGGACTGCTGTTGACTAACCATCACTGTGGTTATGGACAAATACAATCGCATACGACTCTAGAAAACAACTACCTAAAGAAGGGTTTCTGGGCTAAGAATAAGTCTGAAGAATTAATGAATGAAGGACTTACAGCTACCTTGATCAATGAGATAGTGGATGTTACTAGTCAAGCCCTCAAAGGTGTGAAAAAAGGCATGACTGTCAAGGAGCGCCAAGCTATCATAGATATCAATCTGGAAGCCATAAAAAATGAACTAATCAAGAAGGACTACCAAGATGTAGCGATCAGACCTTTCTTTAATGGCAATCAATACTTTGCATTTCTGACGACGACGTATAGAGATATAAGGTTAGTAGGTGCTCCACCAGAAAGCATAGGAAAGTTTGGGGCTGATACTGATAACTGGGTATGGCCAAGACATACTGGAGATTTTTCTCTATTCAGAATCTATGCAGGACCAGACAACTTACCTGCTGACCCTTCTCCAGAGAACAAACCTTATGAGCCTAAGCACTTCTTACCTATATCTCTTGATGGAGTAGAAGAAGATGACTTTACTTTGGTCTTTGGTTTTCCAGGAAGAACACAAGAGTATCTTCCTTCTCCAGCGGTAGAAGAAATCGTCGATGTATTAGACCCTGCTAAAATCGCTATCAGAGAAAGAGCACTCAATATTATAGATAAGTATATGAGACAAGATGAAGCAACTAGAATACAGTATGCTTCTAAGTTTGCCAGAATAGCAAACTACTGGAAGAAATGGATAGGGGAGGTCACTGGTCTCAAGAAGACTAGGGCAGTAGCGAAGAAGAAAAATTTTGAAAAAGAATTCCGAGGTAAATTACCAAGAGATAGTGAGTATCAAAATATTCTTCCAGAGTTCGAACAGCTCTACAAAGAAAGAGCACCATATGCTTATGTCAGAGACTATTACTCTGAAGTGACAGGACGTAACATAGAATTGATGTCTGTGGCAGGTATTATGCAGCGACTGGTATCTGCCTACGAGAATAATGGCGCTGAGGCTTACCAAGGTTTCAAAGGAAGAGTGATCAATTATCTCCAAGGCTTCTATAAAAATTATAATCCTAAGATCGACCAAGAAGTATTCGCTGCCCTCACAGAGATGTACTCTGAGAATATCGATAACAAATATTCTCCAACCCAAATACAATCCAATACCTCTGCTCCTAAAAGCTATAAATATCTTGCAGAAGATCTCTATACGGCTACAGCACTAGCAGATAAAGATAAGTTGATGGCTATCCTAGATATGGAACCAGAACAAGCAATCGCCAAACTCAGAGAGGATGAAGTCTTCAAACTAAGCAGTGACTGGAAGAAAGTCTACGATAAGGAAGTCGCTAGTCCCTATAATGCGCTTAATAGCCAGATAGATTCTCTCCAGAGAATATATATGAAAGCACTTATGGAAACCTTCCCAGAGAAGCGTTTCTATCCAGATGCTAATAGTACGATGAGGGTCACTTATGGTCAGGTGAAAGGCTATAGTCCTACTGATGCTGTAACCTATGGGCCTGTAACCTATCTAGATGGGGTTATGGAAAAGTATAAGCCTGGTGATTATGAATTTGATGTAGATCAGAAATTATTGGATCTCTATGATGCACAAGATTATGGGAAGTATGCCGACAAGGATAATGGCAAGCTGCCTGTTTGCTTTATAGGAACGAACCATACGACTGGGGGTAACTCTGGAAGTCCAGCCATAGACGCCAATGGAAACTTGATAGGATTGAATTTTGATAGAGCTTGGGAAGGAACGATGAGTGATATTAATTATGATCCTTCTATCTGTAGAAACATTATGACGGATGTCCGATACATCTTGTTTGTCGTAGATAAATTTGCAGGCGCTTCACATCTTATAGATGAAATGAAAATTGTCTTCCCTAAATCAAAGAGGATGCCGATCAAGAATCAAACTGTAAAGCATAAAGGCGTCTTCGGAGGTAAGAAATCTAAGAAATAGTCAAAGAAAAAGTTGTATTAAAAAGAGCCTACAAGTGAATGCAACTTGTAGGCTCTTTTTTGATGTTAGTGCTCAACTAGATGTTGACCTTATTTTACTACAGTAATAGGTTCTATTATAAAGTTCTGTGACTTGGTGTCTTGTAACTTTAGGATATAGGAACCATTCATTAATTCTTGCAGATCTATGAAACCTTCATCAGCGGTAGTGTTTATTAGCGTCCTACCACTCTGGTCAAAAATGCTTACTTCTAAATCTATAGATCCGTCTGTCTGAGTGATAAACAGAATTTCTGACGCAGGGTTGGGGAAGATGTTGATAGTCACATTTTCTAAGTTGTGAGTTGAAGTACTATTGTCCTTGCCATCACAATCTTCATCTATGCCATTGTCTAGTTCTTCAGGTGCTCCTGGATAGATGTCTGGATTGCTGTCGTCACAATCATCATAATTTTGTACATAGCCATTCGGCTGCTTACAGTCTACTATTCTATCCTCCATTGGGCCTAAACCGAATCCATCTCCATCATTATCTAGCCACCAACTTAAGAAAGTAAGTCCATCATCTATACTCCCATCGCAGTTATTATCTATTCCGTCACAAATTTCTTCTGCACCAGGATAGGTGTCAGGGTCCGAGTCATCGCAGTCTACATCAGAAGTAAACCCATCTCCATCGTCATCTGATAAGCCGATAGTGCCTTGAAGAGCATATATCAGTTGGGCATCGAAGTTGGTTCTAGAAAAGAATAAGATATCTATCAGTCCATCATTATTCAGGTCGGAGATAGCTGCTGTATTTAAATCCCTATACTCTGTAGTGATTTCTTTTCTGGAGAAGGTATCACTTTCATAGTTTAGTATAGAAACTGATTGGTTAAAATCTCCTTCTCCGATTACGATCTCGTCCTCACCATCCTGATCAAAGTCCTCAACTACTACAAATTTTGTGATGTTGTCTAGATCTGGTATATCAACTTTTATGTGTTCATCGTTGGCCTGACTTAAGATTAGAGAGGCGCCTCTATTGAACTCTGAGTAGACTACATAGTCAAAGAGTTCATCACCATTAAGATCAGTTGGAAAGAAAATATTGTTGTTAAAACTTTCCTTGAATATTGATTCCTCTGCGAAACTGAGATTCCCTGTCTGATGGAAAGCTAAGACGCCGTCTCTGTTGAATACGCCGACTATATCCAATAGGCCATCTCTATTGTTATCGAAGATTTTTATGTGTTCTGGACTATTCACAAATGGATCGTCAGATAGAACAGCTAAGGATGTAGGGGTGGTCATAGAGACAGAGAAAATTTCTAGTCTATTACCATGACCTAGAATCAGCTCATCTGTGCCATCTTCATCAAGGTCAGCAAAAGCTATAGAGTCATAATCAGGATAAGGAAGATCCACTCTTTCAAAGTTTGCTGCTCCATCATTCCTCCACATTATCATGAGGTCTTCACTTAGTTCTGAGCAAATAATATCATTGTCACCATCTCCATCGAAATCATAGATAACCATACTCGTTAGCCATAGTCCTTCATCGAGGATTTCATAGTTTATCTCCTCTAATTCATTTCTGATACCTAGAAAAGTTCTTCTAGTACTTCTTCCTATTACATAATCATCATCTCCATCACCATTTAGATCTCCGATGGCGAGAGTGCCACCGTTAAGGTCACTGGGTCTTTCTATAATAGTAAACTCCTGTGCTGAGATACAAATCGAAAAAAATAGGCTTATGCCCAATAGAAAAACTTTAATATTGAATGGATACATTGTTCTTTAAAATTTAGATTGGTAAAAAATTATTCTCTTCGGCTTTTGGCGAAAATAAAATGTTCAAATAAGTCAGTACATAAACAAAAATAAAAAAAGGCCTGTCCCTTAAAAGAGACAAGCCTTTATCTTTTTATATCTAAAGATCTTATTTTATAAAGATCTGCTGCGTTAGTTGTCCTTTGTCACTCTGTAGATTTAGAATATACATACCAGAGATTAGGTTAGTCTTTTCTATACTTACTGCTTGACTGAAGTTTGTTTCTCTTAGTTTTCTGCCTGAGATATCAGAAAGTGTCAATCCATAATTTGCATTATCACTTGCTTCGATAATCATAGAGGTACCCGCATCTCTAAATGTAAATATTGATGCATCTAGAATTTCATCTGTATCAGAAAGTAAAGAGATATTATGTGCTGCAGTAGAAGCTAACATCATGTAGGTGTCACCGACTTCTTCCCAGATAATAGTTACGACACCAAGGTTTTCTTCATTCCACTCTGCATCTACAGGAAGGCTGAATTCATAATCACCGAAATCTGTAATCTCTGTACCCTGATGTTCTGTAGTCATAGAAGCACGAAGTATATTAGGGTGGACAGCAGCATTGCCTCTTTGTGCTTGATTCGCTACGACCTTATCTTCGAATATATAGGTACCTATGAAAAACTTATTCATTGGAGCTGGTATGTCTATAACTTCAGCAGTTACATTTATAACCCCTTCTTCTATCAGTACAGAGTTATATTTTACTCCAGCAGTAAGGTTGTTATTTATTTCATCGATAGATGCGTCAGCTGATTCTAATATTGGCTGCCAGTTACTACCTACAGATATAAACTCGTTGTTAAGATAGAAAAGAGGTCTGGAACTTGCGCCTAGATTTGCTGCGAACCATTTACTTGTTTCGTTCTCAAGATCACTCCCTTGGAAGTGAACATTAAGAGTAACTGCAGGTCCTGCATCTAGATCCATTTTCATGGCTTCCATAAAGTCCCATGCTGAACGACCACAAGTTGGACACCAGGTAGCAGTGGCTTTAGTAATTACAGGAGTATTTTGGCTAGATAAATGTGTAACACTAAAAAGTAAAAAAGCTAGGTAGATAAATCTCATCATTTATTATTTTGAATGTATTAGTATTCGAATGTTTTACATGATATATATGAATTCAGCTCCCGAAAGGTTGTACCAACTCCACAAAATCTGTGCAAAGGTCGAGGATAATCTTAGAAGTGTCCAGTAGATTCTTTATAAATAGCTGCAGTTACGACTTGCCCGACAATTCGCATTGATCTTTTATCGATAGCTGAAATGTCATCATCATGAGTATGCCACTCTTTTATAAAAGCCGTAGGAGAATCTAGCGGCGTATTAATGATATCCAGCATAGGGATCTTAGCTATCTGATTGACAAACATATGGTCGTCAGTAATAGGTCCTGTGGTATCATTTACAAACATATCAGAGTAGCCCATATTCTGAGCGAGAGTCCATAATTTGTCAGTGACATTCTTAGCATATCTCTGAGACCAAGCTTCCTTTCCAAAACGAGGGTTTTTTGCCCCTACCATATCTAGATTGAAACCATATCTGGCATTGTAGTTCTTTTTGTGTTTGTTTTTAGACCAATGTTGAGATCCTAGACACCACCAAGTTTCTGCTTCTCCTCTCCCTCGTTTCCCTTGATCTTCTGCATCCCATAAAATGATATCTACACCGAGATCTATAGGATTTTCACCTAGTAGTCTAGCTATCTCGATCAGTACTGCAGTACCCGATCCTGCATCATCTGCGCCAGGTATAGGCTGGTCTCGCTTGTTCTTATCCTTATCTTCTTCTCCTATAAATCTTGAATCCCAATGTGCAGAAAGGATCACACGTTTCTGATGTTGCGGATTATACTGAGCGATAATATTCCATGCTTGATGGCTCTCACCTGTGTACAGATTGGCTATAAATTCTTGAGCGATAACATCAGCACCAAAACTCTTAAACTTGCCTACCATCCAATCTTTACAAGCGACATGACCTGGAGCTCCAGGATTACGAGGCCCAAAACTAAGTTGCTTTTCCAGATAGGCGTAAGCAGAATCTTGCGAAAAGGCTGGAATTTTTGCAGGTGGCTTTTGGACAGTTTGCACTGTCTTAGTAGCAGTGTCACCGCCACAACCTACTAGCATACCTGCGAGTACTAATATAAAGAAGCTGTAAGTAAGATTGAGTCTCATTTTTAGTTTTTAATTCATGGTCCAAGATGAACCTTCCTTGCCATCTTTTACCGTAATGTTAGCTGCTGCAAGGGCATCCCTGATTTTGTCTGATACTCCCCAATTTTTTTCTGCTCTTGCATCTTGTCTCAGTTCTAGTACCAACTGCATGACTTCATCCAAGGCAGCAGTATTGCCACCATCACTCTCATTAGTCAGTCCTAAAACTTCGTCAATGTAGCGAGGAAAATCTGTTTTTAGTCTCGTCAGCGTAGAATTTGACACTTTATTAATATCTAGATGACCTTCTTTCAGACTATTAATCTTAGTCACCAAGTCAAAGAGCTGAGCTATAGCTCTAGGCGTATTAAAGTCATCACACATCTCATCTATAAATCCATCTAAAGGTTTATTGATATCTGCATCGAGCTCAGCACTAGAATCTTTACTCACTAGACCTTCTAGAGTCTTTTGTGCTTCCATAAGTCTCTTGTATCCTTTTTCTGCAGCGAGTAAGCCATCATCAGTCAGATCATTAGTAGAGCTATAGTGTGACTGCAGCATGAAGAACTTGATTACCATAGGCGAGTAAGCCTTAGTGATATGCGGACTATCTCCTGTGAATAGTTGCTGTGGTGTAATGGTATTACCATCACTCTTAGACATCTTACGACCATTCATGAGGAGCATGTTAGTATGCAGCCAATAATTACATGGCTGACAATTGCAAGCGCCTACGTTCTGAGCAACTTCATTTTCATGATGCGGAAATTTCAAATCATTACCCCCACCATGGATATCAAAAGTCTCCCCAAGATACTTCGTGCTCATTACAGAGCATTCTAGATGCCAGCCTGGGAAACCGACTGACCACGGAGAGTTCCATTTCATCAGATGATCTGGAGCAGCTTTCATCCATATAGCAAAATCCGATGGATGTTTCTTCTCACTTTGATTTTTCAGATTATCTCTTGTCTCTACCAATAGTTCATCTATGACCCTGCCAGACAGCTTGCCATAGCACTTCTTCTCTTCATTGAATTTTAGAGTATCAAAGTAGACAGACCCATTAGCTTCATAAGCATAACCATTATCTATGATCTGCTGCACCATTTCTATCTGCTCTATGATATGCTGGGTTGCTCTTGGTTCTATACTTGGTTTTTTGGTATTGAAGATGTCCATCATCTTATGGAAGCCATTGGTGTACTTTTGTACGACTTCCATAGGTTCTAACTTATCCGCTCTAGCACCTTTAGAGATACGATCTTCGCCATCGTCTAGCAAGTGCCCTACATCTGTGATGTTTCTGACGTAACGTACCTTGTATCCTAGGAATAGTAAAAACCTGTACATAATATCAAAACTGACAAAGGTTCTGACATTGCCCAGATGGACATCACTATATACAGTAGGACCGCAGACATACATGCCGACGAAGCCTTCATTGATAGGTTTGAATACTTCTTTCTTCTTGGTAAGACTATTCTGTAGTAATAGTTCTTTTGATTTCATTAAGCTCATAGTTTGCAAAAATAAGTTAACTGACTATTAAGTTTTTGGATCAAGTGCTATGGTGGTTACGACAGGGTAGTGATCAGATATAGGAGATCTTACAATCTTGTGATCGAGTATTTTTGCTTCTTCACTAGCAAAACTGTAGTCTATACGTAAGCCCCAGAACTTGGAATTAAAAGTTTGTCCTAGCCCTTTGCCACATACAGTAAAGGCATCTTGATATTCTTCAGAGATCATTCTATAGACATATGACTGGGGGACATCATTGAAGTCTCCACTGATGACTACAGGATAAGGGGATTGCTCTGCATGGGCAAGTATTTCTTTGAGTTGGTCTACCCGCTTTATGGCGTGGTGATTATACCTATCCAGTATAGACTTAGAGTCATCCCATATTTCTTTGACATTATCAGAGAGCTTGGGCACATAATTAGAGCTCAGGTGCACGGCATAGATTCTGAAGATAGAGCCCTTGATTTTTATGTCTGCCCAGGTGGCATTATGAGAATAGGTGTCAAAGGCTAAATTGCCTGTTTTTACAAAAGGATATTTAGAGTAGATAGTTGTACCTGTTTCAGAATTGGGATGTAGATTATACCCTAGAAAGATCTGCTTGTAGTAATCTAGATGTTTGGGTAGTCTTTCTTGGATGCAGATTATATCCGGTTGCCTATTAGCTATAAATCTTTGGAAGCGATCTATTTTGTCTTGCCTATCCTTGTAATGAAAGTCTTCTCTGGTCTTGCCGATATTATAGGTCATCACTTCAAAACCCTCTGAAGTAGTATCAGCTGGATTGAATCCTATGGCTCTTTGTATTGCTCCAAAACCTAGGGCTAGAAAGAGGCCTGACATGACAGCATACTTGGGCTTGAAAGCCAGCCACATAAAAAAGAAAAGTGCATTGATTACTAATAAGAAAGGAAAGCCTAGTCCAAAAAAGGCAAAAAACCAGGTCGCCTTAGGTGGTACATATGGGGAAACGTAGGCTAGGAGCAATGCCAGCACAGCAAGTATATTAATACCGTAAATGAGTTTGCTCACCTATTTCTTTTTGCTCGCTCTGTAGAGGAAATCTTTTTCTTCAGCACTAAGGGCATCATAGCCAGAAGAATTTATTTTATCTAAGATTCTATCTAATTCTCCTTGCTGCGAAAAAGCAGCTTTTGATTTTTCCTCAGTATCTTTTTGAGCAGAGTTGTGGACGACTTTGAATTTTGACCTAGAGGTTTTCTTCACTTTTGGTTTCCTAGGAGTCTTAGTGAAAGAACGAGAAGTCTTCTCAGTGAATGCCGCTGTGATATCTGTACCACTACGTAATAAGTAGACATAGAAGATGCCAAAGAGTGCCCCTCCGATATGTGCAAAATGCCCTCCTTGATTGAGGTTCCCTGCTGATCCTACTAGGTCCATAAAAAGGAGACCCAAGGCTATATATTTTAATTTGACCGGGCCGATCAGTAAGAGGTTCATTCTATAATCTGGGGACAACATCGCTGCTGTCCATATGACGGCCATGACTGCTGCGGAAGCTCCCATCGCATAAGCAGCACCGCCTGTGCCTCCGGGAAGATAGAGATCATGAAGCATGTAGACGAGCCCACCGAAAAGACCACTCATGATATAGAGAGGTAGAATCTTATCATCCCCTATAAAATCTCCGACTATCTGTCCAAACCAATAGAGCAATAGCATATTCCATAACAGGTGCCAGAATCCTACGTGCAGGAACATATGACTGATGATAGCCCATGGCTGCTTTATCAGTCGAGGAAAGCTAGAGGGTAGAGACAAGGTGTTCTTTACTGTCTCGTAGAAGCTGTTTAGATTTTCGCCATTCTGAAAGTCAAAAACAAAAATCAAGTTGATTATGATATAGGCTGCGACATTGACTAAGATGAGCTTAGAAATCATATTTCCGCTGCGGAAAGTCTGTTTCAAATCTTGTAATACAGAATCTACCATAAATGCTGGGGTAAAATTAGCTAATTAATTTATAATCTGATTTTTATATATTAAATTAAATGACAATATGACACTTGTTCTACCGCTTTTTCACCTGCATTACTGCTCTGAGAGCGATCGCAATAAAGATTATATCTATTTTGTTAGATATTCAACGCCTGTAAAGTCTAAATGTCTCTAAGACTAATATATATCTCACTCCTCTTCATCTCTTTCTCTGAGGGCTCTGCTCAGGTAAGTATAGAACACAAATATTCAATCACTGGTTTAGAAAGAGATTCTGCAGGTTGTCTCTTGATATATGACGAATTGAATCAAAGTTATAGTCTTGGGTCTTATAAGTTTGAAGAAATCACAACATCAGAGGCCAGCTCTTATCGTCCAAAATATCAACTTCAGAATGGTCAGCTACGACATAACAAGGGTGATATCTATTCTCTTTATGACTTGTCTTTTGAAGTTTCTGATTTTTATGAAATTGAAGATAGAGTCTACCTCGCAGGAAATAAGGGCTTATGGATTTTCAAAGAAGGTGTGGTCAAGAAGTATTACGTGCCTGGGATTTCTTTCCCCAAGGACCTCCATAAGGTCAAAGCCTATGATCAATATGTAGGGATGATATCAAGGGATAAAGAGTTGTACATATATGATACCCTGCATCAGACGATTAAGTTTATCGATAATCGCGTAGAAGATTTTTCTATAGATAAATGGCATAGTGTCTTTTATTCTAGAGGGAAGACTTTATTCCTATACACCGCTATGGTGAATGATCTCACTCCAGCCATTAGCTCTATAGTATTGCGAGATAGTAATCAAGAACTTCTAAGTTCTCCCTATAGAGTAAGTCCAGGTGAGAGAGTAGAAGTGCATTTTGAGACGACCTATTCTCCCAAGATGAATGCCATCGATTGTCAGTACAGTCTGAATGGTGGTCCTTGGACTGCAACCACCAGTCCCAATTCTGTATATCTAAACTTGAAAGCTGCTGGCGAATATGAGCTTAGACTAAAAGCGCTTGGTGTGAAAGACATGCCGGCTACATCTCGACCCATCGACATCACAGTAGCGACGGATGGACTAGCAAAATTCTGGCCGTGGTTATTCGGTAGTGTCTGTCTGTTACTGCTGTTGAATTTCTTTTCTCAAAGTAGACTGAAGAATGAGATGAAGCAGCTAGAAGCACAAAAGGAGCGCATGCAATTAGAACTACAGATAGCTCATGAACAGCAAAGAGTCGGTCAGGTCCAAATGAATCCGCATTTTTTATTTAATTCTCTCAATAGTATCAGCGGACTTATCGCTCTGAACGAAAACCAAAAAGCCAGAACGAGTCTTAATAAGTTCAGTCAGCTAATGCGTAAGCTTTTAGATGGTTCTATTAATGAATGGACAACTGTAGAAAGAGAATTGTCATTTCTAAATGATTATCTCCATCTAGAAAAGATGATTCGGAACGAAAAGTTTGATTTTAAGATTGAAAGTGATGTAGAGCAGACAGTGATGATACCTCCTATGATTTTGCAACCCTTCTTAGAGAATGCCATTATCCACGGTATAAAGAATAAACCCAATAAAGGCCATTTAATCTTACAACTTCGGAGTAGAGGAACAAAGGTAGAAGTCACTATAGAGGATGATGGGATAGGTAGGGATGCCGCTACAGCCTATAAGAAAGAAGGACATGAGTCTGCAGCACTGAAAATAGTAGAGCAGCGCCTTAAGACTCTTAATAAATGGGACAAGATGGGTATCGTCTATGTTGATCTGAAAGATACTAATGGGGACCCTATAGGTACAAGAGTGACCCTTCATTTACCGACTAAGAAAGTATAACTATGTCTATAACAGCAATGATTATCGATGATATGCCTCTGGCTATTGCCAGTCTCAGAGCAGATCTAGAAGCAGCCCATCCAGAAATAGAAATATTGGATACTGCAGAAGGTGTACTAGAAGGTGCTAAGAAGATCAAGAAACTCAAGCCGCAACTTCTATTCTTAGATATCCATATGGGAGATGGAGATGGCTTTGATCTGTTAGAGATCATTACAGATGAGCAGCTACAAGTAATTTTTACGACGGCTTCTAGCGATCATGCTATCAAGGCTTTTCAGTTTCAGGCGACAGATTATTTATTGAAACCAGTAGACCCCAAATTACTTGCTGCAGCGATTGCAAAAGTCGTCAAGCTCAAAGCTGAGCAGCCAAAAGAGCAGAAAGAAAAATCTGATGCGGGCTCTATTGCACTAAATACGCAAGATGAAATAAGAGTGGTTGCAATAAAGGACATTCTTAGACTGGAGGCTATGGGCAACTACACCACTTTTTACACTACGGAAGGGAAGATATTAATTACTAAGACCCTAAAAGAGTTTGAGAAAGTCTTGCCAGGGATATTCATACGAGTACACCAATCACATCTGGTGAATAAGGCTCAGATTAAAGCCTATATAAAAACTGAAGGGGGGTATCTAAAGATGAAAGATGGAAGTGATGTGCCAGTCTCAGTTAGAAAAAAAGCCTACGTAATGGATGTTCTTAAAGATTAGTTTTTAGAACTGAGGATGTCTTTGAATTTTTTCTCGTACTCTTCTTTCTTAGCTGTAATCAGTAAGCCATTCTCATTATAATCAGCATCTTCTAGTATAATGGTATTTGCTTTTTCTCTGGTCATTTTTACCAGATAGTGTTTATCTGCTGTCTCATAAGGCAAGGCGCTAATGAGATGCTTCTTATGATTTTTGAATTGAATGAGATGCTTTTCAAAACCGAATGGGTAGTTCAGTTTGATAAGTTGCTTTATCTCCTCATCTAGTTTTTCGAATTCGGTTATAACTTTTGGCTTGCTCATGGATTTTGATATTCAGTGAAAAATCTGAATGTGAATAAAAATGGCCTGGGGCTTAATTTTAATTTCTAGGTAAATAAATATTAAATTATTTGAATTTCAATAGATTTCAGATTTAATTTTTTTATATATATTTTTTATTTCGGTAACTAGAAATAAAAAAGCCACTTAGAAATGACTCTCCAAGTGGCTCAAAAAAATATTTCGGTTACTACATCTTTACCAATCTACTGGTTTCTTGGCTACCATCCTTGTATTCTATAACTAGGAAGTAGACATTCTTAGCGAGCTGCGTACAATCTATCAGGTTGCTAGAATAGATACCCTTATTTCTATGTACAAGTAGCTGACCAGTACTATTTACGAGCTTGATGGCTGCTACAGCATTCGGGTCATCTACATCGACATTAACTATGTCAGTAGTTGGATTAGGGTATAATTTGTAAGCTCTTGCCTTGATAGTGGCTACATGACTTTGATTACTTTGTTTCTTATTTAGATTTTCTGCAGTGAGGTCTATTTCTGTCTCTTCAGCTTCAGAACCAGAATCAGCTGGAGCAAATCCTACGATATCTGAATCATCATTTGTGACTCTTCCAGCAAATGGATCTATGTCCACTAATACTCTGAAGCTACATTTCATCACATTGCCACAGGCGTCAGTAGCTTGGTAAGTAATCGGAGTTTTTGATTGATTCGGGAAGGAGCTGCCTGAGGCTGGTCCTTCTGTCTGAGTGATGGTGACACAACTATTGGGATCAGTACATGCAGAGCAGCAACTGAAGAAATGAGGCACATCCCAGTTAACAGCAACTTCAGCGGTGCTAGCCGATACTTCTACATAGATATCATCTGGGCAGATTACTGAGAGTCCTTCCCTTACCGTGACATCAAAAGTGCAAAAGTCGTCTACACCACAGCCATCTGAAATATTATAGATCACAGTGTAGGTGCCAGGTCGCAACCTGTCTCCAGGCAGTGGGCCAGAGATATGTCTAACATTTTCGCATGGGATCTCCATGACGAATTCTAGCTTACTATTATTGTCTACATCATTCCATAGTCCTGTGTTCTTTTGTATTTCTACAAAGTCCTGATTATTGTAATCATTAGGTTGGTGCTTATACCAGTTAGTATAGGTTAGATCTGATCCATCATCCCAAGTGAAGTCGCCTTCAGAATTATAATCACTCAGACCTATAAGCGCTGTTGCAGTTGCTATTCTGGTAGCAATGAAATCATTTTCTTCTTCACTATTTATCGTTGCCAGATGGCCTCCATGCTGAGCCATCAGCTCTTGTGCTTCCAGATAAGTATTAAAGTTTCTACTGCAGTAGTAATTAGATCCATTGAAAGAACCTATGTATATAAACCCATGTTTGATCCCTCCATTATTGCAGGTAGAGCATGTGCCATCATAACTTGGAGGCGTATAATTGAGTATTGCTGTTCCTGATTCATCACAGGTTAGCTCTATATCATCAGGGCACCCAGGATAAGTCGCATCCTCTAGCACAGATACTCTGAATGAACAAGATGCAGAATTGCCACATTTGTCAGTTGCGGTGTAGAATACTGTAGTAATCCCAACTGGAAAGAATGTACCCGGACTATAGTTACTAGTCAAGGTTAAAATATTTGCATTATCACTAGCGACAGCGATAGGTTCTTTCCAATGTACTGGCGTAAAGTTATCTACTATGTTAATGTCAGAGGGACAATCATACAAGACAATGGCAGACATATCTTGTAAGGTGATTTTTTGCTGACAAGAAAAGAGTCTGCTGGGCATACTGCTGTAGGTTCCAAACCAAGTACGTAGAGTAGTAGATTGGTCATTACATCCTGTAGCTACTAATTCATCTTCAAAGAAAGTATTGGTTAGAGTGCCGCAGTTTGTGTTTCCAGAGTATGCTGTCGGATTACCTATAACTGCTGGAGAAATATCTGCATTTAGATCTCCTACAAAATCCGCTGGACAGGAGATATGACAATCGGCACACATAACATTTACCGTAAATTCCATCGTGGTAAAATTTCCACAAAAATCAAAAGCGGTATAAGTAACTGTAGTTACGCCAGCAGGAAAGATACTTCCAGATCTTAAGTTGGTTTCCTGTCCATTAAATTTAGAGGTAATTTCTATCCTCTGTAAGAGGTGATTATCAGATACCCGAGGATAAGTCCAATATACTTGTGCCTGGCAGGTGCTGGTTTGTAAGTCCATGTTATCCGTATAGATAACGAGATCATCCTGCGGTGCTAAGAATACCGGCGCTTCTTCGTCTACTTGCTTGATAGTCTGATGGCAAGTGTCTGTTAGGGCTGAATTATTAGGATCTGTAGCGGTCCATATCCTTGTATAGACTTTATGACAATCATTGATGACATAGATTTCATCTCTGTAGGTCACAATTGGTGCACTGCAGCCAGTACTTCCTGCTTCTGCTACAGCATAACCTGTTCTGTTAGGATGTGCACTTTCTGAGGGCTTTAACCAGACAAAAGCTGGACAATAAATGAGCGGCACTTGATTGCAGTCATCTGCCAGGGGTTCGGCTACCGTAGAGGTATTATATGCAAAAGTACTGGTATTAAAGATCAGGCTTAAAAGTAGGCATACGAGTACACCATATTGCTTAGCAATGGACATGTAGTTTCAGTTTTGAGTTGGATAGAATATGTTCTAAGTCTTCTTTAGACCAGCAAAGACAAAGAAAGATACTTATCAAAGAATTCTTTTCACCATTTGATTTCTTTATTAGACAAGTGGTATACATTTTTTTTGATCTTTAACATATATAGAAAAAAAGCATACCTCGCCTTTTTGAGGCGAGGTACAGGGCAATTACTATCTACCAGTCAATCACATTACTTTTTTTCTGATCTCCACAGCTTTTGATTTTTTCTACAAATCGCAACCCGTATGGAAAGATTTCACAATGATTTTTGAGTGACCATTTTTGAGCTGTCTGATTTCTACGGGATATTCTAGGTTTACTTTTATCCTATGGATATCGCCCTCTAGATTATCGAGGAATACAGATTTGTTTTCGAAAGTGTGGCGTTCAGGCTTAGTGAGCAACATTGATTTCAATAGATTGTAAGCATCTTCTATTCTAGTATCGGGAAGCTCCATAGTGACTTTGAAGTCATAAGGATTATCGCTTCTAGTGAGAACGATATCATGCTCTAGATACTGAGTGATTTTATCCAGCTGCTCTGATTGTATGGTGTCAGAATTTTTTATCTCATCAAAATTATGTTCTGCCCAGGCCAGTAGGGGATAGGTAAGGTCTAGATCATTCTGGGTCATTTCGAAGTTGTACACCGGAATCGGTAGGCCAGATATAAAGCCCTCGAAGAGATAGCCTTCCTCGCCTTCATGTTCCACCTTGACCCAGTGGCCACTCATCCATTCTATAAGTTCTTTATGTTCTGTACTCGCCACTACAGTTACTTTCTCTCCGTAGGGGATCACTTTGAGGACTTGTCCTTCAGCGCTTGGTGTCGCTCTGAGCTTCAGTCCAGAATAGGCGTAGACATATTTTGTGTTGTTTTCGGGTTCTACCTTTCCGAATAAATGTCCTCCGAACAAGGTCAGTGTTAGAAATAAAATTAGATTTTTCATGATTTAAAATTTTAGGTGAATAAATCTGTTCTCTGATTATTACAACCTAAAGATGCAGGCAGAAGGTGCCTGTAATCACAAGACTTGAGTAGCTGTAGCTGGTTTTCTATTATTCGATGGAGAAAGCTAGAGTTGGAGCTTATTCCTACGGATCAGCTCTAGTAGTTCAGAGGTAATCATTGCTGTGGCCCCCCATAGAAATTCGCCATCTAGATCATAATAGGGCACATCTTTGAGCACTATATCTCTGACTTTATGATCCTTGGACATGAGAGGCTGATGGAAGAGTTTGGATAGTGGGAAGGTGATAAGTGCAGCAACTTCGGACTCTTGTAGAATGAATTCTGGTCGAGTATGAGAATAGCCTACATAGGCTGAGACTAAGAAATCACTAACAAAGACATAGATATCTGATAGACGACCGAGGATCGTAATCTCCCGTTCTTGGACTCCTATTTCTTCAAAAGTTTCTCTGAGGGCAGTGTGCTCTAGATTTCTGTCCTCATTTTCTACCTGACCTCCTGGAAAGCTTATTTGCCCGCCGTGCTTGTCATTGGGATTATTGGAAGGCCTTCTTATAAAAGTGAGCTTTAGTTGGCCACTATCAGGAAAGAGGAGCAGCAGTACTGCCGCTTTTTTACTAGTGGGTTTTGCTTTTCGATTACTCTCGTAACCTATAGAAGACATTAATTTCTGTCCTTCCCAGCCCGGTAAATCTCCATTCAGTATATCCTTTAGTTGCTCTATCATATGGTAAGACTCTGCTTTTTAAAAACAGTAAAAGAAAGAAATAGTTAGAAGCTGGGAATATTTGGAGAGTAGGATAGCTGACTATAGGGCATAAAAAAAGCCGGTCCTAGTTTTCCCCCTATGAACCGGCCTGAAGAAGGACTCTTATCGCTAAGCATTCCTCTCCAATAATCTGAACAATAGGATTTGTACCAATACCTTGCCAAAAATGTTAACGTGAGCAGAATTTTGATCTAATCATCAAAAAACCTCTCCTTGTCACCAAAAAAGAGCTATTTGGACCTCAGTATCGCACTGTTTTTCACTGCTTTGAAGGCTGGAAGTAGAGAAGCAAGACCACCTATAATGAATACAGTGATGCTCACGAGTAGAAAATCAGAGGCTTTGAGCTGTACAGGGTAAGAATCCATCATAAAACTAGAGGGCATGCCGACTATTCCGAATTGTATCTGTATATAATAGATAAGGATGGCTATTGTGAATCCTAAAAGGATGCCGAGGCCTGTAATGAGTAGCCCTAATTGAATAAATAGGTTTCTAACCTCTTTGTCTTGGAGACCTAAAGCCTTGAGAACCGAGATGTCTTTCATCTTATCTAAGACGATCATCCATAGAGCACCTAGAAGATTAAAGGCCACTAAGATCATAGTCATACTGGTGATCAGGAAAAAGATCCACTTCTCTATTTTCATGACCTTAAGTGTAGAGGCATCCTGCTCTATTCTATCTTTCATCGTAAATGCTGGCCCTAATTCCTTAGCCAAAGTGGCTTTTAGCGCTGATAGATTGGCATTGGGGTTAATCTTTAGCTCTAGAGCAGACGCTTTTCCTTCATGTTCTAAGAGCTTAGACACCAACTCAAACGAAGTCAATATGAATTGGTAATCAGAATCACTCTTTACAGAGAAGACACCTGCTGGGTAGAAATTTCTTGAATTAAACTCTTTGGCCCCCATGAGTTTCTTTTTCTTGGTGGGCATATAGACGGTGATAGGAGAGAGCTTATCATTGATATTAATAGCCAGCTTGTTCTTCATACCTAAGCCCAGCATTCCGAAATGGATATTACCCTCCTGAGTTGCATACTCCCCATCTACAAATAAGGTATCAAGACCACTTACTTTCCTGTAAGCATCATCTACCCCTTTTATCATGCCATAATCTTGGATACCTCGATATTCAAAGAAGGCAATCTCTTCTACCGTCTTAGACACATATTCAACACCGTCAATGTTAGAAATCTTTTTTATCAAGTCTTTATTGCAATCAAAAAGCTTTCCTTCGGCGGCAGTAATTTTGATATCAGGATTGAATGCATTAAAGAGACCTGAGAGTAGTCCCTCAAAACCATTAAATACACTTAGGATAAGAATCAGTGCTGCGGTTCCTATCGATATCCCAAAGATGGATATACCCGTAATGATATTGATGGCATTAGTTGATTTCTTGCCAAAAAGATAACGCCGAGCAATATCAAAGGTTAATGAGGGCATCTAGTTGAGCTGAGCATCCATGATGGCCTTATAGAATACAGATTGTACTCTAGGTCTATAATTTTCCTTTCCAAAGACTCTGTTTTCCATAGTAGGGTAGGTCCGATTGGATAAAAATATATATATAAGGTCATACTTAGGATCAGCAAATACAGATATTCCTGTAAAACCTAAATGTCCAAAGGCCTGATCTGAGGCTTCTGCGCACATATTTTCTGTCTTATCAGGATTAAGCTCCTTCATATCGAAGCCTATACCTCTTCGTGTAGACTTATGATATCGAGTGGTAAATCTTCTTATGGTTCTAGACGAGATATAGCGCTTTCCAGCATAAGAGCCACCATTGAGTAACATCTGCATGAGCACTGCTAGATCTTCTGCATTAGAGAATAGACCGGCATGGCCTGCTACACCACCCAGCATGGCGGCACCCATATCGTGGACATGTCCATGGATAATTTCATCTCTGAAGTAAGTATCTTTTTCCGAAGGCGGTATTCTGTCTTTAGGAATTCTAGATAGAGGATTGTATAAAGTGTTTTTTAGTCCTAGTGGTCTGTAGAATTCTTGATCTACATAGGCGTTCAGTCCCATGCCTGTCTTGGACTCAATGATCTGCTGGAAGAGATAGAATCCAAGATCACTGTATCTGTATTTTCTTGTGGGCTTAAGATCACAATTATAGATGTACTTATAGATAGTATCTCTGAAGTCATTTCTGAGGTATAGCTTATCCGTTACTTTTATACTGTGAGTACCTGTAAATTCACTTCGATAGTATTTCTCCAGACGCTTAGGATTTTTCACATCCTTTTCCATAGAGTCTTCGTAGAAGGCGATCCATCCTGGAAGTCCTGCATGATGGGCCATAACGTCTTCTAAGATTAGAGGACCCTTGTTAGTGGTATCTAGTTGGGGAAGATAGGCATCTAGACTTTGATTAAGATTGATTTTGTTTTCATCATGAAGTTTCATCATGGCGATAGTAGTCGCTAGAATCTTAGTGACGGAAGCCACATCATAGACATCGTCAACTTTTACTTTTTTTCTTTTCTTATCTGTATGGTATCCGAAGGCCTTGTTGTAAAATATTTTTCCATGACGAGCCGCTAGAATCTGACAACCCGGTGCCGCTTTCTTATCGAACATCTCTTGGATTATAGTATCTATCTTGAGTAAGGTGTCTGATGAGATAAATACCTCTTCTGGACTGGCATAGCCTAGTCTGTACAGCTTCGGTCTAGTGATACCCGTTTCTATCGGGAAATCTGCATGTGCTGTAACGGGTAGCTTGCCACTAATTTTTTGTACTCCAAATAATGCCTGTGCTGCAACTTCTTGCATAGCCTCATCTTCCTCATAGGCTTGGATAATCGCAGGTAATTTTCTAAAATATTTTAGAGCATAAGGACTGCCATTATTAATCAGTATCACCTTTTGCCTGCTGTTGAGCTGGTAGATGAGATCGAACATGGACTTACTGATACCAAAATCTTTTCTAGCATAAATAGATTGGTCATGCAGAGAGATAACGACGGTCTCATAGGACGCCAGTTGTTTTAGAACGGAAGCTACTTTCTCTGCAGTAGGTTCTTTCGACAAGGAAAGATGTGTAGTCAGACCATACTTCGCTACTGCAGTCTGGAAAGGGGTTTTCTTTTTGGACCCTAGACTAAGCGTCGCTATTTTAGTAGGGTCGCCATCTTTTATAGGTACCAAGTCCAGTTCATCTTTGACTAGTGTAATGGCCTGCTCGTAGAGTTTCTTCTTCAGAGTATTAGAAGCAACATCATTTATATCCCTATCTATGCTCGGTACATTTTTTATGTAAGGCTTGCCGGTAAGGTTTAGTTCATGCTTGGCTTTTAAGATTTTTACCACTTTCTGATCTATGACATTGACATCTAGACGATCAGAGGTCACGGCATCTCTGAGAGTCTTTACAGCCTTAGCGATATCTATCGGTAAGAGCATAATATCATTACCTGCTTTGATAGCTTCTAGCTCCATTTCACCGGGCTTAAAATGCTTTGCCACGCCTTTCATTTCTAGGCCATCAGTGAATATCAATCCATCAAAATGCAATTGATCCTGTAGGAGTTCTGTCACAACTTTTCTAGAGAGTGAAGTCGGTCTGTTCTTTTCAGCATCTAGAGCTGGAATAGCAAGATGAGCAGTCATAACACTTTTGACGCCTAATTGCGTGAGTACCCTAAATGGCATCATCTCTATACTGTCTAACCTTTTTCTATCATGTGTAATGACGGGTAGGTCGTAATGGGAGTCTACATCTGTATCTCCATGTCCTGGAAAATGCTTCATGCAGGCGAGTACACCACCGTCTTGTAGGCCCTTAGCATAAGCGTAGGACTTTGTAGCGACATTGAAATTGCTTTCTCCAAATGATCTATTATGGATTACTGGATTGTCAGGGTTATTGTTGACATCGACGACAGGAGCAAAGTTTACATGTACGCCTATACGTTTGAGTTGATCGGCGATAGTTTGTCCCATTTCGTAGACCAAGGTATTATCTGTAATCGCCCCTAAGGTCAGTTGCTTAGGAAAAGAAATAGCGGAGTCTTTATGTCTCATGCCGAGTCCCCATTCAGCATCTATAGCCACCATCAGTGGTGTATCTGAGAGACGTTGATATTTGTTTGTCAGTTCTGCTTGCTTGGTAGGGGTGCCTTGGAAGAAGCAGAGTCCTCCTACTTTATACTTTTTTATTTGCTCTTCTACACTTTTGATATGATCACTACCGAGGTCAGAATGTGCTCGTATCATGAAGAGCTGACCTATCTTCTCATCGAGAGACATGGTTTTCAGCTTGGCATTGGCCCATTCTAGTGCAGGATCTTTGTAAGATTGTGCATTGAAGAAAGAGGGACTTAAGAGAAGTACGAGTAGGAGTAGTTTATTCATGTTATTTCTTTCCCTGGATTCCATCCAGTGCATTAGGGTCTAAGGCTAAAGCTTTGTTGTAAAAATCTGCTGCAGTGACGGCGTCACCTTTGTTCTTGTAGGCCGTGCCTAAGTTGACATGGGCCATTGCAGATTTAGGATTTATTTTCAGTGCTTTATCAAAATAGAAGATCGCTCTGTCATGATCTCCTTTGATACCATTAACGATACCAAGGAGTCGCAAAGTTTCTGGATCTCCAGGACTGAGCTCATAAGAACGTGTTAAATATTTTTCGCTTTTGGCTATATCATTTTTCTTTTGCCCAAAGTGCTTGCCAGCATCACGGAGGATAATAGGCAAGTTGTCTTGTGCATCTTTAAAGTCTGGGTAGAGCCCTAGGACTTTATCGTAGTAAGCAATAGATTCTTCATAGTTCTCCTGATAGAACAAGGCATTACCGATAAGTAGGTAGGCATTTCTATAGGTAGGATGTATGTTGATTGCTTCTTTTAGATAGCCAATGGCCTCCGTAAGCATCTGAGATTTTTTTGTACTTGCTTTTAATTTGGAGGCTTCTGTAGTGAGTGCTCCTCCAGCGGCATTGAGTAATTTCGCACTTCTGCCATTCGTCTTTACATCTGTCGTAAATAGGGTGAAATCATCTTTCCAGACCTGATTACGAGTGATAGTTTTAAAAGCAAAGCCCAAGAGAATGAGTCCTGTAATTGCCAGTAAGATATTTTCCTTTTTAATGTACTGCGTCATCAGTCTAGCGATGACCAATAAGATTCCTAGGGAAGGCATGAACATAAATCGTTCACTCATATTGGTGCCGATAGGGAAGACGATATTAGAAACAATAGACAAGGTTATAATGAAGAACGCTAAACCAAAACTGACTACTTTGTCTTTTTTCCAGAAGTAGACAATGCTTCCTAAGATCGCAATATAAAGAGCCACACTAGCTAGCACTTGCCAATTGCTGAATTGCATGATTTCTACAGCTCTAGGATAGTAGTCATGTGACAGCGGATGTGGAAAGATGAGCAACCATACATATTTGCCAAGCGTAAAGAAGATAGTCGCTAGTTTTTCGCCTCCAGAAAAAGGCACCCAAGAGGCACCCGATAATTTTAGAAATGGATTATTCATCAGCTCCATAGAATTAGAACCAAAGTCCATTCCGAGTACTGCTGTTCTGATAGCTAAGAAGGCAATAGTGCTGACTAGGAAGGGCCATAAGTATTTCAAGCTATTAATAAGTGATAGACGCTTGAAGGCCATATACATTAGTGGCACCACGGCAAGGAAGGTAATCGCATTCTCTTTGCTCATCAGCGCAATGAAAAAACTTACAAGCACTAGAATATTCCACTTACCAGACTTAGAGTGATAATATTTAAGACTAGCCCAGAGTGCTATGATGCCTCCCAGCATGGTCATGATTTCATCTCTTCCTTTGATATTGGCTACCGCTTCTGTATGAATTGGATGCGCCACATAGAGTAGACAAGTTATAAAGATGAAAAGGCGAATTTTATTTTCTTTCTGACCTTTCTTGGTGTTGCCTAGGAGTAGAAGTGCCAGAAACTTATACAGCATGATACCTAGAAAAGCGTACAGCAGGACATTTATTAAATGGCCTATGAAAGGGCTTCTCCCGAAGAGTTGCCACTCCAGGGCATACATGATTTGTGTAAAAGGTCTGTATCTCCCTCCCGCCACCAATTTGGCTTTACCTTCTTCTTTAAAGAATCCGTAGAATGTATCATTACCGAGTATCCCAGGAATGCCGCTGATACCTTCTTGGGTAAACATATTATCATAGATGACTATAGCGTCATCTTGGGTATAATCATGGGTCAGCGTATTGGCATAAAGAAGGATAGCCAAGATTGCCAAAGCCGCTTTATGAAAGGAGATTTTATGCCAAATAGCAGTAGTGCTAACTGCCTGAGATCCAGCATTCTGTGTCGCTAGTCTAGCAGAGTCATTTGACTTCTGAGCCTTTTTATGTTGTTTCTTGCTTTTGGCCATGGCACAAAAATACAAATTACAAATAATACTAATATATAAAGTCTTAAAAACAAGTAAAGTGAGGGTTTTGGGGCTTTTGGAGCTTTATGACAGATTGTAAGGAAGGATAGTAGTCTAAGCGAAATTTCTGTTGAAATTCAGAGCCTCTATGATGAAAAACGGGCCAGTGCCGATTTAATTGATTTCTCTGTCGATATTCTGCGAGCAATCAGCTAAATCTTGCTCATTCTAAGCTTTAAAAAGCTCAGATTATTCTATTTTACAGCCTATCAACCTAGTTATATGAAAAAATTACTGTTTTTATTTCCGATGACATTTTTATTGGGGATAATACATCTCTCTGCACAGATCGACTACGATAAGTTTCCAGAGGTAACCTCCACTTATCTGATCAATGATGTCCATATTCAGAAAAGTCCGACAGACAGCTTTGGCCTTGGGGATATTCTGATTAAGGACGGATTTATTTCACAGGTGGCGAGAAATATTACTGCACCAGCTGATGCCTATGTAATAGAAGGCGATTCCGCTTATGTCTATCCCGCCTTTATAGATGCCCTTTCTCACACAGGCATTGCTAAGAAGGAGGACAAAGGCGACAGACCCAAAGTCAAATTTCAAGGCTATCCACCCAATAGTGTGGTCGGTATCACTCCAGAGGTTCTGGCTTATAAATTAGTAGACCCTTCTCAAGAGACTATCAAGAAAATGAAGTCGAATGGATTCGCTGTCTCGCATGTCGTCCCTCGTGGAAAGATGTTGCCTGGTCAGGGAAGTGTCATGTTACTGAGTGGTGAGACAAATGAAGAGATGCTGCTAGGAGAAGCGGGCTCTATGTATTTTCAGTTAGCAGGAACCAGAGGTTTCTATCCTACGACAGTGATAGGGGTAATGGCTAAGTGGAGAGACCTCTACAGACAAGCAACCTACCTAGACAAACATCAGGCAGTCTCTAAAGCTTCAGCTGGCCCAGCTAAAAGAGCAAAGGCAGATAAAAGCCTGCAGGCTCTAGTACCTGTGACTAAAAAGCAGCAGACCGTATTCATGAAAGCCGAAAAGGCAAAAGACATCCATCGGGCAATTGCGCTTCAGCAAGACCTTGGGTATAAATTGGTGCTGGCAGAAGTCAAACAAGCGGGTCCTGCTTTGGATAAGATCAAGAAGCTTAATATTCCTGTTTTGATTTCGGCGAAGTTGCCTAAGGAAGTAAAAGAGAAAGGCGCCAAAGACAAAAAAGATAAAGGAAAGCAAAAGGACATGGATAAAAAGTCCACGGCAGATAAAAATAAAACGTCTGAAAAGCCTGCAGCAAAAAAGAAAGCCAAGAAAGAGGATAGTCCTGAAGTAAAGGCTATGAAGGAAAGAAAAAAGAAAAGTTATGACGCTTATGTAGGGCAAGCTGCTGCTCTAGAAAAAGCTGGTGTGCCTTTCGCCTTTTCATTCCTAGATAGTAAGCCTGAGGACCTCAAGAAAACATTGAAGCGTATGATGAAGGCTGGTTTGTCTCAGTCGGGAGCTTTTGCAGCCCTGACGACACAACCTGCAAAGGTGCTTGGGATAGATAAGCAAGTGGGGACTATAGCTAATGGTAAAATGGCCAATCTATTCCTAACTACTGCTCCTTATTTTTCTGATGATGCAAATATCAAGTACACCTTTGTAGAAGGCGATATGACTGAGTTTGAAATAAAACCCAAAAAGAAAAAAGGAGAGGGCTCAGAAGATTTCAAGAAGACACTAGCTGGAAGATGGAGTTATGAAGTGGAAACACCGATGGGTACCTATGATGGCGTTATCGAAATATCTGGAGATGAAGATATGGCTGTAAAAGTGATAAGTAGTGATGCACCTGGTGATCCGATGATCGGCAGAGACATAGAGGTTGGTGATCAATCTCTAACTTATGTAACCACTCTAGATATGGGAGGCGGTTCTATGGAAATGACGACCTCTGTAGATGTGGATGGTGATTCTATGACGGGTACGGTAGAGATAGACGGCATGGGATCTATGCCTATTACGGGGACTAAATTGCCAGAGTAATTACTAAAAAAAGATAATCGACAAGATGATAATGAATAATATAAAATATATAGTTGTGGTCCTCTCGGCATTGCTGTCTCAGCAATTAGTCGCACAGGATACAGGAGATGTACTCATTAAGAATGGGACTGTCATAACTATTACCGATGGGGTAAAGGAAAATACGGACCTACTCATCAGGAATGGAAAAATATCCCAAATGGGAGAAGGCCTCACTGCTGGTGATAACGTCAGAGTCATAGACGCTGATAATATGTATGTCATGCCGGGTATAATTGATGCCCACTCTCATATAGCAATAGATGCTGTAAATGAAGCGACTGATCCTGTCACGGCACAGGTATGGGTCGGAGATGCACTGAATCCTTATGATGTCAATGTCTACCGTGCACTAGCAGGTGGCGTCACCATCTCTCATGCAATGCATGGCTCAGCCAATGCTATAGGTGGTCAGTGCGAAACAATAAAGCACCGCTACGGTGTAGAGGATCCTGAAGCGATGCGTATGAAAGGTGCTATGCGAACTATAAAATTTGCACTAGGCGAAAATCCGATCAGAGTTCATGGAGAAGGACAGAGCATAGTCCCTAATACCAGAATGGGTATGGAGCAGGTCTTCCGAAATTCATTTGCTGAAGGTAAGGCTTATGCTAAAGCATGGAAAGACTACAGCAGTGGTAAGACCAAAACACCTCCTGAATACAGCCTTCAAAAACAAACGATGGCTGATATTATTTCAGGGGATATTATGATACACTGTCACTCATACCGTGCAGATGAAATATTGATGTTGATGAATGTATTGAAAGATTATGGCGTAGATAAGATTTGTTTTCAGCATGTGAATGAAGGTTTTAAGGTAGCGCCTGAGCTGGCAGAATTTGGAGCTTATGCTTCTGTGTTTTCTGACTGGTGGGCTTATAAATTTGAAGTCTATTATTCTACTGCTTACAATGCTGCTATCCTGACTAAGAATGGGGTAGTGACTTCTATAAATTCTGATTCTAGAGAACTCATCAGACACCTCTATCATGAAGCGGCTAAGACTCAGAAGTATGGTGGCTTGTCAGATAATGAAGCACTGAAATTGATTACGATTAACCCTGCGATACAGTTGGGCATTCAAGATAGAGTGGGTTCTATAGAAAAAGGAAAGGATGGGGATATTGCCATATTCAATAAGCATCCCTTGTCTATCTACGCAGTTCCTCAGTATACAATTGTGGATGGCATAGTAAGATTTGATATCAATGAAGATCCGATAGATATGCGAATAGATGTAGATCCGGAAGAAGCCGTTCCAGCGTTTATGGAAACTTTAGACCACAGTGAAGATGATAGTTGTATGCAAGGAGTCCAAGGTCATCATCATTCTCATTCTCACAAACATTAAGAAAGAAAGATGCAAAGAATAATATATACACTAGTTATAATTTCCCTATCAGGTATACTGATGGGGCAGGGCATAGAAAAAGCACAAGGAGGAAATTTCCTTCTACAGAATGGTCAAGTTTATACCCACGACAAGGGGATGATCGGTGCCGATGTTTTGATAAAGGAGGGTATGATCGCTGGGCTAGGAAACGACCTCAGTGCTAGCGATGCCACAGTCGTAGATTGTAAAGGCTTAGAAATATATCCAGGTATGATCGATGCGGGTACTAAATTGGGTATAGCAGAAGTAGGTGCTGTATCCTTAACTCAGGATCATAACGAGCATGGAGAATATACACCACATATGCAAGCACTAACTGCAGTGAATCCTAGTTCTGTCAATATTCCTGTCAATCGTGTGAATGGCGTGACGACAGTATTGACTGTGCCATCAGGAAGCTTGTTTCCAGGTACGGCAGCAGCGATAGACTTACATGGCTATACGCCGCAGCAGATGTATGCAGGATTCAAAGGAGTGGTCCTCAGATTTCCTTCTTCTGGTAAGAGAGGACGATGGGATAGGCGATCAGCAGAGGACATCAAGAAGGACAGCGAGAAGAAACTCAAGAAGCTGAACAAATTCTGGAAGAGTGCCAAGATTTATGCAGGCATTAAAGCTAATAACGGTGAGACCGACTACAATCCTCAGATGGATGCCTTAGTAGGTGTCATAAATGATAATGAACCCTTACTTATCGAAGTCAATAAAAAGGAAGACATACTATTAGCCTTAAGTTGGGTCAATAAATCTAAGGTCAATGCCATCTTCACAGGGATGTCAGAAGGATATAGAGTGATAGATAGCTTGGTAAAGTATAAGATCCCTGTCATTACAGGTCCGATCTTAAATAACCCTGCTCGATCTTCTGATAAATATGATGTTGGATATAGTAATGCAGGACTGATGTCTAAGGCTGGTATCAAGGTCGCCATCCGAACTAATGAGACAGAGAATGTTAGGAACCTTCCCTACAATGCAGGTTTTGCAGCGACCTATGGAATGGGCTGGGAAGAGGCTTTCAAAGCAGTCACCCAAAATGCAGCAGATATTATGGGCATAGGGGATAAGTATGGGAGCATAGAGAAAGGTAAGGTGGCAAATCTCTTTGTATCTAATGGTGATCCTTTTGAAACCAAGACACAAATACAGCATCTCTTCATAAGAGGATGGAAGATATCAATGGAAAGTAGACATACCCTATTGTATGATGAGTTTCTGGAGAGGGATCCAGGATTGAATGTAGAGAAGTAGTCAGAGTACTCTCATGACACGACGATAAGCTCCAAAGCTGAACAACAAAAAGATGATATTTTATTTAGTGTTTAGTTGCTGACTATCAGCTATTTATACATTTAAAATAAACTATCTGAAAAAAGCTATAGGGGTAAAATGACAAATATCTGTCTTATATACAGATAGATAATGAAAAAATGGATTAAAAAAGACCTTGCTAAAGAGTAGGGTCTTTTTACTTTTTATAGCTATCTGAAACTCCACTTATTTAGTAGCAGAATAATAATCATCCGCCTCTTGGATGATAGACAGTTTTAAGGAATACTTCTATCTTCGCTGCCCAAATACATCTCATATGAATCTCGAGCCTTATATAGCAGTTAGCGGCGTTGGTCCTTTATTTTCTTTAGTCACTTCCAAGCCTAATGGCTTAGTCTTAGAAAGTCTAGAAGACGGCAAGACAAAGTTCTACTCTGTGAGAAAGCATCAGTTTACCCCGCTAGGAACAGTAGCTGTATATACATTGAGTGGGACGACACCATTACAAGATGTCATGGGTACGATGTTCGAGAAGCTGGCCACAACCCCTTTGGTCCCTGTAAAATCAGAAAAGCATATAATAGAAGAGTACTTCGAGACGATCTTACCAGACTATGATGAAGATAAAGTGCCCCTAAAGGACATGAAGAAAATCATCAAGTGGTTTGGATTCTTAAATGAAAGAGGACTAGCTAAGCCTGTAGCAGACTCAAGTGAAGAAGAATAGGAATATTAGAAAGTGACTATCCTACTTGGTTAGCGGCATGGTTGTAAACATAAATTAATAGTACTCCGAATAACATTAGAGCAACTAGAAATTTTCCTAGACAAGCGCCTTTTCTTCCCCAATTAATATTTTCTCCTCCAGACATAGTAATTATACTTAGTAATTTCGTGCAAAGAAAAGGATTTTATAGCTTAGACTGTATCTTTTAGTCTCTTTTTCAACAGCAAATCACGAATGAAATTACGTTGTACAACCAATAGTATCAGAATCAGGATCAGGAAGTCAGAATTATCGACTCTAATCAATGATCGGCAGATAGAGGAATCTATCCTCTTATCTCCTGAGGTTACTTTCCGATTTTCATTAGCTATTGTTGATATTCCTACTGTCGCTGCTGTCTATGAAGAAGCCTCTATCCAAGTCCAGTTACCTATCGAGCAAGCTAAAGAATGGGCTACAACCCAGCAAGTGGGTATCGAGGTCAATAACTTGATTCATGGAGATCAATCTCTGCATCTATTGATAGAGAAAGATTTTCCGTGTCTTGACAGAGAGGAAGAAGATTACAACGATACGTTCTTCGAGTTGTCTGAGCAGGATACGGATAGTAAGTGTTAGATCTAAAACTTAACCAGGGCTAACTCTCGGGGTCTTGCTTAAAATAGTAAGCAGATTTATCTGGCTTCAATGGACGCTTAAACCATAGTGGTCTTCTGAGGCCATCAGGCCCAGGCGCAGGTCTGGCCATAGCTAACCATTCTCTATAGTTCTCCATAGACTTATTAGTATCTACGATGATATCCCCATATTTTTCATTAGGATCTGGTTTTTCTATTCTGACTCTCTGATGCCAGCAATGCATACCTGAGATGGGGTCAGGATGGACAGCATGGGTGATGTTTTGATGGACACCACCGTCTATCCAGAATATTCTCTTGCTATCATTATCAGAACTTTGGAAAGGTTTGACACCAGATTTTGTGTTCATGGTATAGATGCCATTCCCTTCAGCATTGATCTTGACAGTATTAGTAGACCAGCTATTGCCTTTATCTTGTTCTCTTTTCCATCTACCGAGGTGGTGTGAGCAAGCGACGACTCCCGGTTTCATACCTTGGGTCACCCAGACCTTATCTATGAAGTAGCCGATATCAGTATTCATCTTGACGAGGTCTCCTGTTTTGAATCCCCACTTAGCGGCATCTTCGGGATGCATCCATATCGGATTTCTATTACTAATCTCCATGAGCCATTTAGCACTACCGGATCTAGAGTGAATCAGTGTCGGTAATCTGAAGGTAGGGAGTAGGACGTATTCCCCTTTTGACTTATCTAGGAGGTCATTATGGATATGACTTTTTATATAGGTAGGCGTCGCATATTCTGGCCAGCCCCAATCTACCATGGTCTGACTATAGAATTCATTTTTCATAGAAGGGGTAGGGAAGCCCATTCTAGGAGCCCCATCTATTTCTACAGCTAGATTTTTTCCGTCCTTAGAATAGATGCCGCTTTCTTTGTCGAAACTAGCCCCTGCTAATTTCTCTTCGGAGATAATTTTTTCGTTCTTATTATAGGTATGTGGCTCTACCTCGAAAGCCCCATATTTTTTCATATAGCCTAGAGGCGTTAGACCTTCTTTAGCAGCGGCCTCAGGAAGATTTGGGGTATGTTCAAAGATGTACTGGTAGTATTCATCTATGGTTATTTTTTCGCCAGGACGATACGGAGACATAAAATGCTCTCTGATACCTAAGCTGCCATCTTCATCTATTCTCCAGCTGAGTTCTATCCAGAATTCATCTTCTTCCCAGACTTCTCCTGGATTGGTCTCATAAGTAAATTCTACTTTCTTGCCCGCTCTTCTTGCCGCTTCTCTAAGGACAGGTTGTCTGAAAGCAATCCACTTTCCAGAATGTGTCGCATAGCTATTAAGATCATGCCTCTCAGCACTGTGACCCATCGGCAGTACCATATCAGCAAAGAAGGCCGTCTCGTTCCAGATAGGAGTCATCGCTATATGACAACCGAAGAGGCTTTCGTCTTGATACGCTTCCATCCAGACAAAACCATCAGGATAAGTCCATACTGGATTGAATACTCTAGAGAAGTATGTGTCCATATAGCCTCTACCGTCTTTCAGCATATGTGGCAGCAAGAAACTCATCTCGAACATCGCTAATGGGTACTCCTTGGGAAAGTGTAATTCATTCCAGAACTTCTGTCCAGGAGGTACACTGTGGAATTGTGGTTTGAACTTACTCCATGAATTAGGAGAGGTACCACCCTTAGTGCCGACGCTACCTGTGATGACATTTAAAAAATGCAAACATCTGCTGACTGCCCATCCTCCCAAGTTTCCACTAGAAGCAGCTCTCCAGTTATGTGTCGCAAAGTGCGGGCCTGCTTCTCCTATCTTTATTGCGACATCTTTTATGACAGCGGCCTTGACACCACTTTCTTTTTCAGCAAATTCTGGCGTATAGCTTTTGTATTTTTCTTTTAATGCGGCAATGAAATTTTCGAAAGTGCAGGCCGTGTCAGGATGCTCCGCTTTCATGTAGCTGTCCCAGTTGACCCAAGTCTCCATATACTTACGATTATAGAGTTCTTCGTCTAAGATTATTTTTACCATTGCTAGTAGGACAGCAGCTTCAGTACCGGGG
>CAKZVK010000171.1 GCA_937921825.1 uncultured Saprospiraceae bacterium
AAGATGACCTTGGGTCCACTGGTGAGCGGTGCTACTAATGCTTCCATTCTAGGATCTGAAGCCACTCTTTCATTGGCTAGATCTCGTGTTTCACGAGAAGCAAAGACGACCCAGCCAAATATGACAGCCTCCTCTTCTTTAGCATCAAGACAGTCGGTGAACGAAAGTGTGCCTGCCAGCTTCATATCATCACCCACATATTCATGGTAGGCTAGGGCACCATGTTCTTTCCATATCTCTGAGACCTTTTGGGCCACAGTTTTATATTCTTCTAGCTGTTGGCGTGAAACAGGTAGGATAAATCCGTCTATGTAGTTAGGCATTAGAATTAGTTGGGAGAAATAAATGAGGCTATAGAGCTTATGTGTGAAATCTTCTAGAGTTTTATAAACTGTAGATGCTTTACTTCTGCGCCCTTGGTATAACTTAAGAAATAAGCACCAGAGGTTAAGTAAGAAACATCTATGCGTCCATTATCTACAGAAGCATAATTAGAGATTAGAGCACCATTAGCACTGAAGATTTTTACAGATAAAACTTTCTCAGGGTCAAACTCTGAAAAGTGGAGAATATTAGAAACGGGATTAGGATAGACTAGTGATAGTTCTTGTTCAGGTTCTGTGTTTTCACACCTTTTACTATAATAGTATTTACTATCCCAATCAGGAGAAGTGGTACGACTTAGCCCGCCAAAATCAGTGTATTCCCAACTATAGAAGTCTTGTCCATCATCACTAGTAACTATTCGTGATATGAGATCTCCATTGCTGTTGTAAGCATTAATTTGTTCACTCTCTAACTCAGACCAAGTTTCTGTCTCAGGTATATAAGAGTATGTTTCTGCTTTCGTTATTTGTAGATCAGAATTTGTTTCATAGATGTATAACCATCTGGGTGCAGTCTTATTGGTATTTTGATCAAATATCACACGGTATTTGGAACCACCATTTTCATCATAGTGAGATAAACTTTTTTGTATAGTATTCCAATTTCCAAATGCATCTGCAGTTTTGCGCTGAGAATAGGTTGTTTTTCCGAAAGCGTTTTTTGCTGTGATGGACTCCTCGTGAGGGAGTAACTCCAGATGGCGACTGTCATAGTAGGTGATAGTTTCTACCTTTTGATTGAGCTCCGCCTCCCAGAGATCATTAGTCCAATCATTGCACTCTGGAATAGTATCACTATAGCTATAGACCGTTTTATTTCTTATGTTGCCATTGTAAGTAGTTACAATTTCTAAAAGTATATCTCCTTCATATTTGTAGTTATATCTTATTATGGCGCCATCACTTTCGGTAATTCTTTCAGTGATCCTATTGTTGTCGTAGTAGTAGGTGCTTGTCGATTCTGAAATTATCGTATCGATGGGATTATTCTCTATTCTATAAATTAGAAGCAAGGATTCATCAACAGCTATTTGGTTATCTGCTATATAGGAATATTCTCTCTTTGATTCTTGATATTGATAATTGTCCACGATATCTGTAAGTGAACTAATGTAATATTTTAGAAGTCTTCCTTGCTCATCGTAGGTATATTTTATGAGTCTCTCGTAGGTTTGTGTTGAGTTTATATTGTGGGTTTTGATGATTCTACCCTTTGTATTGTACCAAGTAGAATCGTAATTTGACAGGCCAGTATCATCGACTCTCAATACAAAACGCGACTTTAGTAATCCTTCATCATGGTACTCTAATTTTATATGATTGCTATCTATCCCACTATGGGTATTTAGGTATCTAATTGATTGAACTCGACAGTCATCATAGTAACTTACCTTTACAGCACTTGTAGTTCTATTTAGAACGTCTATACTGTCTAGTGACATTTCACCATAGATGCTCCTACCATCAGAGTTAAAATAGGAACCCAAGGGGCTATAGTGGTTCTGACTATAACCACAAAGAGGAATAACTATAATGGTGAGGTATACTAACAGAAGTCTCATGCTTCTAAGTTAAAGGACTTTTATATCAGCTTTAAATTTTAACTTAAAAGAGTAGCTTAATCCACTTAAATAGAATGCTTCTTAGAACTGAATTCTAAAAATCCTCTCAGATTATCATATACTTGCTAGGAAACTAACTACGTTTCTTAAGCATAACATTAGCGATGAAGATTTACAAGTTCTCGAATATCCTGGCCATACCTTTTTTTATCCTGCTGGTCATCTTTGGTTATCTCACTTATCAGAACCCTGAGTCTTCTTATCTAGCTTGGATATTACTGCCTCTGATTCCGCTGATGCTCATTTATGTATTTTCTCCACAGATAGAATATTGGTGGCTAAAGAGAAACCCTATAGAGCTAGATGCACCTGTCCAGAAAATGCTCAATAAAACCAATCCAGTCTATAGTACTTTGGATAGAAAAACTAAAGAAGAATTCGAAAGACGTCTCGTACTATTTGCTACGGCTAGAGATTTTATAGGCAAGGGAATGGAGTCTGACAATAACGCCGTACCACATGATATAAAAATGATGATTAGTCAGGTGCCTGTGACCATGACCTTAGGTCGTAGCAAGGCGGGGTTCAAGCATTGGGAAAGAATCGTCCTCTATAAGCATCCGTTTCCGACGCCTATGAATAAGTTCTTGCATACTATGGAGACACATGGTGAAGATGGGGTGGTCATACTTTCATTGGAGCATGTAGACAAAGCCCTTATGCAGAAAGGACATCACTATGATGTGACATGGCATGCATACGCAGAAGCTTTTATTAAGGACAATCCGAAAGAAAACTATCCTGAGCTACCAGCTAATATCTGGGAGTCTATAGACAAGATATCACCACAGGACAAAAGTCAGATTCTAGGGACACTAGGTTTCAAGACCATAGATACGATGCCTGTGCTGATAAATTTGTACTTTAATTATCGCAAGCAATTTGCTCGGGTCTTGCCAGTGATAAAAGAGAGTTTCGATCAGATATTTTTCCCTAGAGGTCCACTAAAAGACAATAGAGCAGAGACTAAACTAGAATCCTAAACATATTATAAGTAACCTAAGTTACTAGCCTATGAAAAAGAACCTAATCTGGATAATACTGCTGGCAGGAATACTGGGCTACTTGTACCTATATTCTCCTTCTAGAAATCAAGGAAAGTTAGCTCCTGATTTTCAGACCGAACTTATAGACGGCAGTGCTTTTGATCTGAAATCCCTGAGAGGACAGTATGTAGTTTTAGACTTTTGGGGCTCTTGGTGCCCACCCTGTAGAAGAGACAATCCCAACCTAGTCGCGCTACACGATGAATTCCATGGTAAAAAATATAAGGATGCCGAAGGCTTTGAGATTGTAACTGTGGCTCTTGAGAAAAACGACAGACGGTGGAAGCAAGCCAGTCAGAAGGATGGCTTCAAGTGGAAACATCAGATAGTCCGAACAGCAAAGTTGGTACTGACAGATCCTATTGCCATGAAGTATGGAGTCAAAGAAGTCCCCTCTAAATTTCTAATCGACCCCCAAGGAAACATCATCGGCGTCAATCAATCCAAGCAAGAAATCGCAAGCTACCTGCGAGACAAGCTCAGTGAATAACTATATCTACTAGTGAAACTACATTGAGAATTTAGTTTCATGTCAATATTCCCAGTTCTTTTTTTAAACATATGACGCTGTAGTATGTGGTAATTCCATATTTTAACGGTATGAAATCACAACTACTTCTATTTCTGATCCTGTCTTTACCTCATCTTTTGGTATCTCAAAAGTATGCGGACATAGATGCACATGCCCAATCCGTAAAACTGTCAAAGGACTATAAGCAAGCCACTCAAGAACTAGTGGCACCCTATGAGGATGAGACTGCTAAAGTCCGTGCTATATTCAGTTGGCTGGCTTACAATCTAGAGTATGATAATAGACGGCTAAAGAAAATAACAAGGACCAATAAGAAAGGTGGCCAGAAAATAAATGCAAAGACTGAAGCTGAAGTAAAAGCAAAGCTGCTAGCAGTGGAACAAGAAGCCATGAACAGAACACTAAAGAAAAAGAAAGGTGTCTGTCAGGATTTTTCTTGGCTGTTTGATGCCATGTGTTTTGAGGCAGGTATTGAATCAGAGTTTATAACAGGCCACAGCAGGACAGTACCTACAGAGATGGGAAGAATTCCTAGAGATATCGGCCATGCATGGAATGCAGCGAAGATAGATGGAGAGTGGCAACTCTTTGACGTGACCTGGTCCACAGATATGTGGGAACATAACAGTAATGGCTATTTTATGTTGCCTCCAGCGGAGTTTATCAAATCTCACTTTCCTAATGAAGAAGAATGGCAGCTGCTAGATGAACCGATGGATATCAAAACCTGGGCCAACCAAGCCTTCTGGTATAAAGGCTATGAACGGTATAGAATAGGTGGCATAAGTGCGGGGTCTGATAAGATCATTAGCTCTACTTTTCCCAGAGATAGTCTCTTCACTCTAGCCATTGCTCTTGCCCCCAATCAGGAACTCTACGCCATAAAAAACCAAGGAGAAAAAAGAGCCAAGCTCAAAAAAGTAGGTAATAAATATTCTATAGATTTTGTAGAAACAAAATTCCGTGGCAAAACGACTATAGTCCTGTCGGAGGGTGAAAGATATTGGCCGCTGTTGGATATAAAGGTTAGGTAGTGATTAAATAGAATCAAAATATTCCAAGAAAGAACAATTTCGACTGAAGTGACATTCAAATTCTGTTGTAATTTTAATCGTATTCAATATAGTTTAGCTGTTATTGTTTTATTTTCTCATGATGTGAAGAAGAATCTTCCAAGTAAAGAATAAAGTAATTAGTTGAATAATAACTATTAGCATCAAATAGCCTTCAGACGTTGAGTATCTAATTCCAGAAGGAATTAGGGATACAGGAAATGTCAAAAGTGTTAAATAAAAAGTCCATTCTCCATTACACCAATCTGAGCCATAGCTACATAGATTTGCTATCGTTCCTAGTACAACATAAATGGCAGAATATAGCAGAGCTTTTTTACTGTCCTTTTGCATTTCTTAGGTTGTCTTGACTTCTCAGATTCATTTTTCTCTTTGTTAGCATTCCTAATTATAACGGATGTTTGCATGCTGCGTCTCTACTACGAAGGAATAGATATTATGTCATACTTATTGTTATATGCTTTCACTGATTTAGCTCCTGAACAGACCATATTGTCTTTGCTGCTTTACCCAATTCTTTTTGTCTTGCTTTTATTTTGATCTCATTCCATATATCATTATTAGCAGGAATTTGATTTGTAATTTTAGAATTAGATCGCTCGAAAAAAGGCTTTTTACCGTTGAACTGTAATGTATCTGCTTCCCTATTAAGTTTTTTCTCAAGTAATGTTAGATTTCCTAATCTATGAACACATCTTTCAATTTCTTCATCAGTAAATTCTCCCCATTCTTCAGTTGCGCTTTCTGGTAATATATGTTCTATTGTGTAAATATCACTATCTAGATTGATATCGTTTCTAAACTTATATTCCTCAATTCTAGCAAGAATATATTTTACAATTTTATGAGATCTTGTATTGTTTTTAAATTGCTTAGTAGCGAAATCATTTTCAAAGTTGTTATCTAAAACATAGACAGGTTGAAGGTCTTTTATGTTTAGATTTTTAGTATTAGTTATCTTATTCGCTACTGCATTATATCTTTCCTCTTGTTCGTTCGGATTCAATCCACCAATTATATTGTACCTAAATGAAATTACAGATACCGCTTTCACTAATTTTAAAAATAATGTAGGGCTTAAGTTTTTATAAGCAGCAATTAGTAAAGAGTTTGTTTGTTTAATTTGAAAAAGCTTTAATTCGCTGAGAAATTTCCTAACTCCTTTTAACTCATTCCAATATTCGCTTTCTGGATCTTGAATTGCGATAAATAAATCTGCTGTATCATCTAAATCTCGTATTAGTTTAAAAGTATCCTCCTTTGATTTCACATTCGTTCTAATTATTTTAAATAATTGGTTTTTTCTTACGGTCTTGTTTTTGCTATTCCAATAGTATCGTAAGTAATCTTCAAATTTTCTACTTCCTAGTTTTCCAATTATTCTGCTCCAAAGATTTTCTAATTCGTTAATTTCGGATATATGAGGTTTCGTTTCATCAATAACTGAAAATAAATAGTTCTTTAAGAGGTCAGAGGAAGACAGCTGGACTCCTCTTGCATTAAGTGTTTCAAATACCTTAAAAGCATTAATTTGATCTGTGACAGTTATAACTGTAAAAAATAGTTTATCAACAATTGTTTCAACGAAGTTGGCAATTGATTCACCGGTTTTAAATTTTCTATTTAGCTTATTGTAGAACCAGAGAAAACATTCTCTCATTTGCTTTTCTGATGAATTAGTGTTTCTCAATGGCAAGTCTTTTAAGAGTACCATATTATTTCTGTAATAATTATCGCTATTTCTATTTAGCTTTAACTTATTGTCGGAAATAAGCGTAACTGTATTTAGTGTTCCAATGTAATTCTTTCTATATGAGTCTATCCTGATATCATTATTCTCCTTTTCATTTCCCGTATCAGAGAATTCTTGCAGAACTTTTAGAACAGCAAGCATTAATATGCTTAAAGTAGTTAGTCGTTGCTGACCATCAATCACTTTAAATGTTTTGTTGTCTCCTGTTTGGAGAACTAAATAGCCCATATAATGTTCTACTTCTTCGCTATTTATAACAAGTAAAATGTCTTGCCATAGATCATCCCAATGTTCTGTTTCCCAGCTATAGTCTCTCTGAAATTTAGGGATCTCATATCTTAGACCATTTCCCATCAGCTTTCTATAGGTGTCATTGGAAGTTCCTTGTATTCCTATCATAATCTATTACTTATTTATTCTTTAGAATGATTTTTCGAGCTTGCTTAATTGCATCTAGTGCTAGGTCCTCGTTTTCGACTGCAACTAAGATTTTATCAGAAAGCCAGTTAATAAGTAATTCATCACTCTTTAGTTTAAAAAATCTAGATAGTTCTAAAACTTGAGTCTTTGATGCTTTCCTTTGTCCTTTTTCTATCTTACTTAATATTGCTTGATCAATATCCAGATAAGCAGCTATTTTTCTCAGTGGTAGCTCATTTTCTAATCTTAGATTGCGGATGATTTGCCCAAATTGGTTCATTTTGAAGGATATTACTTTGACATTATCTGTCAAATATATATTTTTTTCTCTTCGGCGATTTGCTCTTTTTTTGCCCTGGATGATAGTAGACCTCAAGATCTACATCTTGCCGTTTTCTCGTAGCGACTTCAAAGTCTGCAGAGAAGGAAGATAACCGAGCACCTTTCTGACCTCTAGAGGTTCGTTCAGAATATCTATATTACCTAGGGTGGCTGCACCAGAATCCGCCTCCTGCAAGGTCGCAAGGGTTCTCATTAAGGTCGACTTCCCGGCGCCATTGGGACCTAGGAGGCCGAACATGCCCGTCCCTATTTCTTGACTGACCTTATCTAGGGCTTTGACACCATTAGGGTAGGTTTTGCAGAGGTTATTGATCAGAAGCTTGCTCATGTTGGTCGTGTTTTGCTGTGAGACGGTACTTTAATTGTTAAAAGTTACAATTCTTACTTCAATATTCT
>CAKZVK010000172.1 GCA_937921825.1 uncultured Saprospiraceae bacterium
TTTCATGCCGATTGTAGTGGAGCGGAACAGAGGTATCCTTGTTTTCGTAGTGAGTCATTAATTTTTGAACTGCGTCTCTATTAATGGGCAGGCGCCATACGAGAACGAAGATTTCTCCGCGTCACTTCGTTTTGGTCGAAATAAAAAAGACCTTTTCATACTGATTGCCCCTTTTACTCCTACCTTTTCTTTGAGGTTCTATAACAAGTCTTAACAATTCTATAGCAGAATAGGCTACCCTAGACACGTCTATATAGTAATAATGGAAAGTTCGTAATGATTGAGTTTAGTTGAAAAGCGCAGAGTGATGACTGCGCTTTTTTTATGTCTGTTAGTGTACAAAATTCCCGTGCTCCTCCATACCTAATAATTAGGAATGACCACTTGTTATTTATATTGACCGAATATTAGTTCTTTGTATAAGAAGTGAGACGATTGGGATATATTCAAGCTCGATTGTTTTTGTTTAAGACAAAAACTAGGAAGGAATTCGGGGGTGAGTTCCTTCCTTTTTTTATGCCCTACAATAACTTCAACATCATTATTTATTAAAGAGCTTTTTCAGCAGTGCTCTGATCCCGACACCATCATTCACTGAATCCTCTAAGGCTTGCTTGAATTCCTTGCCACCTCTTCTAGAGGCCTTAAGTACTAGACCATTTTTCATCCGCACTTTTAGCTCTGAATGGTTGTAGTCTTCAAGATGATCCATGTTGACAATCAGGCTCTGAGAAATACTTCTGTAGTTAAACTGAGAGACCATAAAGGACTTATAGTAACCCAAGTTCTTGGTAGCAGAATATTCTTTTCCACTGACCAAATGAATCCTAGTAATGACCCCATCTGCTTCTAAATAGCAGATTTCATTTACATCAAAAAACTTAATAATGCCTTTATTAAGATTTATTGCTATTCGACTGTTAAGTTTATGTTCTTGACTACTTACTATATCCAGTAGGAGATCTATTTGCTGATTGTACTTGAGGAGATCTATTTTTTTGATGGCTTTATTTAGAGCTACACTTAATTCCTCATCGTCTAGAGGTTTGTGTAGAAAATCTATAGCAGAAAACTTTATCGCATTCATTATGAATTCACTTTCCTTCTGTCCAGTAATGAAAATGATTTCAAACTTTATTTGCTCCTTCGTACTTAGTTTTCTCAGCAGATCAAAGGTCGTACCATTAGGTAATTGGATATCAAGAAAAAGCAAGTCATACTCATTCTCTAATATCTGAAGATAGGCCTCATCTAGATTATAGGCCTGATCTATTTCATTGAGGCTAGGCTCTAGTTTTTGAATTCGACCCTTGATTAGATCAGAGGTCGACTTAATGTCCTCTACTATAAGTGCTTTCATTTTCAAATTTCATTTTTGGTAATTGAAATGTGCACGATTGTTCCTGTCTCGGGAGGTGATTTATCGGTAGTTTTTATTGTCACATTTTGGCCTAGGGTATTAAGGATATTTATTCTCTTATGGACCAGTTCGGTGCCTCTAGATTTATAAAGATGCAAAGAATCTTTTTGGATTTCTGCTGCCTTCTTACGGCCTATTCCATTATCCTCTATTCTACAGATGATCTTATTATCTGTCTCATCAAAATGGATCATCAACTTTCCTTTTTGTGGACTATGCATCAGGCCATGCTTAATCGCATTTTCTACATAGGGCTGGATGATCATCGGTGGCAGATATATATTGAATGTATTAATGTCAGCTACATCTAATTCATAGTCAAACTTATCTCCATACTGAAGCAATTCGAATTCAATATACAGTCGCAGTAAATCTAACTCTGCTGCAAGTGATACAGTATTCTCACTTGGATCCTTATCCCCATCAAGATTAGAAGTAACAGAGGCATCTAGAAATCTCCTTATCAGTTTAGAAAATGAAACTAAGTACTTATTCGCTTCCTCTGTCTGCTTATTAAGGATTAAACTTTGTATAGTCCCTAATACATTAAAAATGAAGTGGGGATTCAGCTGTGACTGTAATGCCTGCACTTCCAGATATTTAATTTGTTGCTCTTGTGCTTTTGCTAGCATCTCATTTTTCATTACTCTTCTATACAGGTAGTAAAGTAACAGCAACATGAGAAGCAAGATGCTCACAGCTAATTTATAAAAATAGGGCTCCTTATATATTGGCAATCGGACCTTAAAATCTATACTGGTTTCTGGATAATCCTGATCAGTGGTATAGACGGCATTTTGTTTTCTAACCTTGAAGGTATACTCACCGCTCTGCAGATCATTATACTGAGCCATACTTTGCTGAGTCCATTCTGACCAATACTCATCGATACCTTCCAGCTGATAAGAATACCTCGTCTCATTGGGTCTATTAAAGCCTACTCCTTCATAGTGAATATTGACGATGTTCTCTCCTTTGTCCAACTTGATATTGTCAGAATTATCCCAGTCCACGTTGTGGTTATTAATCCTAGTCACTAAGAGATTAGAAAAGTCCTCTTCGAAATTTAGATCTTCTATATCTACGGAAGTAAGATAGGTGGCAGAAGGAATTAATAATTCACTGCCTTTCAGATAAAAGCCATTCTGAGCGACTTCTTCACCTAAGAAACCGTTGTTACTATTAAATTGCTTTATTCTGATTCTATTGCTATTATTAAATTCTTTTAGATCTAAAATCGAGAATCCATTCGAGGTGCCGATGGCTAATATTTCATTGGGTAATTCTTTAATCGCCATAACATATTCACCCTCCAAAATCTCTTCTGCAATAGGTATAAGTGTATCTTTCTTTGTATCAAGATACCAAAGACCAGCTGTGTTGCCGATCCACAAATTATCTCGTCCATGTGATTCCAAGCAGATCGCCCCTTCTTCTCCTTTCTGGAAGATATGATTGTACGAACGGTATTGCTGGACACTATAGTCAAAAAGTGCAAGATCATTATAAGTGCCTACCCAGTACTGATTCTCATCTTTTCGAACTAGCGCAACTACGTACCGTGTAACTATACTATCCGAAAGGTCTTCAACATACTTTATTTCGTTATCACCATAAGCTAATATACCCACTTGCTTATTACCGCCGACCACTAATTGGTCTTGCTCAAAGTCATAATAATTGGCCAAGTTGGCATTATTATATCCGCAGCTATACTTAGAAAAGCCAGAACCATTATACTTCCACACATTAGAGTTGCCTGCAAAATAAATGTTGTCAGCTCTATCTTTTACTGCTGTATAATTTATTCTATCACTCAGCGGCAATTCCAGTTTCTTGGAGCTAGATTTTTTAAAATCTAATTCGGATAAGCCTTCAGAATAAGAACCAGTATAGTACTTACCATCCCTTTCCGCTATAGCCCAAACATCTTTTGCAAAATCTAAAGGATGGCTTATAAAGCTGGCCTTAGAGAAAAATTCTAAACCATTCTCATGAGATATCCAATGATTCTTATCCCTATCTTCTAGATACAAGACTCTGGTAAAGTTTTTTACCGAAAACTCAGATGTAACCTTTGGACCATCTATCAAAAGGATTCTATCCCCAGCATTTATGATTGTCTTAGATTTATTCTTGGAGATATCTAAGTTTGATAGCTGCGAAGTTTTTTTATTGAGCTCATAACGTATTTCAGTATGGCTAAGGTCAGGACTTAATATCTCAATTCTATGAACGTCCGAAAAATTATGAGTCAGCTTAATCTTTTGATTAGGTCTAGAACTGTAATGTATACCGTATTTGGCTTCCTCAGTACTCAGCACTAAAGCTCTAGATACAAGGTCATAGACTTTGTCTCTAGTGTTATTTATACCATAGATTTTGTCTTGATGTTTTATCATAAAACTGATGTCATCATTAATCTCTATGGTCTCCATCTCTTCTGGATTATCTATTGGAAATTTTTTTACTTTCTTGTCTTTGCTTAGATAATATATATGCTGCCCTAGCACCTTTTTATAGTAGTAATAGGCGCGACGTAAATCCGGTATATTAATTCTTTCAAAATCAGATCCATCATAGATTAAGACCGTAGATTCTTTTCCAGCTACAGAAAATACTATTCTACCCTTGCTATCCATCTCGATGTTGTATACATGAGACAACTTTACATCTGGAAGTTCTAATGTTTCGAATTGTTCTCCATTAAATTTTGCTACTCCTTTCTTTGTAGATATCCAGATATACCCATTGTCATCCTGGAGAATGTCAGTCACTTGAATTTGTGGAAGCCCATTATGAGTAGAATAGTGCTTATCAGAACTGACAAGTTGAGCCGATGCGTTATAACAGCATAATAGAATGATTATGGACAATACTAGTTTCAATGTAATAAGTCGGTACTAGTTACTAAATTGGGGGGAAGAAGTACCAATATAATTATTCTCATACAATTCTAATTATCATAACCGTAAATGACAGTCTTAAAAAAGTATACAGACCTGAGTAGTGAATATGAAACATCAGAAAGATGTCATATTATAGAACTGCTGAACCAAGACGATGACAGAACACAATCTATCGCTAGAGCTCGCGTAGAACCTGGTGTGACTACAGCCTGGCATCATCTGCAGGGTACTTCTGAGGTATACTATATACTGAGTGGAGAGGGTCTTGCAGAAGTAGGAGACGAAACCTACGAACTCAAAGCCCATGAGTTACTCAGAATTCCTGCTCATACTCGCCAAAGAATTACTAATTCCGGACAAGAGGATTTAGTGTTTCTCTGCTTCTGTGTTCCTGCTTTCTCCATGTCGACTTATATAGACTTAGAATCATAAGTGCATAAAAAAGGACCGCCTATGCGGTCCTCCAATTAGAGGTATTAAACCTAATATTTTTTTTGTAACCCATGTACAGTATTGTTCTCAATGAAGCAAAATGGGGCACTAAAAAAACCAAAAGGACTAATAAATAGTGGGGTACTAATATATCCCCCGAACTGATAGTTCTGATCCCCGTGGTAAAGGATAGGACTAATAATTCTTTAGCTATAAATGAATTTACGATTTTTTTAGCTCCAGAATGATCACTTACGATTATTTATAATTAGCGGTCATTGACTAGCTCTTTCTATCTAATTCATCGACCTTAGTTTCCAACTTGCTCTCTAGTCTTTCTTTGAGTTCTTTCGTCTTTTTAATTTTCTCTTCGAGTTTTACTTTTTCTGTGGAATCCTTTAGCTCTTTCAGTTGCTGCTGTTCCTTCTTTATTTTTTCTTCTACCTCAGAGAGTAGCTCCTTCCGCTTTTCTATCCCTTCTGCTTCCACTGCTTTATCGAAGATGATGTTCTCAGGTGTATTTTCCTCTAGCACTTGCTTATCGTTAGTCCTATATTTTTGAGGTATGAATATGGTGTCCCCAACCTGTTTCTGATTCATAAAGTTAGGGGAGACTATTTCTATTCCAGCTGAATGGAGTGCATCTATAACATCACCGGTCAATCTAGACTTAGCACTGACTATAGATCGTACATCTTTGAGCAAGCCATGGACTCTATAGACTATAGAAAAATCACCAAGAGATATGATATGTACAAAAGCATCTTCAAGGCCACTATTCTTAGCGGCCTTCAGTAAGGCTTCTTCTATCTTCAATCGATTCACATCATAACCAAGACTGCATTCTACACTGATAAAGGTACCTGAGGATCTTGTCACTTTTACAGCATTAGTAGCCAAGGTCATATTAGGTAAGGTGGTTAGGTCTCGATCTATGGTCTGTATCTCTGTATGGAATAGACCTTGCTCCGTTACTCTTCCGAATATATCATTGACTTGGATAAAGTCGCCAGGTCTAAAACTATGTCTCATCCTCAAGGCAATACCTGCCAAGGCGTTACCGATAAATGTCGTAGAACTCAAACCCAGTACCGCAGATAATACTATACCGATTAGACTGGTCACAGAACTTTTCTGATCAGGGCTCATCGGCAGGGCTAGTATGACTGAAATTATACCAATAAGTAAAATAGAGAAAAGGACGATTGATCTAATAAGTCCTTTGTCTGTGTGACCCTTTGCCTGGCGTTCCATTAGCTTCTTTACAATATTGTACATTGCAAAGAAGAACAGTGCTGTCATGACTGTGGGGAACCAGGTAGAAAGGATGCCTTTTAAAATTTCCATTACGCTACTCTTTTTTAGTATCAGAAAACAAATTACAACTTGCAGCAATGAAAAGCATAACTTTAAGATTCTAGCGATGAAAAACTACCAAGCCATAAAGAAAGAACTTTACATCAGCTGCCTGAGCCTGATAGAAGAACAAATAAAGACCAATCAGGATATCCTCACAAGACTGCAGGACTCTCTAGAGCAAGAGAATAAAAGCAGTGCCGGTGATAAATTCGAAACATCAAGAGCTATGCTCCAAGCAGAGATGGATAGACATAAAACAATTATAATCAAGGCCAAAGAACAAAAACAACTCCTAAGTCAAGTCCCTCTGACCGCCAATGAATCAATCCAAGAAGGCAGCTTAGTCATTACCGATAAGGGCAACTACTATATTGCTGTAAGCTTAGGAAAGATCATCCTAGATGACAAATACTTCAGCATGTCTCTAGGGTCTCCTCTAGGCCAACAACTAAAAGGGCAATCCGCAGGAAATACCGTAACCTTTAATAATAATGCCTTCTCGATTATAGCTGTACACTAGATCTTATTCACTCGTTTGACTTTATACTTTTCACTAGACTCATAAAAAAAGGCTTTCGATTATCAAACCGAAAGCCCTCTGAGATTGAGTAATAAAATATATCGTCTATCTGATACCGTGCATCAGTTTTCTTATGACAGGTGCAGAGATCGCTGAGAATATTGCAAAGCCTATTGCGATCGCTGTAAGAATCCAGAAGAAATGACTCAAGCCATGTTCTGCTGCGATACCTTCTGACATCTCACCAAATACCCCTGCGAGCTTCATACCAATAGCTACTGCGATATACCACATCGCAAACATAAAGGCAATCATTCGTCCTGGTACTAACTTACTGACGTAGGATAGTGCTACAGGTGAGACACATAACTCTCCCAGAGTATGGAAGAGGTATACAAACACTAACCAAAAGATACTTACCCCTACTGTAGCAGTTGCACCTGGTTCTATACCTGCCGAACCTACGGCGACTACGGCCATACCTAGTCCGAGCAAGAGCATACCTATCGCATACTTCATATTCGCACTAGGATTGTACTTACTTTCCCACCACTTAGAAAATAGAGGTGCAAAAGCGATTATAAATAAGGAGTTTAATATTCCGAACCAAGATGCTGGAATTTCTGCTACTTCCTTTCCAAACTCTGTGTAAAGCATCCATAGTGCGATCGCCCAAATAATGACGAAACTTAAAGCCAGTACAATATTAGAAACCGCAAATCGTGCAAAAGTCTGCTTGAAGAGTTTACTTAATACCCAAGTGATAATTGCCAGAGGTATAATCGTCATCATAGAGTTGACAATCTTAAAGGTCATTGCTGAATTTCCTTCTAGGACTCTATTTGTATTTTCCTTAGCGAAGATCGTTAGAGACCCTGGTGCCTGCTCAAAGAGTGCCCAGAAGAAAGTCGTAACGACTGCAAAGAAGATAACAGACAACATTCTATCTCGAGTGACCTTATCATATCGAGGTATCCTCATCGCTAGCAATAGTATAAAGCATATCAGCGCTGTCAGTATAAGCACATTAGCGCCTGATACTCCTCCTATTCCTAAGCTGGCTGCTATATTGGTTGCACCATTAGAAATCTTAGAGACTGGATCATTTATTATCCAAGCTAATCCTAAGACAGCTGCTAGTCCCGCTAATACTTTGTCCAAAGTTGTAAACGGATTTCTCTTAGCGCCATCATCTTCTATTACTTTATTAGGATCTTCTTTCTTAGGTTTCAATCCTATAGTGCCAAAGATATCCTGAGCTAACCAAAACTGTAGCAAGCCGAATAGCATGAATACTCCTGCCAGACCAAAGCCTATAGACCAGCCCACTTTCTCTCCGAGATAGCCACAAAGCAATATGCCTAAGAAGGCGCCTGCATTTACCCCCATATAGAATATAGTATAGGCCCCATCTTTTTTCTCAGAGTGATCCTTATACATCTCAGATATGATAGAGGTCATATTAGGCTTGAAGAAGCCACTACCGAAGACCAGCGCTGTGAGTCCTGCATAGATAAAGAAAGGGGTCTCTACCGCCATACAAGCATGCCCGATGGTCATAAGTAGTGCCCCAATAAGCACGGCCATCCGATAACCTATTTTTTTATCAGCCATGTAGCCTCCTAGAATAGTCGACAGGTATACCAATGACGTATAGGTGCCGAAGATGGCGTAAGCATGCTCCTTAGGCCAGCCCCAACCACCATCCATAAGAGAAGCGGTGAA